>JAIORC010000174.1 GCA_021108335.1 Phycisphaerae bacterium
CTCGTGTTGCTGATGATGGACATGTTCGACACGATCGGCACGTTGGTGGGCGTAGCCGGCCAGGCTGGGCTTATGAAAGACGGCAAGCTGCCCAAGGCCGAGCGTGCCCTGGCTGCCGACGCGACCGGCACGATTGTCGGCGCGACGCTCGGCAGCAGCACCGTTACCTGTTATATCGAGTCGATTACCGGCGTGGCGGTCGGTGCCCGGACGGGACTGGCTGCGATAACCGCCGGTGTACTGATGGCTGCGGCGATATTCTTTCAGCCGATCATTCAGGTAATCGGCAAAGGGGTCGAAATCGACCCCGACGTATTCAAATACCCGCTGGTCGCCCCGGCGATGATATTCGTCGGAGCGATGATGCTCAAGCCGCTCCGCAAGGTCAACTTCGACGACGCCACCGAATATCTGCCGGTATTCCTGACGCTCATCGTCATGCCGATGACGTACAGCATCTCGCACGGAATCGCGGCGGGGTTCATTTCGTACGCGGTGGGCAAGCTCTTTACCGGCCGGGCCAAACAATGCCCGCTGATGGTATACATAGTCGCGGTACTGTTCTCCGCGAGATACGTACTCTGGATGTTCATCGAGCCGTAGC
This sequence comes from Phycisphaerae bacterium, assembly GCA_021108335.1. Lineage (GTDB taxonomy): Bacteria > Planctomycetota > Phycisphaerae > SM23-33 > SM23-33 > JAIORC01. The sequence continues at coordinate 605 of JAIORC010000174.1, forward strand.
CTGCCGGGCTACGGCTAATGTCTAATGACCAATGTCTAATGTCTAAAAAACAACCGGGAAGACCATTCGTGCCGTGCATAACCTACATGCTAAACAAATAGAAATTGAATCCATAACAATGTTGGATAAACCCTTGTCTGTTTTTTAAATGGATACCCAAAATGGAACGTCAATTTTTCTTGTCATCACAGGATTGGGGAGAGCCTTGGGGGCCGCGTAAATGTAAGTATATAGCTACTTATAAAGCGAAACCAACGGGACAGAAGCTGTTTTATGTCAGGGTGTCTCCGGCGTTACCGAAAGAGTTGGGCGAAGGTGATAGTGATGTGAAGAAACTTTTGCTTGGAACAATTGGTGCCAAATGGACGCTGAAAGATATAGGGCGGTTTGGTTTTATGGTTGATATTTATATACCAAAGTCGCAGCCGGAAAGAACTGCTGTAAATGTGAAGGATTTGATTCGTGTGGGTGTAGGTGAGCTATCTGAGGCCAATGAAATGACCAACAACAAGCGGCAATATCACCAGTTTAACCCGTCAAAGGGGTTCCCGGCGAGCAAATCGCTGTCCTACGAATGCCTCAACTGTGGCGAAGTCATCCCCTCTTTGCCGGAAGACAGCGTGCATTGCACGTGTCGCAACATCATGATTGATGCTGACTACGGCCGCATAAGTATACAGGAGCCTGATCTGGTCCGGTTGTTTTCGGAAACCCATCCAGGAGATTAGGGCGTCCCTCCCGAGCCACCCAACGCGAGCAAACGTTGTTGTTTAGACATTGGTCATTAGGCATTAGTCATTAAGCCGCAGGCTGGCTCAAAAATCTGCGTTGCGGGGCGTTCTGGGGTAGGGGATTACGTCGCGGATGTTGGCCATTCCGGTGCAGAACTGGACGCATCGCTCCAGGCCCAGACCGAAGCCGGCGTGCGGTATCGTGCCGTATCTCCGCAGGTCGGCGTACCACCAGTAATCGTCCTTGTTCATGTCGCACTCGTCCATTCGGCCTTCCAGCACGTCAAGCCGCTCCTCGCGTTGGGCACCGCCGATAATCTCGCCGATTTTCGGTACGAGCACGTCCATGGCAGCCACGGTTTGCCGCCCGTCGGCGTCGGGTTCGTTTACCCGCATGTAGAACGGTTTGATGCTCGCGGGGTAGTCGGTGAGTATGACGGGCGATTTGAAATGCTCTTCGGTGAGGTATCGCTCGTGCTCGGTTTGCAGATCTGTGCCCCAGCCGACGGGGTATTCCCACTGTTTGCCGGCCTTTTCGAGAATCTCGACCGCTTCGGTGTACGGCAGGCGGACGAAGTCGCTGTTGACGATGTGTTGCAGGGTTTCGATAACGGTTTTGTCGATGCGTTGATTGAAGAAGGCCATGTCTTCGTCGCAGTCGGACAGGACGGTTTTGAAGATATGCTTCAGCATTTCCTCAGCCACGTCGGCGTCGCCTTGCAGATCGCAGAAAGCCATCTCCGGCTCGACCATCCAGAATTCCGCCAGGTGCCGCGGCGTGTTGGAATTTTCCGCCCGGAAGGTCGGCCCGAAGGTGTACACGTCGCCCAGGCTGCAACAGTACGGCTCGACCTCCAACTGCCCGGAGACGGTCAGAAACGTCTGCCGCGAGAAGAAGTCCTGATCGTAATCAATCGTCCCGTCGTCCGTCTTCGGCGGCGCGGCTGCCTCCAGCGTGGTAACGTTGAACATCTCGCCGGCGCCCTCGCAGTCGCTGGCGGTGATAATTGGCGTGTGGACGTACAGAAAATCCCGCTGCTGGAAGAATTCGTGGATGGCTGAGCATATGCGATTCCGCACGCGGGCGACGGCGCCGAAGGTGTTCGTCCGCGGCCGCAGGTGGGCCTGGGTGCGGAGATACTCGAACGTGTGTCGCTTCTGCTGCATGGGATATTTTTCCGCGTCGGCTGCGCCGAGCAGGCGGACTTCGCCAGCCTGCAGCTCGACGCGCTGACCCTTGCCCTGACTCTCGACGAGCACGCCGGTTACGACGACCGAACAACCCGCCGTCAGGCTGACGATATCGCTTTCGTAATTGGGCAGGTCTTTGTCGGCGATGACCTGTATCTGCGCGAAGCACGAGCCGTCGTTGAGGCTGATGAAGCTGAAGCCGCCCTTGGAATGGCGTACCGTGCGTACCCAGCCGCCAATGGTGATGTCCTGCCCAACGGGCGTTTGGGTCAATGCCTGCTTGATTTTCGTTCGATTCATCCGGCTCTCCTGTTTTGAATTGTCATTTGCAACCGTATTGAGGATAATAACCAACTCGGCGGACAAATGGAATAACAGGTTTTCCGCCAGCCGGCCGGGGATACGGAAAAGGAATATCATGACCGATTCGAATAAGCCTGACAAGGCGTTTACCATGCTCGTGGCGGGGCTGATGGTCATTTTGATCGGGCTGGTGTGCCTGGTGGGTTACCGCAAGTCCCAGGCGTCGGCCGGGGTTGGCGGGCCGGGGCAGGGTGTACCCGCCGCCGGGCCGCAAACTCTTTCCGGGGCGAGAGGCGGGCCTGAAAAATCTCCGGGCATTGCGGAGGCGGCTTCCGCTGGCGTCAGGTCGCGGCTGCGAAATGTTCCGCTGGGGCGGCTGGTTAGCCCGAGCATTTTGATCGAGAAATCGAAGCGCCGGCTGACCGTGCTGGACGGCGGACGCGCGGTAAAGCAATATCCCGCCGCGGTTGGCGCGAACCAGGGAGACAAAACTCGCGAAGGCGATCTCAAAACGCCGGAAGGCCGATTCTACGTTTGTACGCGGAATCTCAAGTCGAAGTACATCCTGTCGCTGGGGTTGAGTTATCCAGATATCGAAGATGCCAAGCGGGGCTTGCGGGCAGGGCAGATTACGCGAGCACAGCACGACAAGATTGTCCGGGCGATACGCCGCAAAGCCCAGCCGCCATGGAATACGAAACTCGGCGGCGAAATCATGATACATGGCCGGCGGCTCGGCGGCAGGGCGACGCTGGGCTGTATCGCCCTGGAAGACAACGACATCCGCGAACTGTTCCCCCAAATCCCCCACGGCACAGAAGTTATCATCAGACCGTAGCGAGGCGCGGCAACGAAAAACACACGGTCCCCAAGGGATCTTGCCACCCAACCCAAAACAAATACGAAATCCGAAGGGTGCCGCAAAGCAACAGTTTCTGGTAGACCGGATCTTGCCCCGGCAATTGCATGGCACATGCAACAAGTTTGTCCCATTCGGGTTAGCCACGGTGAAAACCACAGTTTTCCCAGAGACGTGTTATCGGAGGGGATTTCCATAAAGAAGGCTGTCGCCTTCTTTTCGCCGGGTCAAGACCCGGCCTACAGAAAACGGGTAAAAACAGGAACTGGGAATCGGGGAAAAACCATAAAAAAAAGAGCGTCGGAGGAGGGGAGTCCGACGCTCAAAATCTCAGCCATTGGAGGTAAAACCTTAATGACCGAGGAGCCTAAGAACATTTATACCGTATTTTTTCGATACGTCAACTACAAAGACGGAAAAAACCCCCAATTAAGCGATTTTTTTTCTTCGGAGGAGTGAAATCCACAAAAAAAAGCCCACGGAAATTCATTCCGCAGGCTTGATTCGTATTGATAAGGTTCGGGTGTTAACCCGCGCAGCCGGCCGGGGTTACGCTTCTTCCGGCGTCCAGTCCCGCTTGGGCGGCTTGACGATAAGGCCCATCTTGATGGCCTTGGTCGAAACGTTGATGCGAACGACCTTTCCGTCGATCAACGCACGCACGCGCTGCATATTGGCCTTGAATTTCCGCTTGGTTCGGCTGGTGATACGCTTACCCACGCCGCCAAGGTACTTGGCCTTACCGCGACGACTGATCGCGTTGCCGGCTGTTGTCTTCTTACCCGTAAATGGACATACACGAGGCATTTTTAAAACCTTTCTATTATCATCCGCAAAGCGGACAACATTATACTAACCAATTCGCTCGCAAAACTTTCGAGTCGCACATTATAGCCCGATTCAATCGGCCTGCAAGATTTTTTTACCACGAAAATCTCCAAAAATTGCAAACCGGGCGAATTGCGTTATTAGCCTTCTTCCTTGGCCTTCTTCACCGCGGCGACGAGCTGCTGCTGTACGTTGCCGGGGACAGGCTCGTAATGACTGAGTTCCATGGCGTAACTGCCTTGCCCGCCGGTAACGGATCGCAACTGGCTGTTGTACTGCATGACCTCCGACAGCGGCGCCTGGGCCTTGACGCACGCGATATTGCCCGGCAGCATGTCCTGCCCGAGAATACGCCCGCGCCGGCCTGACAGGTCGCTGGCGATGTCGCCCATGAAATTCGCCGGGATCGTGATTTCCATATCGACGAATGGTTCGAGGAGGGCCGGCTTGGCCTTCTCCACCGCGTCGATGAACGCCCACTTACCGGCGGCGCGGAAGGCGACTTCCTTCGAGTCCACCGGGTGGTGCTTGCCGTCGTAAACGCTGACCTTGATGTCCTGCATCGGATATCCCGCGATAGCACCGGCACCCATGACGTCGCGGATGCCTTTCTCGATGGCTGGGAGATACTGGCGCGGAATCGATTCGCCGAACAGGGCGTTCTCGAATTCAAAGCCGGCACCTCGCTCCAGCGGCTCGACACGCAGGTATACCTCGCCGAATTGGCCCGCACCGCCGGTCTGCTTTTTATGGCGGTGATGGCCCTCAGCCTTGGCGGTGATGGTTTCCCTGTACGGAATCTTCGGCGGCTTGGTGTCCACCTCGATGTTGAATCGCTGCTTCATTTTCGTCAGCATCATCCGCAGGTGCAGGTCGCCGACGCCGCTGATGACGGTTTCGTGCGTCTGGGAGTCGCGGGTGGTTACGAATGTGGGGTCTTCCTCGATCAGGCGGTGCAGGGCTTCGGAGATTTTCTGCTCGTCGCCGCGGCTTTTCGGGGTTACCGCCAGGGAGAACATCGGCGTGGGCGTCTTGGGCAGTTGGCAGTACATGGCTGTGGCGTCGGCGTGCAGCACGTCGCCGCGGTTGATTTCCTCGACTTTCGCCAGGGCGATGATGTCGCCGGCGACGGCCTGCTTGACCTCCTTCGTTTCACTGCCAATTATCTTGAAGAGATGGCCGACCTTGACGGTCTTCTTTTCGTCGCGGAGATGATAGGTTGTATCGCCTTTGACCGTGCCCTGGAGAATGCGAATCCAGGCCAGCTTGCCGACGAACGGGTCGGTCGTGATTTTGAACGCATGCCCGACGAACGGTTTGTCGGTGTCGGCGGTAACGGCGACGTCTTCGGCGTCCTCGGCCTGGCTGGATTTGACCTTGCGGGCGGGAGCTATGTCCGGGGAGGGAAAGTAGCCGGCTACCGCGTCGATGAATTTGGTAATGCCCACGTCGTTACGGGCGGAGGTGAAGAACACCGGCACGAGTGTGCCTTCCTCCATCGCCGAGCCAAAGGCTGCGCCGAGCTTCTCGGCGGGAATTTCCTCGCCGCCAAGGTAGGCTTCCATCATTTCCTCGTCCGATTCGATAACGCTCTCGACAAGTTCTTCGTGGGCCTTGGCGACGCTGCCCCAGTCGCTGTCGCCCTCGGTGTTGGTGAAGCAGTCGATTACTTTGTTTCCGCCGTCGGCGGGCAGGTTCATGTGATGGCACTCATGACCGAACGTTTCGTGCAGGGCGTCCATCAGGGCGTGCAGGTCGATGTTCTCGCTGTTGATCTTGGTGATTACGAAGCAGATGGGCAGGCCGGCTTCTTTGGCGGCTTTGTACATGCGGCGGGTGTTGGTTTCGATACCGTGTACCGAGGAAATTACGATAACGGCTGCGTCGGCACCGGCCATCGAGGTAAGCGCCCCGCCGACAAAGTCCGGATAGCCCGGCGTGTCGATGATGTTAATGGTCTTGCCGGCGACATCAATGTAGGCAAGGCTCGGGTCCACCGAATGCTTGCGGTCTTTCTCCAACTCGGTAAAGTCCAGCATGCTTGAGCCGTCGTCGACCGAACCGAGGCGAGTGGTAACCTTGCAATTCAGCAGAATGGCTTCGGCGAAAGTGGTTTTGCCCGCCCCGCCATGACCCAAAAGAACGATGTTACGAATATCAGAAGGTTTTGTTGCCGGCATCTTGTAATGTCTCCTTTGTCTTTATCGATACATTGAAAAACAAATTCGCAGACTACTCCAGCCTGTTGCGTGAAATGGTTTATCTTAAGAATTCCGGGCCGGCAGGCAAGAGAATTTCACACAATCCACGGTTTGTTTCGCTTCGCGGCTGGCTTCGGGTGTCGGATTTCGATATTCGGATTTGGTTTGGGTGGCATGGCTTGCTTGCAAGCCATGTGTTTTTACCCGTTTTTGGTAGGCCGGGTCTTGACCCGGCGAAAAGAAGGCGAAGCCTTCTTTCATGAAACCTCCTCCGATGTGCGTCTTTGGGAAAACGTGTTTTCCACCACGACTGACCCGAATTGGACGAACTTGTTGCATGTGCCATGCAATTGCCGGGTCAAGACCCGGCCTACCCCAAACGGTTGCTTCGCGACACCCTTCGATATTCGGATTTCGGATTTGTTTTGGTTTGGGCGGCACGATTTCTCGTGGCGACGAATCACCCGCTCACGCGGCAGAAAATGGCGTAGCCGGCGGCGGTCAGAATCAGCGATATCGCGGGCGTCAAAAACCAGCCAGCCGCGATATTCCGCAAAACCCGGAACTTAATCCCGTGAACGCCGCGGATCAACCCTATGCCGATAATCGCCCCGACAATCGCTTGAGACGTGCTTACCGGCACGCCGATGACGGCGAAGACGTGAACCGTCGTAGCCATCGCCGAAACCGCTACGAACGCCGTAAACGCGTCCATCCGCATGATTCCCGATCCGACAGCCATCATCACCCGCTTGCTGTAAGTGATTACGCCGACGGCAATTGCAAGCCCGCCCCATGTCGCCAACTGAAAGTCGGAAACCCCCGGCAGCATCCCGGAAAAAATGCCCGTGGCGTTGGCGACGTTGTTTGCCCCCAGGGCATACGAGCCATACGTGCCGACGACAATCAGCCCGCTCCAGAGAATTTTGTCCCGCGTGAGCATGCTCATTGGTATCCAGTGGATAACGGCTCCGAGGATTTTGTAAAGGACGCACGCGATAATCATCGCGCCGATGGGCGTGGCTATCCAGCATGTTACGACTTTGACAAGCCCGCCCCAGTTCATACTGTCCGTGGCCAGGCCTATGCCCGCAATTGCCCCGACGATAGCCTGGGACGTGCTGATAGGCAGCCGCAGGATTGTCATCAGCGTTACGCTGAACGCTGCCGCGACGGATACGATCACCAGAGTTGTCATGGTCTGGGCAGTCAGGCCGCTGAGTGTGTGAATTCCGCTCTCGCCCTGGAGCATCGCCCCGACGACAACCGCAACCGCGCAGAGAACAGCCGCCTTTCTGAAGCTGATAATACGCGATGCGACGGCAGTACCGAAAACGTTCGACGCGTCGTTGGCGCCCAGCGCCCAGCCGAGATACAATCCACCGGTAAGCGGAAGCATCTTAGATGCCCCTTTTGGCGACGATTATGCGGATGCGGTCGCCGACGTTCTCGGCCCGGTCGCTTATCTGGGAGATTTGTTTTACGAGGTCGCGAAGAATTATCTTGTCGAAGCCGTCGATATCATCGTCGGAAAACAATCGTTCGATCAATTCGGCGTCGATGCGGTCGCCTTCGCTTTCCAGTTCGTCGATTTTGCCGATGGCGACGGTTGCGTTGGTGTAATCGGTAAACAGCTTCTCGGCGGCTTCGATCATCGCCTTACCGGCCCGGCAGCCTACGTCGACAAGCTGGAGTACCTTTTGGCAATATGTCTCCGGGATGACGATGTGTTGATTCATAATCATCCGCACGGTTGATTCCGCCTGGTTCGGCACCTTGTCCATCGTTTCCAGCAGCCCGAGTATGTCACCTCGCGATTCCGGGAACAGGGCCTTGCTGTACATCAACACCTCGATATCCCGGCGGATATCGTCGGCGAGGCTCTCAGCCTTGTGGACGTCGGCGACGTCTTTCCTGATGGCGTCTCTGTCCGGATTTTTGCAGTATTGTTCGAGGGCATGCTGGAAGGTGTCCAGGCAGTTAGCCACCTGGCTGCAATAGCGGGATACTTCCGTCTGTACCTTTTTCTGTTTGTTTACGAATAGCGCCATAAATCGTTACTCCTTAAAGCTTTTCATGGGACATCAAAGCAGTTTTTGCAGTTCCGAGGGGTGGTCGATGAGCGTTTTTGCGCCGTGTTCGGTCAATTCTTCCGCTGATCGGAAACCCCATGTAACCCCCACGGCATACATGCCGGCGGCGTTTGCGGTTTGCATATCCGTATTCGTATCGCCCACGTAGAGGAACTCTTCCGGTGAGATGTCGAGTTTCGCAGCGACGGCCTTTGCTCCGGCGGGGTCTGGTTTGGGCAGGCAGTCGTCGGCAACGCCCTGGACAATCTCGAACGGCGTATCGCCGAAGTATCGCTTAACGCAGAGCTGCGTGAAGTCGTGGGGTTTATTGGACAGGACGGTGAGCTTCAGGCCGCGGGCTGTCAGGGCGGTAAGCATATCGGCTATGCCTTCGTAAGGCTGGGTTTTGGCGTCCCATCGCTTCTGGTATTCCGCCTGGAATTCTTTGTAGCAGGCGGCGATGTTTTCCTCGGTACGTTGATCTTCCGGTAGTGTTCGGGTTACCAATGTCACCGCGCCGTTGCCGACAAAAATCTTGTAGGCCTCGACGGGATGCGTCGGCAGTCCTTGCCCCGCCAGCGCCGCGTTGACGGCATCGGCAAGGTCGTCCAGGGTGTCCAGAAGCGTGCCGTCCAGATCGAATAATACCGCTTTGAAATCCATTTTGCTATGTTTCCTTTCAGTAGTCTTTCGCAGTGAAATAGATAGCGGCACAGGTTACAAACCTGTGCCACTTTCGGAATCAAAATTGACGGATTATTTCTTAGTCCATTTTCATTGCCATGAGGAATTCCGCGTTGGTGCTGCATTTGGCCAGCCGGCTGAGCAGCAGCTCCATCGCCTCGGTCGGTTGCATTTCGGCGAGTACTTTACGCAGCCGGTAGATCAGCTTCAGTTCCGTCGGGTCGAGCAGCAGTTCTTCTTTTCGCGTGCCGGATCGGCCGATGTCGATAGCCGGCCAGATTCGGCGGTCCACCAGTCGGCGGTCGAGGCAGAGTTCGCTGTTGCCGGTGCCTTTGAATTCCTCGAAGATAACTTCATCCATACGGCTGCCCGTTTCGACCAGGGCGGTTCCGATGACGGTCAGTGATCCGCCTTCTTCGATTGCCCGGGCAGCGCCGAAGAATCGCTTGGGCGCCTGGAGGGCCGAGGCATCGATGCCGCCGGTGAGGATTTTGCCCGAATGCGGCGCGACGGTATTGTATGCGCGGGCCAGGCGGGTAATGCTGTCCAGCAGGATCACCACGTCTTTGCCGTATTCGACCATTCGCTTGGCCTTGGTGGTAACCATTTCGGCAATCTGGATATGCCGCGTCGGCGGCTCGTCGAACGTCGAGGAAATAACCTCGGCCTTGGTGTTCCGCCGCATGTCGGTTACTTCTTCCGGCCGTTCGTCGATCAACAGGATAATCACGTACACATCGGGATGATTATACGTGATGGAGTTGGCGATTTTCTGCAGCAGCACGGTTTTGCCCGTTCGCGGCGGGGCGACGATCAGCATTCGCTGGCCGAACCCGATCGGCGTAACGAGGTTCACCACCCGCATGTTGAGTTCCTCGGAGGTCGATTCCAGGAAGATGCGCCGATCCGGAAAGGTTGGGGTGAGGTCTTCGAAGCTTACTTTGTCGGCGAGCTTGTCCGGTGGTTCGTGGTTGACCGCTTCGACACGCAGCAGCGCGAAATATTTTTCCGCTTCTTTGGGTGGGCGAATTTGTCCGGCGACGGTATTGCCCTGCTTCAGGCCGAACCGTCGGATCTGGCTGGGCGAGACGTAGATGTCGTCCGGGCTGGGCAGATAATCATAGCCGGTGCTGCGGAGGAAACCGAACCCGTCGGGCAGGATTTCCAACACGCCCTCGCCGTAAAGCATGCCGCTTTTCTGGACGCGGGACTTGATAATCTGAAATACCAGGTCCTGCTTTGCCAGGCCTACGTATCCCGCGATATTTTCTTCCTTGGCCAGCTCGTGCAACTCGGGGACGCTCATTTCCTGGAGGTCGGTAATATGCAGGCTGCCTTTTTTGACCTTCTCATACTTGGCGTGTATGTCTTCTTTGGGGGCCTCTTTCGGCTCGGCGGCCTCTTTTGGCGATTCCTCAGATATTTGCTCTTTTACCGCCGGGGGTTCTTCCTGGACAGGTTCGCTTACTTCAGCGGCGGTGGTCTGTACTTCTTCGAAGAGAGGCTCTTCGGTAGCGGTAGCGGCTTTTACCGCCGCCTTCTTCACCTTTTTCTTCACGGTTTTCTTGGCGGTCTTTTTGGCGGCTTTCTTTGCAGTCTTTTTTACGGTCTTTTTCGCTTCTTTAGCCATTATCTCTTTTTGCCTCCACTTGACATTAGGAACGCAAAACTCGCGAAGTTAATTCCGCGAAGTGTTTTGCGAATGGAATTACGGTAACTTTGGATTCCCTGCTTCTCATCCAGCATGCCGATGGTTACAACTGCCGGGAAAAATATTACTTCCGGGTGATCTGATGATAAACTCGGCAAACTTGTTCTTTAAGATGGGATGCGTCAGAACTGTTAACTAGTGTATAACAACAGAGTTGTGCCTTTTTGTCAAGTGAAATCTGGGCAGACTGTCGAATTTGCAGTTTTTGCGAATCCCAGCCGCGACTTGCCCGTACGCGATCAAGCCTCTGTTCCAATGGCGCGTCGACAAAAACAGTATGGCTGCAAAGATCGTCCCAGCCGGCTTCGAATAATACCGCCGCATCGACGGCAACGGCGACAAACCCCTCAGTTTCGGCGAGGGCGATCCGCTTGATAATCTCCGCGCGCATTTCGGGATGCAGGATATCTTCCAGTGCTTGTCGCTCGGCTGGCTTGGCAAAAACAATTTCTCCGAGGGCGGTGCGGTTTACTTCTCCGGCGGTGGTGAAAACTTCGTCGCCCCATCGCCGGCGTATCCGGTGGCGAACTTTCTCGTTCCGCAGAAGCGCATGGCCGATTGCGTCGGCATCGATTATCGCAAGACCCAGGCGCGCAAACTCCGCCGCGACGGTACTCTTGCCCGAACCGATTCCGCCGGTGATGCCGATTACGGGGATGGATGAATTCGACGCGCTCATGGGTTGAAATTGTCCGCCGCACGTGCGCGAAAGTCAAGGGCTCCCTCAAAACCTCCATGTCGGATGAAACCTGTTCCGCAGAGCACATTCTCCAGGCGGCTGCGACCCAATCCGAAGACTTCCCTCCCAACGAGCCCTCACTCGTGTAAATCAAAAAGTCAACAGAAACCCGCGCCACTTGTGCCCAGAACGCATCCGGAAACAGGTTTCATCCGGCCTGGCGGCGTTGTAAAAGTTCAACTTTCGGGTAAATCAGTACACTCAAGTCCCGTCCGATAAGTTCGCGATTCATTATGGCTGGTACGACTTCCGCCAATTGACAGGCGTCGTCGTAATCGAGGCGGCGATCGGCATACAATTGGATCGCCAGGGACAGCCTCAGTTCCTGAACTGTAACTTCCGCACGTTGCATTATTTCATCCGGCAAACTCAGTTTCATGGTACACCTCACTCCGTCCGACCAGGTACAGCATTTTCTGCACTGGTATTGATATCGGTGTTGATATTGGCTCTATCTGATTATCGGGTGTTCCGCGGATGACATTAATTAACACGGCAGATTTTTTGTTCGCTAATCTCTCGCCGGGTGCCTGTTTTGGGTTCCGGTTTTTACCCGTTTTCTGTAGGCCGGGTCTTGACCCGGCGAAAAGAAGGCGACAGCCTTCTTTATGGAAATCCCCTCCGATAACACGTCCTTGAGGAAACGTGTTTTTCGCCACGGCTGACCCGAATTGGACGAACTTGTTGCATGTGCCATGCAATTGCCGGGTCAAGACCCGGCCTACCAGAAACTGTTGCTTCGCGGCAGCTGTCCCTGGCGACTAAATCCTGTCGCGTAGGATGTTCACGAGGCGTTCGAGGTCGGCGGCATGATGGCTGGCGGATAGCGAAATACGCAGCCGGCTCGTAGCCGGCGGGACGGTCGGCGGGCGGATGGCGGGAATGAAGAATCCTTCTTCCAACAGCATCTCGCTGAGGCTAACAGCCTCGCCGGCGGAGCCGACCACCACGGGGATAATCTGACTGACCGAGCCTCGCGTATCCATGCCCGCCGCATGGAGTCCGTCGCGGAAATCCGCCGCCAACTGGAGGAGTTTTTCCCGGCGTTGTGGCTGTGTCTGGATAATCTTCAGCGCCGCCAGGGCAGCGGCGCATATCGCCGGCGGCGGGGCGGTAGTGTAAATATACGACTTGGCTGTGTTGCGGATCATCCGTATCAAAACGTCAGGCCCGGCTACGAACCCACCGGCAGTCCCGATAGCCTTGGACAGCGTACCGACCGTTACGTCGATTTGTCCCTCGACGCCCAGCAGTTCGCCAGCCCCTTGCCCGCCGCTGCCCAGCACGCCGGTGGCGTGGGCCTCGTCGATCAGCAATTGGGCGTCGTACTGCTGCTTGATTCGCACGATTTCCCGTAGCGGCGCGAGGTCGCCGTCCATGCTGAACAGCGAATCGGTAACGATAAGGCAGCGGCGATGGCTGGCCCGGTGGCGCCGCAGCAGCGTCTCCAGCCGTTGGGTGTCGCAGTGGTGATACGTCCGCAGGCGAGCGCCGGAAGCAGTGGCGGCGACGAGAATGCTTGCGTGGTTGAGTTTGTCGGCGAGAATCAAATCGCCAGGGCCTACCAGCGTGGTAACGGCTGCGTGATTGGCCATCCAGCCGGCAGGGGTTACGACGGCGGCTTCCGTGCCTTTGAAATCCGCCAACGCGCGTTCCAGTTCGACGTGCGGGCTCATCGTGCCGCTGATCAGCCGGGACGCGCCACTGCCGACGCCCCAGCGTTCTATTGCCTCGACGGCTGCCGCCCGGACGGCTGGGTCGTTTGCCAAGCCGAGGTAATCGTTGCTGCACAGGCAGAGTACATCCCGGCCTGCTATTGTAACCCGTTCACCTGCCGCGGAGCTTAATTCCCGCGGGCTGCGGAGTAAGTCCCGCTTGGCCAATTCGTCAAGCCGTGCCTGCATGTCCTGCCAAATATTCATAATTGCCCATTTTCCACAAACCTTCTCTTGCTTCAATCGCCAAGGCAGAATAAAACTAGAGCAATTCAAGAAATTTTGGAGAAAGTATGAAAGATAAAATCATTGGTGACGGTATTACATTCGACGACGTGCTGCTGATTCCAGCCCATTCGAATGTGGTTCCTCAAGAGGTTGACACCTCCACGCAACTGACGCGAAACATCCGCCTGAACATTCCGCTGGTGTCGGCTCCGATGGACACGGTTACCGAGTCGGCGTTGGCGATTGCCCTGGCCCAGGAGGGCGGATTGGGCTTTATTCATCGGAACCTCTCCGCCGAGGCCCAGGCCCGCGAAGTGGAAAAGGTCAAGCGATCCGAGAACGGAATCATCAACGACCCGGTTACGCTGCCGCCCACCGAAAGCACCGTTACCGTTCGCAAGGCTATGAAGAAGCATAACGTATCGGGCTTCCCCATCGTCGAAGCCGGCGGGAAGCTCGTGGGCATTCTCACACAACGGGACATGAAATTCCTTTCCGAAGATAAGCCTATCTCGGAAGTGATGACCAAAGAAAACCTCATCACCGCTCCGCCGAATACTTCGCTGGACGAAGCGAAGGAGATACTCAGCCGCGGCAAGGTAGAGAAGCTGCTGCTGGTGGAAGACGGTAAGTTGGCCGGCTTGATTACGATGGCTGATATCGAAAAGACCCGGCAGTATCCTCAGAGTTGTCGCGACCAGCGGGGGCGGCTGCGTGTCGGTGCGGCTGTCGGCGTCATGGATATCGAGCGGGTCGAAGCCCTCATTGCCAAGGATGTGGACGTGATTTGCGTGGATACATCCCACGGCCATAAGGAAATCGTGATGGAGACCATCCGGCAGATCAAGGCGGCTTACGACATCGACGTGGTCGCCGGCAATATCGCCACCGGCCAGGCTGCCGCGGACTTGATCGCCGCCGGTGCCGACGGGCTGCGTATCGGCATAGGCCCCGGGGCCATTTGCACCACGCGCGTGGTTACCGGCGTGGGCGTGCCGCAGATAACCGCCGTCCGGGAAGCGTCCAAGGTTGCCGACAAGAAGTCCGTGCCAGTCATCGCCGACGGCGGAATCCGTCACAGCGGCGACATCACCAAGGCCATCGTCGCCGGTGCCTCGGCGGTTATGATGGGCAGCCTCTTTGCCGGCATGGACGAATCGCCCGGCCAACTCGTGCTGTATCGCGGACGGCGGTTCAAGGCCTATCGCGGCATGGGGTCGATGGACGCGATGGCCGAAGGCTCAGCCGACCGCTACAGCCAGGCCGATGTTACCGAACGCAACAAGCTGGTGCCCGAAGGCGTAGCCGGGCGGGTTCCATATCGCGGATCGCTGGGCGATTATGTGTATCAACTGGTGGGCGGGCTGCGGAGCGGCATGGATCACTGCGGCACGAGCACCATTGAGGAATTGCGGCAAAACGGGCGTTTCCTGCGGGTTACGTCGGCTACCCTCGCCGAAAACCACCCGCACGACATCGCAATTACCCAGGAATCGCCGAACTATTCGCCGGGCCAGGATGTCGAGTAGAGCTTTCGTTTTACCGCGAAATAATGTAGGATACGCACGAGTGGCGGCAGGATTTGCTTCTGTCCGCAAATTTACCAAACAACTGGGAGATAAAAATGAAACGAACAATTGTACTGTGGGCCGCGATAATTCTTGCCGGTTGGGTCGCGGGTTGTAAGGATGGAACAATAAACCTCAAGGACGAGTTGTCTCCGGGGCAGGGGACTACCAGGGGCATGGGCAACGTGTCGTATCCGCAGGCATTCGCCGCCGCCCGCCAGGTCATGAGCCAGTACTACTCCATCGATCCGACCAAGACCAACGTCAACGACAACATGATCGTCTGCCGGCCCAAGAATACCGACGCTTCCAGGGAGCGGCTGCTGGGTAGCTCGCCCGCCCGCCAGGTCGCCAGGATGCACATCTTCCAGAAGGGCGGCCAGATTGTCGCCCGCGTGTTGGTGATGCAGCAACGGCAGGGTTCACATGCCCGTCGCCGGATGACCTACAGCACCGACCGCACCAACTACAGCGGCGATCCCGGTTCGGAAACCCCCGGCGACCTCGACGCAGCCACTACCTCGGAGCAGAATGTTTCCTGGACCAACGAAAAACCGCTTCACGACATCGAAAGCAACATCCTCGCCGACCTCTACAAAAGCCTGCACGGCGGGAAGTAAAAATTGCCGAAAAGCCGGGTGTTTGGGTGGCATGGCTTGCTTGCAAGCCATGTGTTTTTCGTTCCGCGTGGGTGCAAGCACCCACCCTACAGTTGCGGGCAACAGGTGGCATGGCGACACCGCAGGGGTCGCCATGATTGGCCCAGAAAAAAATATCGGGTGGCATGGTCAGCGGCGAAAGCCGATGGCCATGAAAGATAGACGCGCGATATCGTGGGAATTTGCACAGGTTGCAAACCTGTGCCACCTGTCGCCGTGAGGAATGGCGCATAAACTGTGAATGGAACAGGTCATGGCTGAATTGTCACTTCGGGAAGAGCAACGTGAAAATTGGGGCAGCCGTGCGGGATTCGTTTTGGCAGCCATCGGCTCGGCGGTGGGGTTGGGCAACTTGTGGGGATTCCCGTACAAGCTTTACTCCACCGGCGGCGGGGCGTTTCTGATTCCATACGTAATCGCGATGCTGCTGATCGGCATACCGCTGCTGATTGCGGAGTTTTCGCTCGGCCATCTCAGCCAGCGGGCAACGCCGGATGCGTTCGGCCGGGCCAATCGCAAGTTTGCGTTCGTGGGTTGGTGGCAGATCATACTCAGCTTCATCATCGTTACCTTTTATGCGGTGATTCTGGCCTACTGCCTCAGCTTTCTGTACTACTCGGTAACGGGCATCTTCAGCGGGTCGCTGCCGTGGGCCGGGCAGGGCGTCGAAGGCGTTACAAAGGCGAAGGGATTCTTCAAGGAAACCTACCTCAGTCGCTACGGCGGCATGCAGTGGCATATCGTCGGGGTGCTGGCGATTACATGGCTGATGATGTACCTGTGCATTTTTCGTGGGGTCAAGCTCGTTTCCAAGGTGGTACTCTGGACCGTGCCGATACCCTGGGTGATGCTGCTGATTTTGACGATTC
This sequence comes from Phycisphaerae bacterium, assembly GCA_021108335.1. Taxonomy (GTDB): domain Bacteria; phylum Planctomycetota; class Phycisphaerae; order SM23-33; family SM23-33; genus JAIORC01. Next base: position 16,963 of record JAIORC010000174.1, read on the forward strand.
GCGGCGTAACTCTGCCCGGGGCCATGCAGGGCCTGGAGTATTACCTCGAACCGGATTGGATGCAATTGGCCAGCCCGGAAACCTGGCGGAAGGCGTTCGCGCAGATGTTCTTCTCGATGAGCCTGGCGTTCGGGGTAATGATTACCTACGCCAGTTTCCTCCACCGCAAGAGCGATCTGAACAACAACGCAAGCATCATCGGCCTGGCTGATCTGGGTACGAGTTTCGTGGCGGGGCTGGCTGTCTTCGCGACACTCGGCGGGATGGCCTACGCCTCCCAACAGGCCGGCAACGCCGTACCGGTAGAAGGAGTTGCCGACAAGGGGCCGGGCCTGGTGTTCGTAGCTTTTCCCTACGCACTTGCCCAATTGCCGTACGCAGCCTGGTTCAGCACGCTGTTCTTTGCCAGCCTGCTGCTGCTGGGGATAGACTCTGCCTTCAGCATTACCGAATGCATACTGGCCAGCGTAGTCGACAAGACCGGCTGGAATCGCGACAAGACCCTCATCGGCATTTCCCTGGTGGGCCTGGGCGCGGGCGTACTTTATTGCCTCAAGGGCGGGCTTAACTGGATTGGTACGATTGACGATTTCGTCAACGGCACGTGGGGTATTGCGCTTACTGCGTTGCTGGAGTGCCTTGTGCTCGGTTGGCTGTTCCGGCTGCGACGTCTCCGGCAACACGCCAATGAGCGGAGCGACTGGAAAATCGGCGCGTGGTGGACGGTGTGTATCCGCGTGGTTATCCCGGTGGCGATGGCCGCGCTGTTCGCGTGGAGCCTCTATGACGATATGACCAAACCCAAGGGTTACTTCAATGATCCCAAGACTGGGGAATTTCAAATCGGCATGGTTGTGGGGCTGGTCGTAATGGGCCTGGCTCCGATTCTCGCTATCGTAATCGGCAGCCTGCGGTTCAAGTCGGCCATCCCCGATGAGCCAATCACCCACGACTATTCCGAAGACAAGCCGCACGGCCGGGCCGTCGGCGTTCTCTCCATCCTGCTGGGCATCGCTTCCATTGGCGTCATAGTGCGGGGCTTCCACCTGGCGATGACAGCGACCTACCTGTCCGCATTTACTACCATGGGTTCTTACAGCATTTTGGGCGTGGAGATATGTTCCACCTCCGGGTCCTTCTATGCGTCGGTAGCGGCGGCCTTTGCGCTGGCGGCGCTTTTGCTGAGTGGCCTGACGGTTGTTCGCCTGGAGGCCAGGACTATCCGCACGAGTATGCTGGCCCGGCTGGGTGCCGGCGTCGGTACGTTGAGTCTCGGGCTGGCAGCCGGCTTTGGTCTGGCGATGTTCGTGGCGGGGCAGAAGGCAATGCAGGCCTCCCCGGCTGCGGAAATCGCTAAAAAAGCTGCCGAGCGGTACGATGGTGAATTATCCCTTGCGGGGTATATCATCATTGCCGGCATGCTGGGGCTGATAACGCTCGGGCTGGGCTGGTGCTTCTACCGGGCAATCCGGGCTGCTGCTGTCAAGGCCGAGCCGGAAACGCAGGAAGCAGAAATGTAATCATGTATAATAGGAGGTTGTAAATGGGAATGAATATACTCGATCTTGCCTCGCCGCCGCGGGATGTGCCGCTGCTGGTTCGCGGTAACGTGTTGTTCGGCGGATACTTAAGCCTGTTTGGCTGGGTGTTTTTTGGGTTTGGAATGTTCTTTGTGTGGGCGTTTGTGGGTAACGTGGATTACTCCGTGGTTCATTTTCAGGGCCAGTTGGCTACTGCCGAGGGCACGGTTACGCATTGCGAAGAAAGCAGTTTCTCCAAGGACAATTCGAACACTTCCGAGAACACGCCCATTTACGCGAATCATTACACATTCACCGATTCCGACGGCCGGGAGCGTTCGGACGTTTCGTATGCGTCGGGCGAACAGTTAGAGCCCGGTAAGTCTGTTACGTTGGAATTCCCGCAGGGCAAGCCGGAACTCTCCCGCATCAAGGGCATGCGTCGCAGCCCGATGAGTCTTTGGAATATGATCGTGCTGATATTCCCGCTGGTGGGTCTGGTGTTTATTGTCATCGGTCTGCGGAAAGGCCGAAAGGCGGTGCATCTGCTGACCTATGGTGTGCAGGGCGAGGGTGTGCTGATAGATATGCAACCCACCCGTACCCAAATCAACAATCAAACGGTATACAAACTCACCTTCGAATTCGTTGCCGATGATGGCCAGACTTACAAAGCCGTCGCCAAGACGCACCAGACGGACGAACTGGAAGACGAGGAGACCGAACGGCTGCTGTACGATCCCGCCGATCCGTCCTGCGCGGTAATGATGGACGCTCTGCCCGGCTCGCCGACCATCGATGAGACGGGCTACATCCAGGGCGGCAGCGTCCTCAAAGCACTGTTCGCGATGGCTGTGCCGCTGGCGGTAATCATCGGTAACGGAACGTATCTCGTCATGCAATTGATGAAGTAATCGTCTGATCAAAGGAGTAAATAAATGGAAATATGTTTCCCATTCCTGTTCACCTTCATCTTAATGGCATGTTTTATCCTGTTCATCAGTATTAAGGGTGTCTTGTCCCAAAGACCTGTTTTCGTGCCTGCAAAGTACTTCCTGGTGTTGATGGTTATTGCACTTTTTCCGCAATTCGTGACCAGTGCAAATATGTTATTCAAGGGTATTTCGGACAGTATGGATAATCTTTGGATGGTCTGGTGTTTTAACGCAATAATGGCTGCATGCGTTTTGGTATTTTTTTGGTTCCAAATGAAAGGATACGTGGCGATTGGGGTGTCAGGCGATTCGTTTAGAGACGCAATTCATTTTTCTCTCAACAAAAACAATCAACCTTTTGAAGAGAAATTATCAGTAATTAATCTTACGTCTATAAACGCAAATCTACAGATAGCAATCCAGTCCTGGATTGGATTCGGGCAGATAAAGCTGAAAAATTCAAAAGACTCGAAATTGTTGCCGCAGATAGTAGCCGGCATCAACGAATACTATATCAGTAATAATATCAAACCCAATAATATTACTTCGATATTCTATATCGTTACGGGAGTGTTAATGCTTATTTTTTCCGGGGTATTATTTTTCGTTTTTCAGCAATAGTCTACCGGCATGCATATTTACCTTTACATCATAACCGCCGCGGCCTTGGTCGTATCCGTCATCGCCAGCCGCAAGAAAACGCTGGCTGCGTTTAAGATCGCCGCGACGCGATTCTTCAAGGTTCTCCCGGTTTTCCTGGTGATGCTCATTCTCTTCGCCGTCTCCATCACGTTTCTGCCGAATGAAGTCATCGGGAAATTGCTCGGGCGAAACAGCGGGCCGTTCGGCGTTGCCATCGCTTCCGTCGTTGGTTCCATAACGTTGATGCCCGGCTTTATCGCGTTTCCCTTGTGCGGGGCGTTGCTGGGGAAGGGCGTTCCGTACATGGTGCTCTCTGCCTTTACGACCACACTGATGAACGTGGGGATATTGACGTATCCGCTGGAGCGGCGATATCTCGGCAGGGGGGTAACGCTTGTGCGAAACGGCGTTTGTCTGGCTGTCGCGTTGATCGTCGCGGTGGTTACCGGCTTGGTGTTCGGGGAGATTCGGCTGTGAAACCCAGACGCAAATTAATCGTGAATCTCGCCCTGATAGCCGGCTTCGCCGTGTTCGCGGGCGTTTCGCTGATGGCGGACTTCAAGCCAGGCCGGCAGATCGGCGCGACGTTCACTTCGACGCTGTGGGAAATGATGAAACTGTTGCCGTGCGCGTTCGTACTGATCGCGCTCTTCGACGTGTGGGTAAAGCGGGAAATGGTGATAAGGCATTTCGGGCATGGGTCGGGAATTCGGGGTTATCTGTGGGCGATACTGCTAGCCGGCACGACCATCGGCGGGCTGTACGTTGCCTTCCCGCTGGCTTACTCGCTGCACAAAAAGGGCGCGAAGCTCGGCGTAACCTTCGCGTATATCGGTTTTTCGGGCATCTGCCGCATTCCGATGACCCTGTTCGAGGCCTCGTTCATGGGTGCGAAATTCACAGCCGTCCGCCTGGCGGTGTCCATACCGCTGATAACCATCGCCGCAGTACTGATGGGCAGATACCTGACCAAACGCGGCTACGATATAACGGAGTAGTTTGTAGGTTATAAGAAAGGAACAACATGACTGTCATCAAGGCACTATTTTCATCTGTTCGCTTGTCCGCTTTGGGCTTGGCACAAACCGCAATATTGGTGATGTGTATGCTTGTCGGATGTAGCGATTATGAACTCCGAACCATAACACATAAACAGCCCAATGTTCCCTCCCAAGCCAGAATAGTGGTTTTCCCCCTGAGCCCGACACCTGGGTTTGTCTCGTTGCCTGGAATTACCAGAGAGAACCTTTATGGTAGAGGGTTTCTGCAGAAGGACACGCTCCCGGAGGAACAGGTGAAAATCGACGTGGAGAACATTTTTCGCGGGCTGGCTGGCATGCTGATTTCACAAAAAGTGACCGGTGGGCTTCGTTCGCTGACTGCCAATAAAATGAAGGTCATCTATCCTCTGGAAAAGATCAAGGCATGGAAAGATTATGCCGAATGCGTGGTTGGCTGGAGGTGGGGGGGGCTGCCTGAAGGAACAGTCGATTCACAACAAGCTACTCTTGATTTAAGAGGGCTGACTGCTAAACAACTCGCGAAGAAATACAATGCGGAGTTTCTGGTCTGGGGAGATGTTAGCGTATCCCATGCGAAGTCTCTGGTGTGCAGGATTGTTCTGTACGACAAGCAAGGAAATGTGATGTGGGTGAGTTTTGTGGCTGTGCATGGTCCACTCATAGGCTCCCACAAGATGGCCCAGGAAATCGCATTCGTGTTTCTGGGAGAACTTCCCAACAAGGAAACCCCCGAATGGCTTGTGGACGCTACACGCAAACTCGGGAAGTTGCTATGCCAGTCCATGCCGAAAACTCCGGCGGCGAAGGAAGATCGGGGAAACCAGGTTAATGAAGGCGAAAAATCGAAGTAACGTACAGACTGGGTGGCATGGCTTGCTTGCAAGCCATGTGTTTTTTGTATCGCGTGGTGGCTTGGGATGGTTGCCTCGCGGGAATTGTGGCGCATCCATGGCGACCCCTCCGGTGTCGCCATGCCACCCAACATTTGAGCGTTTCTACGTTATATCTTCGTCTTCGTAATCGTCGTCTTCCCCGCCGTCTTCGTCTTCATCTTCGTCGTCGGGATGCAGGTCGGATGCGGTGGGGGTTTCGATTCTTTGGCCGGCTTCTTCCCAGGCGTTGACGTATGTCGTTTCGGGTAGCTTGGCGTGCAGGCCGTAACTGTGGCGGAACCACCGCAGCAGAACGCCCATCAGCGCGATAAGCGTAATGGCCAGCGTAGCCGTCGCCGCGACGGCAAGGTTTCTCATAAGCTCGCGCGTTTTTTCGGCGGCGTCCGGCATGGGCCTGGTAGTAATCCAGGTCATCCAGCCCAATATTCCCGCCATCGCCAGCAGGCTGACAGCCAGGCAGGCATATCGAATCACCTGCTTTTTTCCCTGGGGTTCTTCTATAGCCATGGTGCACCTTCCCTGGGATCGTAGGGGTTTGTTTCCCGGAATTCCTCCAGCAGTTTTTTGCCGTCGGGGGTTACTTTTTCCGGCGGAACGATTTTTATGACCACGTACTGGTCGCCCCGCTGGTCGGTTTTGCCTTGCGGTGCGATGCCTTTGCCCTTGAGCCGCAATCGCCGCCCACCGGATATGCCCGGCGGGATGGTTACCGTCGTCATGCCGTCGATGGTCGGCACGTCCACCTTGGAGCCGAGGGCAGCCTCCACAATGCCGATCGGAATCTCGACGTAAATGTCATTTCCGTCCCGCCGGTAATACAAATGCTTCTTGATGTGACAGATAATCAGCAAATCGCCCGCTCCGCCGGGGCCCTCCTCGCCCTTGCCGCGAACGCGAATCTTCTGCCCGTCCCGCACGCCGGGGGGAATTTTGACGCTGAGGGTCTGGTTGGTCGTCTTGCCGGTGTGCGGGTCGGTAGCCTCCAGCCGCAGCGAAGTCGTCGTGCCGCGAACCGCGTGGAGAAAATCCAGCATGACGCGGTGCTCGATGTCCCGGCCTTTGGGAGCCGGTCCGGCCGGCCCGCGAGTACTCCGCCGCCGCGCCTGGCCGCCGAGCGCTTCTAGAATTTCGTCCAGCCCCATGCCCGCAAACCCACCGCTGCTACGGCCAGAACGACTGCCGCCACCGAAAATGTCGCCGAAGTCGAACGAAACGCTCTGGCCAGCTCCCATGCCGCCCGGCCAACCCTGTGGCCCGGCGCCGCCTCGGCCTGGCCCGCCAAACGCGGCATGGCCGAACTGGTCGTAGGTCTTGCGCTTCTCCTTGTCGGAAAGCACCTCGTAGGCTTCAGTCGCCTCGCGGAATTTTTTATCCGCGTCGGGGGCTTTGCTTACGTCGGGGTGATACTTGCGGGCCAGCTTGCGATACGCGCTTTTTATCTGCTTATCGGTAGCCCCTCGAGAAACATCGAGCACTTCGTAATAATCCCGCTTGTTCGCCATAGAAATATTGGAAACCTCAAATACTGCTTGGAATCGGCTTCGCCGGTTATCGCCTGCGGGCCTTGATGTCGAACTCGTCTCCGCGGAAGGTCTGTCCGAGGTAGGTCATGCGAACCAGATCGTCGTTGACCAGTTCCCGCGGCGGGCCTTCGCGGAGTACCTTGCCGCTGTCCATGATGTACGACCGGTCGGTAACGGTAAGCGTTTCGCGCACGTTGTGGTCTGTCAGCAGAATGCTTATGCCGCGATCCCGCAGGCCGAGGATTTCCCGCTGGAGGTCTTCAACGGCGATGGGGTCCACTCCGCTGAACGGCTCGTCCAGTAGTATCATCGTGGGGTTTGTAACCAGTGCTCGGGCGATTTCCAGCTTTCGCCGCTCGCCGCCGGAAAGCGTACGGGCCAACTGTTTCTGCTGGATGGTCAGCCCGAACTGCTCCAGCAGGTGGTCGCACTTCTCCTGGCGGGCACCGGCGGACATGTGCATCGTTTCGAGAATGGCCAGGAGGTTATCCCGAACGGACAACCGCTGGAAGATGCTCGGCTCCTGGGAAAGATATCCCATGCCCCGCCGGGCACGCTTGTACATGGGCATATTCGTAACGTCCACGCCGTCAAACATCACCGTGCCGCTCTCGGGCGTAATCATGCCGATAGTCTGGCGGAAGGTGGTTGTCTTGCCGGCACCGTTTCGGCCCAGCAGCCCGACGATCTCGCCCTGGTTGACCGTAATCGAAACGTGATCCACCACGGTTCGCCCGCCGTATTTCTTGACCAGATTTTTCGTTTGCAACAGAATCATATGTCGAATTCCTCGAATTTTATCGAATCAGGCGTATCCTACCAACATCAGGCACAATTGGCCAGTGCAGAACCGGCAGGGGAAAGCCCGCGGGCCAATACACCAGCACAGCCCGGCCGATGATATTGTACCGCGGCACGGTTCCCAACTGATATTGAAACTTTCCGTTTTTATCTTTCAATCGCAACGACGGTGCCGCCGCGATCCAGGTTCGTCCGTCGTTACTCTGGGCACTGTTGTCACCCATGCAGAAATATTCGTCCAGGTCGTGATTGGCTGGGAAACTCCGCAGCTTAATCGGATTGCCCGTGGTGCCCCAGGCAAGGTAATCGCCCCGGCTGTCCCTTTTCCACGAATTGGGTACTTGATGGTTTGACTTCCACATCTCCCACATTTCCCGTGGGTAATCGTACATCGGATTTGCCGAAGCATCGAGATTCCGTATGTCCAGACGCGGACAGGTGTAATACACGTCGCGTTTGAGCTTGATGTGCGACAATTGCAGCTTGCCGCCACGGGCCGATATGAACGCGCCGGGCTTCTGGTACCATCCCCACTGCGTTATAAGGTGTCGCTGCTTGTCTATGTCGGCGGACAGTTGTTCCTGGAGTTTTTGCTTTTTCGCCGGGCTGAGGGATTGTGATGAAAGTTGCGACTGGATATCCTCTATCCGCTGGTCAATTTCCCGCCTCTGCCGGGGAATCGTTACGCGTTGAATGGCCTTTTTGTAATCGCCGGGATAGTGCTTGTCATTGCTTGCCAGCACGATTTTGCCGTCCACCCACAGCTTGGCGCGATAATCGACGTTGCTGAAGGCTATTTCCCTGCCCTCGCCGGCGACAAAAGACCCGACGTCGGCTTTGCCCCATTCGGCCCACTTGTCGCTGGGTTTCCCTCGCGGCTGGTGCAGCAGGCGAATCGCCCCCGACGTATTGAACTCCGCCCGGAAGCGGTCGCCGAAACACTCAAATGTTAAATTCACCTGCGAATCGCCTGGCTCAATGGGCTTCAGAACGCAGGACAATATCCAATCGGTGCAGATGTCCATATCGCCGTGCATACTCCGCGAATCCGCTTCCAGGGCGTTATAGCTGTTGTAAGGACGGAAGTTGTTCTCACCTGGGTCAAACCGCAATTCCGCCAACGGCCCAGCCCCCTTATATTCAAACACTCGCCTGCCGTATGGTTTCAAGTCCATCTCCCAATGGACGCCGCCTCGGCCTTTTTCCCACCGCGGCGGATTTAAACCCTCTTCTTTGACCAAGATAGGATCCGGCGGATAATCGTTGTCGTACACGATAAGCCACATCGCCTTCTGGGCGACACTATCCTTGCGGCGGATGCGAAACTTCTGCGAATCAGGCCCTTTTACGAAGATATCTCCGTGGACAATCTCGATGGTTTCGCCCGGCAAACCGATCAGCCGCTTGATGAAGTTCTCGCGATTGTTCTGTGGGTTCTTGAAGACCACGACATCCCACGGCTTGGGCGGGGAGAAATTGTAGAGATATTTCAGCACCAGCACACGATCGCCGCCGCGGCTGAAGACCTCCGGTGATTTCTGGGAATCGGCATATTGATACGTACAGTTGGGGCAGTGGGCCTGCGGGGGTCTTGTTCCAGTAACACGCCGCTCGGGAGCGGAGCCGTGAGCATACTGCTGCCCGCAGCAGGGGCAGGTCAAAACATAATGCTCGCCGTACAGCGAATTTGCCATCGAGCCGGTCGGGATTACAAAGGCTTCGACCAGAAACGCTCGTAGCACAAACGCCAGTATGATCGCGATATAGATGCTCTCGACGGTATCGCGAAACTGGCCCAGTCCTTTTTGGGGTGTTTTCTCCATGCTCATGTTGTCAACACCATAGCTTCTACGCGACGTTTAGCCAAGTCTTTTGGCGACAATTTGTCTCGGATTTCGATATTCGGATTTTGGATTTGTTTCATCTGATGTTGCAATGTGCAGCATAACCGCCCGTTATAGGTGGTGCAGATGAAGCAGTTCGCAACACGACATATCCTTAATGAATTATGCCGCCAGCCGGAACTATAACACTTAACGCCCTGTGGCGAAAGCAGTTACGTACTATTGTTTTGTGTTTATCTGGTTTGGCATGCTAATTGCATCTTAATAATTGCCATCGAGGGAATCGACGGGGTGAAATTCATTCCGGCGACGGCGGCGCAGACGTATGGAGTAAGATTGATGATACCACCGAGGAGCCTAAATGAATCGGCTTGGGTATCGGTCTCGCGGCAATTATGTATTGCCACTGCGGGTTTGACACCGCGCGAGGTTGAGCAACTGGGCCTGAGTCTTGA
>JAIORC010000309.1 GCA_021108335.1 Phycisphaerae bacterium
GGCGGCATGTCGGCGTGTGTTTCGACACTGCGCACCAGGCTGTCGAATTCGAGAACCTGCCCGACAGCCTCCGCCAACTGCAAGCCGCCGGTATCCGCATCGCCAAAATCCAGCTAAGCTCCGCGCTTAGCCTTGAACCAACGCCGGAGAATCTCGAACGTCTGCGGGCTTTTCAGGACGAAGTCTACCTGCACCAGGTTCGCGCCGGCTCGCCGGAAACCGGCGAGTCTATCGCCCTGCCCGACTTGTCAGACGCGTTTGCCAGCCAGGCCCCCGCCGTAACCGCTGCCGAGCAATGGCGGGTACACTTTCATGTGCCATTGTTCTTCGAGACATACGCCGGCCTCGCCAGTACCAGCGACATGCTAACCGGCGAATTCGCCGAACTGCTGCGTAGCGGAATCTGCCCACACCTGGAAATCGAAACCTACACATGGAACGTCCTGCCGGCGGAACATCGTGGCTGTCGCTACACTCCCGCCACGGCACCCCGAACGAGCAACCCGGCGGAATGCAAAACGGATATCGTCAAAGGAATCATCAAAGAGTTTCAGTGGGTGCAAAAAAACATCTTCGCGGCGGCGAACGATGTGAATAATTAAGTAGGTTATGCGGCTGGACTTCAAGTGAAACACTTCGTTGACATTAGCATCGTGTAGCATAGAATCAGTGAAAATCGTGTTGTATATTATTGGGTTGGCCAGATATGAGGCTTAAAAAACTACTATCCTATATTGAGAGTCTCGAATCCCCCGAAGATTCGTTTGTGAGGCTCGACTCGATCAGCTTCAAGGACAATGACGGTATCCTTGGCATGAGTATTTGGAGCGACTACGAGCAAGAAGCATGGAGCCATTGGGAAGTGAGAGCAAAAGCGTTGAGGAGCTACCGAATCACCGAGTCCTACGGTGACGGGGACCTGGCATTACACAAGGGAGACCACGTTCTCACTCTGCAGCATACTGAAGCCCGCCAAGAGTTATACTTCCGTGGGTCGCCTCAATCCGCACCGGAAACAATAGGACGGTTACTCATCGCTCACCGTGAAATCGCAGGAAACTGGATCCCCTTTGAGCAATTCTTCAACTCCTACAGCAATTTAGACCTTTTGGCTGGCGGCTTTGGTTTATTGGCAGAGGGCCCCACGTTCCTCATCGAAGCATATGCGCGTGTGCTCTCAAGTGAAGGGTTGAAGCCTAATACTCTCGCGTCACGACCGGCCTGCTGGTGGAATGGTCAGAAATGGATTGAAAACACGGTTCCTCTAGCGGCTCTTGTTATCGGGAACTCTTTCTTTGTGGCTGAAGACTTCAAAGAACGGCAGTTCACAGGGAGAACTGGCTAACAAATCATTCATGCGGACGCGGACAAGTCCCCGCGTGGGTGCAGAGAAACATCTTTCCAACACACACTCTACAGCGATAGTTCCGTCCGCAAATATTGCGTGAACTTATCTTCGCCCAATGTCTCGGTTTCTGTTTGTCGGAACGCACTGCCAGCCAGGACGTCGGCGATGTCGAATCGCGGCAAATCCTGGCCTTGCCCCAGCGTAAGTGGCGAGGTGAAGACTTGCAGTTCGTCGGCAAGGTTGTTTTCGATTACGTCTCGCAGGACGCCCGCGCCGCCTTCGACCAGCAGGTACGTCCAGTTCCGCCGGCCCAGTTCGTCCAGCAATTCCCCGAAGTCCACCCCACCGGCTGTCGGATTCAGCGTGAGAATCTCCACTGCCCGCTCGGCTGGCGACATTGATTCCCGCCGCCATCGCTCCGCAGCCGCTGCCATCGTCGCTATGATGACCGGCGATTCATCGGCGGTGCGTATCAGTTGGCAATCGCGGGGGATTCGCAGTTGCGAGTCCAGCACGACCCGCACCGGCTGATTGCCGGCGCCGCTGCGATTGTTCAGCAGCGGATCGTCGGCTAACACCGTGCCGATGCCCACGAGGATGCCGTCGACCCAGCTGCGGATTTCATGCACACGGCTGCGAGATTCCTGCCCGGAAATCCACCGCCCCGCATCCGCCGGCAGTGCGAGATAGCCGTCAGCCGTCTGCGCCCACTTGCAGATTACCCAAGGCCGGCTCTGCGTGCGAAGTTTGATATAGGCCCGCAGCAGCAACTTGGCCTGCCGCTCGCAAAGTCCCTGCGTAACGGAAATGCCCGCCCGGCGGAGTTTCTCCAGCCCGCGCCCGGCGACCTGCGTGTCCGGGTCCACCATCGCCACGACCACCCCAGCCAGGCCCGCCTCGATAATCGCGTCGGCGCACGGCGGCGTTTTGCCGTGATGGCTGCACGGTTCGAGCGTAACGTACATCGTCGCGCCACGCACGTCAGCCCCGGCCTGCTCAGCAGCAGCCAGGGCAACCCGCTCGGCATGCGGGCCTCCGAAACGCTGGTGGTAACCCTCGGCGATGATTTTACCGTCGCGCACGATTACCGCGCCGACCATCGGGTTCGGCTCGACCGCGCCCCGGCCTTGCCCAGCCAACTCCAACGCCCGCAACATGTATTGTTCATCAGTCATATCCGTTCCCATAACACTATCAAACAAAATTCACACTTGCAAGGCAACAGAATATACATTAACATCTTCCTAACTCTTTTGCGTATATAGTATCGCCCGAATTCCGGGCAAGAGGTTCCAAAGAGGCTCCAGGAGGCAGCATATGATTGCACGCGTACATTCGAGCATTCTCCAGGGCATCGACGCCGTTGCCTGCGAGGTGGAAACCGACGTCTCCAAGGGCGGAATGGGCGAAGTCAAGCTCGTCGGGCTGGCCGACGCCGCTGAAATGGGCCAAGGAGATGATGGAGGCAAGGACTTTTGTCTTGACAGAAACAACGATTATTTGATAGTATTTTAAGTAGCATGTTTTAATTTTGACCTGCGAAAGGTAGGCGTACCGTGAAACGATGGGAGATCGGTATAGCGGTCTTTGCGATAGGTGTTACTGCGTGTCTCTTTGGGAGAGTAGTAACACGCTATCCCGCTAGGAATACCAAAGCACCAGCGGCAGTCGAAACCACCCGGCACACTTCGCAACCGATTTCCTTAGACGAAATACGTCGAAACGCTGCACCTCCGCTCCCCACTTACACTTCTAAAACTATTCCGAAAACATCTTCGCCTTCTCGTACCACATCACGAGTACAACCACATGTAGCGGAAAACGGAAGTTACTACGGTCAGATAAGTAAGAATACCGGCAGACCCAAAACCGTTCATGTCAAGGGATACTATCGAAAAGACGGCACCTATGTCAGGGGCCACTACCGAAGTAGGCCAAAACATCGAAAAAAAGGCACCTATGTCAGATATAAAACCACTCCGAAGACATCTTCGCCCTCTCGTACCACATCACGAGCACAATCACATGTAGCGGAAAACGGAAGTTATTACGGTCAGACAAGTAGGAACACCGGCAGACCCAAGACCGTTTATGTCGGGGGATACTATCGAAAAGACGGCACCTATGTCAGAGGCCATTACCGAAGCAAGCCAAGACGTAGATAATAGTCCATTCAGGAGATAGAAAATGCGGAACAAACTCATTTGGCCACTCGTAGCCATTGTTTGCGCGTCAATTATTGGATCCGGTCTTTATTATGGTCTACGGAGCGATGACCAGAGCGGATGGTTCAAATCATCATCGGTAAAAGGCGTTAGTCAACAAGAGGACAATTCGGATTCGGGAACCAAAGAGATCACCGTCTATGTAACCCGGACAGGCAAATGCTATCATCGTGCAGGCTGTCGGTATTTGAGTAGGTCAAAAATCCCGATGCCCCTGCGCAAAGCCAAACAACGTTACCGCCCGTGTAGTGTTTGCAATCCCCCTAGATGAGCCGACCCATGCGAAAAAACATTGCCTTGATATTGTGTTTGTCCTTACTCGCGGCGGGTGTCTTGTTTTCATCCTTTCGTGTAGTTATTCTGACAGAGCGAGTACGCGACCTTGAGCAAGCACAGCATATAGAACCACCACCCAAGCCCCAAGAGCAACTGCTTAGCGTTAAGCAGCGAATAGCCCCCCCTGATAACAGTCTTCACAAGGTACTCGCAATAGTTGATGGTGATACTATTCAGATAGATACGGGCACCGGCCCGCTCAAAGTTCGTATCATTGGTATAGACACGCCGGAGACCGTTCACCCTTTCAAACCTGTACAACCATTTGGCCTCGAAGCATCGAAACGAGCAAAGGAACTTTTACTAGACAAAACCATAAAAATACAGTACGACCCGGACCCGAAGCATGGGAAGTGGGGAAACTTCAAACGACTTTTAGTGTATATCGAACTACCTGATGGTCGGGATTTTGGTTTGGTAATGATAAGTGAAGGCTTGGCCAGAGCTTATCCGAAATACCCTTTCAGCCGAGTAGAGGCATATTTGGAAGTTGAACAAAAGGCCAAGAATGCTAAAATCGGCCTGTGGGGTATTTCAACGCAACCGGTAACCGGTCATATAAAAACCTTATATCCCCCGTGTGGCTACTATACCGACCCGAAGCGTCCCTGCAAATGCGGCCCGCGGCAGATCGAGAATTACCTCGCCCGTATATCCGGCCCACTTATCGACCGCATCGACATCCACGTTGAAGTACCCCCCGTGCCCTGGAAGCAGCTTCGCGGCCAGGAGGTCGGCCTGTCCAGCGAGCAGATGCGCTCGGCTGTGCTGCGGACGCGGGAAATCCAGCGGGGGCGTTTCGGCGGCAACGGTGACGCAACCACTACCAACGCCACCATGTCGTCCCGGCAGGTGCGTGAGCATTGCAAGCTGGACTCCGCCGGCGAGATGCTGCTGAAGCAGGCGATGTGCGAACTGGGCCTAAGCGCCCGCGCCCACGATAAAGTGCTGCGAATCTCCCGCACCATCGCCGACATGGAAAACCAGCAGGACATCCAGTCGCACCACCTGGCTGAGGCAATCCAATACCGCCGCCTCGACAGACAACTGTAACCCAAACGCCCACGCGTGGCGGCATATAGCCTACAGACTATCAGGAACTTCCGAAGAGGAATTATATTTCACCAACGATTCCCAATTGATAACTCCGTCCACGCAAAAATGCTGCATGAACAGATATGAAAACTGATTTACTATCTGGCAATACTTCTTTTGAAATTCTTCGTTTTTCTGCTTGGCTTTATAGCCGAATGGCTCGATTATTTTCACGTACAAATCTTCATTGCCCGAAATGAACTCCCAAAACGCCTGGCCGCAATATTTAAAATAATCGCCTCGGTCAGGTTTACCCTCTCGCCCATAACAACAGCCATTTACCGCGACAACATGCAGCTTTGAGCCACCCGTCCGCAATATTTTTTTGGCCTTCTTGAAATTATCCTGCATCCTCTTTATTTGACTGCTGTTGCCCCAGCTTGGCCCTGATTTTATCGAGACAATATAACGCTTTGAATCTCTATCAAATTCCAGGTCTATGCCCTCGGTGGATGATTTTCTCCCGTCATAAACCTGTGCATTGATAAAGATCGCCAGGTCTTCAAGAATATCCCCAAAGATAGTTTCTTCCTGTGAAGACAAATACGCATCCAGAAACGTGCGAACCAACTGCTCTGCCGTCAAAATATTCTTGGCTTTGAACAGGTATGGATTTTTGCGTTTGAGAATTTTACTTAAATCCAGAGATTCCAGCCCCTGTAGCCGCTTCGAGTGAAAGCCGCCGATATGTTTCGCAACATATGTTTTTACATCAGCAATTTTGATTGATCTCATAAGTCCCGGCTTTCAGAGCAAAAAGAGTTCTTTCGCCCTCATTTTCTCGGCGACCATGTTGTAATAATCTTCCTGTATTTCGATTCCAATCGAATTCCGTCGCATTCGCTGGGCAACCTGGATGGTTGTGCCGGAACCCATGAAGGGATCTAATACCCAATCTTCCTCCTCCGTGAAAAGTTTGATAAACCATTCGGGCAATGTTTCGGGAAAGGCTGCGCTATGATCCTTATTATTACATTCCGTCGCCATATGCAGCACGTTGGTTGGATATGCTTTATCTCTATTGAGCCAATTGGAAATGTTTTTTCCGAAACCGCTGCCGACCTTTGATTCGTCCCGGAGTTTATCCGTTTCGCTCAGGTTGCTGAGCCTGGAATTTGCCCAATCGCCCATTGGAACCATTACGGCTTCCTGAAGCATCTTGAATTTTCTGTTTTTGTTGAATTGCAGGAGCCGTTCCCACGAATCTCTGAACCGGTTCGGCCATTTTCCGGGATATGAATTCTTTTTGTGCCAGATAAATTCCTCTGTCCACAGCCAGCCCTGCTTTTTCATTTCCAGGATCAGCTCGATTACATAAGTATGGCGTTCGCCGCTGACGACCCGTTCCTTTATATTCAGGATAAAAGTACCGGTGGGCTTCAGAACCCTCAGCAACTCTTCTGAAATCGGCAAAAACCATTCGACATATTTGTCGGGATGAATTCCGCCGTAAGTATTCTTCCTTTGATCGGCATACGGCGGCGAAGTTACTATCAAATCGACCGAATTCTCGTCTAATTTTCGTAGCTCTTCGGAACAATCCCCGAGGGCAAGTTTTGCTTCTACTTCCATAACGGCAATATACTAAATTTCGAGGCAAATAAACACAGGGAACCTCGGAAAAATCAATTTCGCCAAGTAACCTCCCAATAAAGAATGCCGGATGGGAAATTTTCCCATCCGGCACTTGTTTTAACTAATCAAATGTAACCGCAATCAGCCGATGTACTTGCCTCGCGGCGTGTACTCTGTGTGCAGCAGCTTGTGGCTCAGGTGGCCGCAGGGGCCATCCTTGAGGAACTCGCCGTAGACGCGCAGAACCGCGGGGTTCTCGTGCGACTTGCGGGCCTTGCCGGCTTCGCCGTAGGCTTTGTCTTCCGCGTAGATCGCCTTGGCGCGTGCCTTGCGAATCTCGGGCGTCGTGGGAATCGGTTGGCCGCCGCCGCCGAGGCATCCGCCCGGGCAGGCCATGAACTCGATGAAGTGGCATTGGCTGAACTTGCCGCCGGCCTTGATGTCGTCCATCACCTTCTTGGCGTTGGCAGTACCGTGGGCTACGCCGACCTTGACGGTAACGCCCTTTAGCCAGTCCCAATTCGGCACGAGGTGCGCGATGAGTTCCGGCACAGGCCCCAGCTCGTCGGGGAAGGTGATTTCGGCATACTTGCAGCCGTCGAAACCGCGAACGGGGATAATGTCGGCATGCTCGTAGAAGTCTTCGACCTTTTTGCCGGTTACCAGTTCCAGGACGGTTCGCAGGGCGGCTTCCATCACGCCGCCGGTGGCACCGAAGATAATGCCCGAACCGGTGGCTGTGCCGAACGGCTCGTCGAACTCGCTCTTGGGCATCTCCGGCAAGTCAATGCCCGCCTCGCGGATCATCTGGGCACATTCGCGGGTCGTCAGGCCGTAGTCGATATCCTTGTAGCCGCTGTCGCACATTTCAGGGCGATTGCACTCGTACTTCTTGGCCGAGCACGGCATGAGGGCGACGCTGACGATGCTCGCCGGGTCGATATTGTTAATCTGGGCGTACCAGGTCTTGATCAACGCGCCGAACATCTGCTGCGGACTCTTAGCCGACGAAACGTGCGACAGGTATTCCGGATAGAAATGCTCGATGTACTTGACCCAGCCGGGGCTGCAACTGGTAAACTGCGGCACGGGCATGGAGCCGTCGCCCTCGACGAGATTCTTGTACAGGCGGATAAGCAACTCCGTGCCTTCCTCGATAATCGTAAGGTCGGCGGTGAAGTTGGTGTCGAAAACCATGTCGAACCCGCAGCGACGCAGGGCGGTGTTCATCTGCCACGTCATCGGCGTGCCCGGCTCCAGGCCGAACTCTTCGCCGATACCCGCACGCGGACTCGGAGCGGTCTGCATGATGACGTGCTTGGTCGGATCGTCAATCGCAGCCCAGACTTCGTCGGTCGAGTCGTTGGCCCGCAACGCACCGGTCGGGCAGCGGTTGATGCACTGGCCGCAATTGATGCAGACCACGTCGCCGAGGGGTTTGTCGAGATACGTGGCGATGGCGGTGTCTTTACCGCGGCCCACCGCTTCCAGCACGCCGACTTCCTGCAGGTCAATACACGTCCGCACACAGCGACGGCACTGGATGCACTTGTCCATGTCCCGGATGACGGAATAGCTGGAGTTGTCAATCGTGTGCCGCGGCTTTTCGGGATGGCCGAAGCGGAAAAAGTCCACGCCGTATTCCTTGGCCAGGGCCTGCAACTCGCAATTATTGTTGCGGAAGCAGGCGTAGCACTCGCCGTAATGCTCGGAAAGCATCAGGTCCAATATGTGTCTCCTGGCCTGTCGCACCTTGCGGGTGTGGGTATGGACGACAATCGGCTGGGTTATCGGATACGCGCACGAGGCCTGGAGTGTCCGCTGACCTTCGACTTCCACCACGCAAATGCGACACACGCCGGCGATGCAGAGATCGTCGTGGTTGCAGAGCGTGGGGATTCTGATACCGAGCGACTTGGCGGCATCGAGGATGGTAGTTCCCATGGGAACCTTTATTTCCTGTTCGTCAATCGTAGCACTTACCAACGCACCGATGTCCCCGCTGTCGGCGGAGGTGTCAAAAGTCTGGAGGCGCTGGCTTGTGGGGACGCGGCAGGTGCCGTCCGCACATGGATTATTCTTTTTTTCTGTCATTATTTTTTCCTTTACTTGCAGACCATTACGCATGCCCGGCCCATGAGTTCGTTTCTGAAATGTTTCACTATCGAGAGAAATGCGTTGGGGCTTGACTGTCCGAGGCCGCACTTGGAGGCAAGCTGCATCGTTTCGCCGAGTTTGCAGAGTTCCTGGAGATACTTCATGGAACAGTGGCCCGTCTGCAACATGCGAATGCCTTCAAGCAATCTCGTATTGCCGATGCGGCATGGTGTGCACTGGCCGCACGATTCGTCCTCGAAAAATTCCAGGAAATTTTCCGCCACTTTCAGCATGTCTCGTTCCGGCCCGAAAACTATAATCGATCCGCCGGTGGACACGTCCTCGAAAGCGATAGCGCGGGAAAATTCGCACGCCGGGATGCAATTGCCCGAAGCGCCGCCGATCTGGACGGCCTTGGCGCCACCGCCGCCGACATTCTTCAGCAATTCGGCAACCGTTATGCCCATGGGGAACTCGTAAACGCCCGGCTTATCCACGTCGCCGGACACGCTGAACAGCTTCGGCCCGGAGGACTTTTCCGTGCCGATACCCTTGAACCATTCCGGCCCTTTCGCCAGGATCATAGATGCCCAGGCAAACGTCTCGACATTGTTGACTATCGTGGGACAGCCGTTAAGGCCGGTGTTGACCGGGAACGGCGGGCGGTTGCGAGGCTCGCCCCGCTGGCCTTCCAACGCCTCGATCAACGCGGTTTCCTCGCCGCAGATATAAGCGCCACAGCCCATGTGGAGGTGGATGTCGAAATTAAAGCCATCCTTGCCCTGGATATTTTCACCGAGCAAGCCGGCTTCGCGACGTTTTTCGAGCGCATCCTCAAGCTGCCTGACGAGATAAGTGTATTCGCCTCGCAGGTAGACAATGCCTTCGGCGGCGCCGACGGCGTATCCGGCGATGGTCATCCCTTCAAGAACGAGATCCGCCCACTCGGAGAGAATCGCCCTGTCCTTGAACGTGCCCGGTTCGCCTTCGTCGGCATTGCAGACGACGTATTTTTTGTCGCCCTGGGCGCCGGCAGCGAGGTTCCATTTTACGCCGGTGGGGAAACCCGCTCCGCCCCGGCCTCGCATGGCCGATTCTCGGACGACGCCAATGACGTCTGCTCGCCCCTTTTCCAGGGCAGCCTTAAGCCCCGCGCCCGCCTCGGCGGTGCTGAACGTTATGTCATTCATGATTGTGGTCATAGTACGTGTTCCTCCTCTGTCTGCATGGTGTGAGGCCCGAAGGCTTTTTCGCATGCTTCGAGAATGTCGTGGACTTTTTCGGGGGTAACCTTCGTGAAGACCTGGTCGTTTACGAGCATGGCCGGCCCCTGGTCGCACATTCCGATGCAATTGGCCCATTCCAGCGTAAATCGCCCGTCCGAGGTAGTCTCGCCGAACTTGATGTCAAGGTCGTTCTCCAGTTGCCGGGCAACGGCGGCCTTGCCGGCCATCTCGCAACTGATCGTGCGACACAGGCGAATGATGAACTTACCGTGATACTTTTCGTTCAGAAACGCGTAAAAAGTTACCACGCTGTACACCTCGACGGGGTGAATGCCGAGCAAATCGGCGATTGTCTGCATGGCGAAGTCGGAAATGGCGTGATACCGTTTCTGCACGTCCTGCAAGATGGGGATCAGGGCATTGCGGTGGGTACCGTGCTGTTCCACAAGTGCCTTAAGCTCGCCCATGAGTTTGTCTTGTTGGGTCATTAACATTGGGGGGCTCCTATTTATTGAGAAGTTCTTTGACTTTTTCGATCAGCGTCGCCGGCTTGACGGGTTTTTCCACGAAGTCGTCCACGGGGGTTACTTCGTTGTCTTTGCCGTAGTCCAAACCGGTTACCTTGGAGATACTGGACATCATGAGGATAGGCTTGGTGAAGCCGGCTTTTCGCAGGTCTTGGGCCATGGCGATTCCGTCGTCCGGCTCGGTCATCATGACATCCAGAACGAGAAGGTCTGGCCCGGCTGCGTCGACGGTTTCCATTCCGTCATTCCGATTCCCCGCGGTTACCACTTCGTAACCTTCTTTTTCGAGACAAAGCTTCGCCGCCTCGAGAACATCTGGATCGTCATCAACAATCAAAATCTTTGGCATCGCGTTTCTCCTATCTACAATTTGACTATACAAAACAAGCCACTTCCATTGGCTGTTTTCCGCATCGCAAACAAAGGATTTGTCGGCCCGCTTTAACGGGGCCGCAATAACCCTGGGAATATCGCATCGCCCATCTCATCAGAAAAACAATTACAGACCCGACAAGGTACATTTTGCCTCCATAAACTACAAGCAATTACGCAATTGAGACAGCGTGCAAAGAAACCCGAACTCTCGCGCGACGAGTTGTAGGTAGCACAGGTTTGCAACCTGTGCCGTGGTGGCCTGGGAAGGCCACCACGCGGCGGGTTTCCATGCCACCCAGCATCGTGGGAATTTGCACAGGTTACAAACCTGTGCCACCCAACGGGAAAAACACATGGTCCCCAAGGGACCATACCACCCAAACCAGATGATAGGCCCAGAAAAAAATATCGGGTGCCGTGGCGGGAAGCGAAGCGACAGCCACGAAGGATGGCCCAGAAAAAAATGTCGGGTGGCATGGTCAGCGGCGAAGCCGATGGCCATGAAAGATAGATACACGACGGCGGATGGTATGTTGGGTGGTTTTGAGAAAGGGATGTCTCAGAAATTGTGAATCTATCTTTCATGGCTATCCCGCAAAAAACGCGGGCTAACCATGTCACCCGACATCGTGGGAATTTGTATAAGTTACAAACCCCTTGGGGGCAAGCATATACCACCCAACGCTATGGCGGCCAATGCGCAGAAGCCTGGTGCCCAGCATTTTTTCTTTCACTTGGCGTTGACAAATCGACAGATAATGGTATCCTTCTCGATTCCAAAGCCGGTTGCGATTGGTTTTCCGCCGGCGGGAATATGACAGTAATCGACAGAAAAATACAGGAGAAATCCCATGGCACATAAAAAAGGACAGGGTTCGACCCGTAACGGTCGCGACAGCAATCCCCAGTATCGCGGCGTCAAGCGATACGGCGGCCAGGCGGTTACCATCGGCACGATTCTCATTCGCCAGTGCGGCACGCCCTTCAAAGCGGGCAAGAACGTCAAGCGAGGCCGGGACGATACGCTCTTCGCCGTAGCCGACGGAACAGTTACGTTCCGAGGCCGGTTCGTGGATGTAGCATAAGCATCCGGCTTTCGAGTGTAAGGTTCTTTAAACTTCAGGGATGGCCCCGGTACCGGCGCCGTCCCTTTTTTTTCCGCCACCGCGAATCATAGCGAATTACCATGAGTTCAGACGTTACCGTATCCCGAGCGATGTTTGTCGATGAGGTGAACATCACCGTAACCGCCGGTGCTGGCGGCCACGGGTGCATGTCCTTCCGGCGGGAGCGGTTTATCCCCAGGGGCGGGCCGGACGGCGGCGACGGCGGCAGTGGCGGCAATATCCTGATGCAGGCCGACGCCTCGCTGAACACGCTGCACCACCTCGCCGGCAAGCACCACTGGAAGGCCAAACGCGGCATCATGGGCATGGGCAAGGAACGCCACGGCAAAAAAGCCGCCGACGTTACGATTCCCGTGCCGCCGGGCACGCTGATTTACGATTCCGACCACGATATCTTGCTGAAAGACCTCACCGATCCTGGCGATGTGGTTTGCGTCGCCAAGGGCGGCAAGGGCGGCAAGGGCAATACGCGATTCAAAAGCGCCACCAACCAGGCGCCGCGTGAATTCGAGGAAGGCGAACCGGGCCAGATCCGCAACCTGCACCTGGAGCTTAAACTTATCGCCGACGTTGCCCTGGTCGGCAAACCCAATGCCGGCAAGAGTACGCTGCTGAGCAGGCTGTCGGCGGCCAAGCCTAAAATCGCCGCGTATCCGTTTACGACGCTCACGCCGTATCTTGGCATCGTCGAGCTTAGCAGCTATCGCCGTTTCGTGATGGCCGACATACCAGGCCTTATCGAGGGTGCACACGACGGGGCAGGCCTCGGCCATGAGTTCCTGCGGCATATCGAACGTGCCCGAACCATCCTGCACCTCGTGGATATCTGCCCGATGGCCTCCGACCCCGCCGAGGATTACAAGGCTATCCGCGAAGAGTTGATGCAATATTCCCCAGCCCTGGCTGACAAGCCCGAAATCGTCGTCGCCAACAAGATGGACATCACCGAAAGCGACGAACACCTCGCCGAGTTCAGGAAATCCGTCGATACCGACGTGCACCCCATCAGTGCCGTTACCGGCAAAGGGCTGGATACGCTGGGCGAGAAAATATGGGGCATGCTGTACCCTATAGAGTAACATTAAAAATAAATTCGAAATTCAAAAAAACACTGCTCCACGCTGTAATAGGAACCTGGAATATATGAAACTCGAAACTCTCCCCAACGTATTAGCCTGCGATTGCGGCAACAGCACCATACAGATTGCTCACGTCCACGGCGAAAGCGTCAGCGACGTCCGTACGTTTCGTCTCGGCGAGTTGAAGCCGCTTGGGTCTGCCCTGGCGGAGCTGTGGGAGCAGATGGAATCGCCCAAAGCCGTCGTCGCCTCCAGCGTGAACCCCACCGCTCTCAAAGCCCTCGAAGCCGCCGCTCAGGAGGCGATTGGTCAGGATACGCTGGTTGTCGGCCGCGAGCTGTCGCTGCCGATGGAAACGAAACTCGCTGCCCCCCAAAGCATCGGCACGGATCGACTTTGCTGCGCGGTAGCCGCCTACGACCGGCTTGGCGCAGCCTGCGTGGTAGCCGATTTCGGCACAGCCGTTACTATCGACTGCGTCGACGAAAACGGCGTGTTCCTCGGCGGGGCGATTTTGCCGGGGCTGAAAACCGCCGCCAAAGCATTGGCTGACTCCACGGCTGCGCTGCCGGAAGTGGAATTCTCCGCCGAGCCGGATTGGGTGTTCGGCGGCGACACGCAACAGGCTATCGTCGGCGGATTGATATTCGGCCTGCGTGGGGCACTGAAGGAACGCGTCGAGGCATACGCCACCGAACTGGGCAACTGGCCGCTCGTGATACTCACCGGCGGCGACGCGAAACTCATCTGCCCGAACCCCGGCGAGGCGGATATCGTCCAAGCCGTAGTAGACGACCTGCCGCTACGCGGAATCGCCATAGCATACTACAAAACACTGCTATAACACACCGGCAAACCAGCCGCGAGGCAACAGTTTTTGTAGGCCGGGTCTTGACCCGGCAATTGCATGGCACATGCAATAAGTTTGTCCAATTCGGGTTAGCCGGGTGTTGTGACGGGAGCGAAGCGACAGCCACAATGTTTGCAAATTCCCATGAAAAACACATGGCTTGCAAGCAAGCCCTGCCACCCAAACCGGCGTTTTGCGGTAGGTTGCAAATTCCCACGATATCGGGTGGCATGGAAACCCCGCGTTTTTTGCGGGGTAGCCATGAAAGACCAATTCACAATTTCTACGCTATCCCTCCTCAAGATCACCCAACATTGGCAATTTATGCGCCGTTCATCATGGCGACCCCTGCGGTGTCGCCATGCCACCCAACATTCACAATTTCTACGCCATCTTTCCCCCAGGGGGTCACTCAACGCCGTGGGAGTTTCCATGTAAGAAGGCTGTCGCCTTCTTATCGCCGGGTCAAGATCCGGCCTACCAGAAACGGGTAAAAACTGGAACCGGGGATATGGGGAAAACGCGTATTTTACCGGCCGGTCCATGCCGGCAGCAGGAAGGTGTCGGTTGGGTCGGTTGGGGATTCGGTGCCCTGGTATTGTGTGATGCTCTGGATGAGGTAGATGTTGTCTCCGCCGACGCCGACGGTGGCGGTGGTCGCCCAGACGACGTGTCCGTCCATATAGAGCACGTTCTGCCCGTCGCCGCCGTGATTATCGCTTATCGGGTCGGCAATACGCTCGGGCCAGAATTGGCCGTCCGCGAAGACCGGCGTCTGGTCGGCCAATACTGCCATCGTCGCGATAACTTTTGCCCATCGCGGGTGGGTAATCGAGAGGCTTCGGCTGCCGAGCGAATGGTGGTACGAGTAGTGGACGTGCTGGGCCTGGGGGAAGTCGGTCATTTGCGGCGTCATGGTGAAGCTGTTGCCGCCGACTGCTGGGCATTGGAAGGCGACCGGCGAGTGAATGTGCCTGCCCCGCAGGAGCTTGAACAGCCCGGCGGAATTGCTGGCGGTGGGCTGGCCGGGCTTACTCAACCAGCAGAGGTTCTTCCCGTTGGCGTTGGGCAGGAATCCGGCGTTATTCACGGCGTAGGTGTGCATCGCCGAACCGATTTGCCCCATCTGCGCGGCGCAGAGAGTTTGGCGGCTTCGTTGCCGGGCGAAGTGCAGCGACGGGATAAGCAAGCCGGCCAGTACGAGCAGCATCGCCGCGACGGCGGCAAGCTCCCGCATTCGGAATGTCGAGCCGAACGACCGGGCGGTTTCCATCTGCTGCATCGTGATCAGGGCGTCGGTTCGCCGGACGGCTGCGATGCGGTCAAGCGTTTTTGTTACCAGGTCGTCGGGGGCGACGGGTTCGGGGGCCAGGTCCATTGCATCGAGGGTCTTGGCCAGTTCGTCGCGTTTTCGGCGCAGTTCCGGCTCGGCGGCGAGTCGTTCGCGCAGAACGCGGGCGTCTTCGGGGCCAAGCCGGCCTTGCAAGTCGTCAATCAATTCAATTTCGTCTTGTTTCGCTTGATCCGTCATTGTATCTCTTTAACCACAGCGTTAATCCTGTCGGGCAACGTGGGCGAACCTGCCTTCGGCAGAACCATCCACTTTACAGCTTTGATCCGTCATTGTATCTCTAATTTAATTCTGTTCGCGGCGGGGAATTTTCGTTCCGTTTTGTCTGTTCCTCGGCCCAGGCCTTCCATTTTTCCGCAAAATGTCTCACCGCCGCGTGCAGGCGAGACTTCACCGTCCCGACCGGAATCGACAGGATTTTCGCTATCTCCTTGTGCGGCAATTCTTTAAGGTAACTCATCGCCAGTACCTCACGGAGATTGTCCGGCATTTGATTTACCATTGTTTGTACGGCCTGTCGTGTTTCGAGGTTCACGGAAATTTCATCCGGCGACGGAATATTTGACGGCATGAGCTTGGCGTAGCTGGTGTCCTGCCCGTCATCGCCGCCTATTGGGGCGTCCAGGGGTGTTTCCCGGTGGCGGTTTTTCTTTCGCAGTGCGTCCCTGGCCTTGTTGGTGGCGACTGTGTACAGCCACGGGCGAAACTTCCGGCTGAGGTCGAAGCTGCCGGCGGCTTGGTAGACCTTCAGGAACGTCTCCTGGAAAACATCCTCAGCCAGGGTCGCATCGCCGGTAAACCGCACCAGATAACCGTACAGCGGCTGTTTGTACCGGCGAACCAGCGCGGCGAAGGCGCCGGCGTCGCCGTCAAGATGACGCTGCATCAGTTGGGCGTCGGTAACGCCGGAAGATGATTCGGTAGAGACGGTCATATCGGACGTATAATAGGCCCACAACGGCGAAGCGGTCAATTGTTATTATTTGGGTGGTAAGATTATCCCACCACACCCCCAGAAAAATGCGGCCGAGAGGAGTCGAACCTCCACCTCCCTAAGGAGACAGGCACCTGAAGCCTGCGCGTCTGCCAATTCCGCCACGGCCGCGAGGGAACTACAATAACGAAACCGCCGCTTTTGTCAATCCCAATTTCTCATTCGTTGAAAACTACGGCGGTTTCCGATAAAATCACCGCCTGCATAGGTGGCACAGGTTTGTAACCTGTGCCTGTAACCGCGCAGAAGTATAGGAATACTGAGATGATTATCACGATTGACGGGCCGGCTGGTTCGGGCAAGAGCACCGCCGCCCGCAACTTGGCAAGGGCATTGGGTATCGCGTTCCTCGATACGGGTGCGACGTATCGGGCGGTAACGCTCCGCGCGCTGCGGGAGAAGGTCGATCTCGCCGACGAATCGGCGGTGGCCGATGTAGCCAGCCGGGTTAAGCTGCGGATGCAGGCCGGCCCGGATGGCGTGGCGGTGTTCGACGGCGACGACGACATCACCCAGGCTATCCGCACCGAGGAAGTCTCCGAAAATTCCCACTACGCCGCCAGCCCCCCAGCCGTGCGGGAAATACTGGTGGACCTCCAGCGGCAGATGGGCCGGCAGCTCGGCCAGTTCGTAACGGAAGGCCGCGACCAGGGATCGGTCGTCTTTCCCGATGCCGATGTGAAATTCTTCCTGCTGGCTGCCCCGGAAGCCCGCGCCCGGCGGCGTGTGGAGCAGTTGGCCGAGGCTGGTGAGACAGCTGAATACGAAACGGTGCTCGCGGCGATTGTTCAGCGAGACCAGCGCGATTCCCAGCGAGCGGTCGGGCCGCTGGTGAAGCCCGATGGGGCTATCGAGATCGACACGACCCCCAATACGCCCGACGAAACCCTGGCTGCCCTTTTGCGGGCGGTGGAGGCTACACGATGAAAGGCCCAAGAAGCCATCCCAATCCGCTGCTGGTTAATACGTCGCTGAGGGGCGATATCGAATCGGCGTCGCGATATTATAAAGTCATGCGGACGCTGTTCCGCTATTGCACGATGGGGCCGTTGCGGGTGCGGGTTTTCAACCGCCACCTCGAGCCGGCGACCGGCGGTGTGGTTTACATTTCGAACCACCAGAGTTTCCTCGATCCGGTGCTGGTCGCTTTTACCCTGCAACGTCCGATGAACTTCATGGCCCGCGACAGCCTCTTCAAAAATCGCGTCTTCAAGTGGATGATCGAGTCGGTGCACACGTTCCCCGTCCGGCGCGGCAAAGCCGATACCGGGGCGATCAAGGAGGCGATGCGACGCCTGAAGAACGGCAGGCAGTTGACGATTTTCCCCGAAGGCACGCGATGCGTCGACGGGCATATCGAGCCGTTCATGCCGGGTGTAGCCATCATGAGCCAGCGAGCCGCCGAGTGGACCGTACCAGTGCTGATCGACGGGGCCTACGAAGCCTGGCCGCGAAGCAGACCCCTGCCCGGCGCAGGCGATATCATCGTGCAATACGGCAAACCCATCCACCAGAGCGAGGCCCGTAAGTTGAAGCCGGCTGAGTTCGCCGAGCACGTCCGCCAGAAAATAATCGACATACAAACCGAAGTCCGCCAACGCATCGGCAGACCGACACTCGAATATTGAATATTAAAGATTCCACCAAGGTTAAAAATCTGGTGGCACAGGTTTGCAACCCCCATGGGGCAGGCCTGTGCAATAGTGGGGGGCAGGGAAATAGTGGCATGCCACAGGTTGAAAACCTGTGCCACCAGTACAACAGAAAGTTTGGGTGGCATGGCGACACCGAAGGGGTCGCCATGAAGAAACCAGTATAACGGGAAGACAATTATGGACGCGGACATCATACGGCTGGAAGAGAAAATCGCTTATCAGGATCAGACCATCGCTCACCTGGACGAGGTAGTGCAGGACTTGAACCGGAAGGTCGCCGCGCTGACCCGGGAGATGGCCGACATCCGCGCCCAGGCCACCCCCATAGACTCCATGTCAAAGCAAGGCGAAGAAAAACCACCCCACTACGGCGGCATAGGCTCCGAAACAGCGAAATAGACGGGCTGACGCACAGGTGCAACTCGTTGCATAACAATTTTTCGGTACATTTTTCCGTAATTCTCGTTATGTAGCAAGCTGCATAACCTACTTAACTGCAACTCTCGGCAGCAACATTGAATTTTTAACCATTGCAGAATTTCAGTAAATATGGTATCATGCCAACGTTGGCATGGCGGAAAGAAGTGTTTGAATGGCATTTTTGAAAGACATTGCGGCGGCGGCGGGCGTTTCGATTCGTACGGTCAGCCGGGTACTCAAGCAAAGCGGATACGTAAACGAGGCGACCCGCACGAAGGTAATGGCGGCTGCGAAACAGCTTGATTACCGGCCCAGCCTTGCTGCGCGGGCATTGAAAACCGGCAAGAGCTTCGAGGTTACTGCCATCATCGGTTCGGTGGACGAACTGCACATGGAAAAAATAGCCGGCCTCGAACAGGCACTGCGTGCGGCGGGATATTCCGTACACATCTTTTTCAGCACAACCCCCGCCGACCGGCAGGACGCCGGCGATGTTCTCGACGCCGTTTTGCAGCGCCAGCCGGCGGCGATTATCATTTTCCCCAATTCGCTGTTGCCGGTAAAAAAGGTCAAGGCCCGCCTGGCTGAAACAAATACGCCTTATGTATTCCTGGATACGGGACATGCCGGCACAAACACGGTTAACATTGACCGCCAACAGGGAGTTTACGAGGCGGTGAAATATTTGGCGGCTCACGGGCGGCGGCATATTGCCTACATGGGTTCGCCCAATAACAATACGCGACTGGCCGGCTATGAACGTGCGATAAAAGAACTTTGCCGCGAGCCGATTATCCTGGCGACTGCCGGCAATACGCAGCAAGACCAATATGAAGTCGGACGAAAAAACATCGAGACATTTCTGGCTGCCAATCCCCGCCCGGATGCGGTGCAGGTATTTTCGGACGTGATGGCGATGGGATTCCTGGCTGCCCTGCACGAGCATGGTATCGCCGTGCCGGATGATGTAGCCGTCGTGGGGTTCGACAACCGGCGGGTTGCCGCCCTGGCATGGCCACGCCTTACCACGGTAATGCAACCCAATCGCGAGCTGGGAACCGTCGCGGCGGAAATACTTTTGAGTAAAATCGCAGGGCGGAAACCCCCTGCCGACGATTGGTACCGAATACTCTCAACAAAACTTGTACAACGCGATTCCGCGTGATAGAAGATACGAATATTTTCAACCAGCCCATTGCGGCGGAATAAATGAAAGAAGGAAGAAAGGAAACAAATGACTACTCGTAAACGCTATGCACAAATCGGCCTGGGCGGTCGGCATGTAATGTTTCGCGATGCGGTTCTAAAGGACTTTACCGAAACGTCCGAAATGGTCGCAATGTGCGACAACAACAAAGGCCGACTTGACCTGTCTCTCAAGCAGATTCGTGAAGAATTCGATATCGAACTGCCCGGCTACTCAGCCGACGACTTCGAGAAGATGATCGCCGAAACCAAGCCGGATTGCATCATCGTTACCACCAGGGACAACGTTCACCATGAATATATTTGCCGCGCCATGGAACTGGGCTGCGACGTCATCACCGAAAAGCCCATGACGATAGATGAGCAAAAGTGCAGGCAGATTCTCGAAGTCCAACGCAAAACCGGCAAAAATTGCAAAGTTACATTCAACTATCGCTACTCCCCGCCTCGGTCGCAGATCAAGGAAATGCTGATGGACGGCGTAATCGGCGAGGTGTTGTCCGTGGACTTCCAGTGGATGCTCAACACCAGCCACGGTGCCGACTACTTCCGCCGCTGGCACCGCAACAAGGTAAACTCCGGCGGGCTGATGGTGCACAAGGCGACGCATCATTTCGACCTGGTGAACTGGTGGCTGTCCACCGTGCCGCAGAGCGTTTACGCATCCGGGCATCGCAGGTTCTACACCCCGAAGACGGGCGACCGTTACGGCCTGACCAATCGCTCCGAGCGTTGCCACGACTGCCCCGATGCCGAGAAGTGTCGCTTCCGCCTGGACATGGCCGGCAACGATTCGCAGCGTCACCTGTACCTGGAATGCGAACAATACGACGGCTATCATCGCGACCAATGCGTCTTCAGCGATAAAATCGACATCGAGGATTCCATGAACGTGGTGGTAAACTACGAAAACGGCGCCAAGATGGCGTATTCGCTCAACGCCTTCAACCCGTGGGAAGGCTATGTCATCAGCTTCAACGGCACGAAAGGCCGCATCGAACACAAGTGTCAGGAAACCGTCTATACCAACGCCGACGGTTCCGTTCCCGGCGAAATAGAAAAAGAAGGCACGTGGACACGAATTTTCCCGCACTGGCAGGTACCATATGAGATAGAGCTTTGGACGGGCACAGGCGGGCACGGCGGCGGCGACCCGGTTATGCTGGCTGATATCTTCGACGCCGAGAACCAGGAAGCCGACAAGTTTCTGCGGGCCGCGGACCAGCGGTCAGGAGCGTATTCGATTCTGACAGGCATCGCCGCAAACCATTCGATGGCCGAGGGTCGCCCCGTACAAATCGATGAGCTTGTGCAGGATATCGGAATGCCGGACTACCCAGCCATGCCAACCGACGAAGCCCCCCTGCCCATGCCGCAGGAAGAAGCAAAAGAAGCTTCAACCAAGGAATAAGTAAGCAAGATTCTGCAAGATTCAAAAAACGTAAAACAACTGAAACGAAAGGTTAAACATGATTCTGGAAAAATATTCAATGGGTATTGGCGACCGATTTGCCCACCAGGGCAAGGCCCAGCTCCAGGCGATGATCCAAGCCAAGGCCGAGGGCGTCGATATCGCGCCGGTCTGGAACAAGTCGCACCGCGAACACACGACAATCAAAACCTCCCCCGCCGACGTCCGCGCCGAAGCAGACGCAGCCGTCAAGGCACTGGGTTGGACCGGGCCTTATCACGTCGATGCCGACCATATCGGCCTGGGGAACGTCGATCTGTTTATCGAGTCGAGCGATTTCTTCACGCTCGACGTCGCCGATTTCACCGGGCAGGCCGCCGAGGAAGGCGATATCCGGACATTCGTCGAAAAGTACAAAAAATACGTCGGAACGCTGGCGGTTCCGGGCATCGACGCGTTTGACATCACCGAAGAGCAAATCGAAGCCGTCGCCGGGAAATTCCTGCTGGCCGTCAAGGAAGCAGGCAAAATCTACCGCCACATCGAATCCGTAAAGGGCAAGGACAACTTCATCACCGAAGTCTCCATGGACGAAACGGACGAGCCGCAAACGCCGGTCGAAATGTTCTTCATCCTCGCCGCCATCGCCGACGAAGGCATTCCCGCCCAGACCATCGCCCCGAAGTTCACCGGGCGGTTCAACAAGGGTGTGGATTACGTCGGCGACGTCGCCCAGTTCGCAAAGGAATTCGACGAAGACCTCGCCGTTATCGCCCTCGCGATCAAGGAATTCAACATGCCGGCGAGCCTCAAGCTGTCCGTCCACTCCGGCAGCGACAAATTCTCGATATACGCCCCGATTCGCGAAGCCCTGAAAAAATACGACGCTGGCCTGCACCTCAAGACAGCCGGCACGACGTGGCTGGAAGAACTCATCGGCCTGGCGATGGCCGGCGGCGAAGGGCTGAAAATCGCCAAAGAAGTCTACAAAAACGCACTAGGCCGATTTGACGAACTGTGCACCCCGTACGCGACGGTAATCGATATCGACCAGGCCAAGCTCCCCACGCCAGAAACCGTCGACGCATGGAGCGGCGAAGAATACGCCGCCGCACTGCGACACGACCAGTCATGCGAAGCGTATAACCAGCACTTCCGCCAGATTCTGCACGTCGGCTATAAAGTAGCCGCGGAAATGGGCGAGCGATATCTCAACGCACTCGAAAAATTCGAGGAAATCGTCGCGAAAAATGTCGCGGAGAATATCTACCAACGCCACCTCAAGCGGATATTCATCGGCGAATAGAGCAGGCATCCCGGACAATTCAAGAAAACACATAGCCAGCGACGATGGTGAATGGATGTTTGGGTGGCATGGTCCCCTGGGGACCATGTGTTTTTCGTCCCGCGTAGACGTAAGCACCCACCCTACGATCGTGGGTGATATGCGACGGCCTGGGAAGGCCGCCGCGCTAAGGTTAATGGTTTGGCTGGCATGGCGACACCGCAGGGGTCGCCATGAGAGAGTCCGTAACAGCCCCCTGGGGGGCACCGGGCTTGTGATCGACCCACTATCCAATCAGCTTGTCAGGTATCTTACTCGCTAGAGCATCAACTTTGTACGCCGAGTAAAAATTGCTCTATCTGAGACGGACGCTATCGATCTGCACCACTATCGGAGCTGCGACCGCCCTGCCGACAATATTCTGAAAACCGACCTTATCGACGGCAAAATCCTGAATCTCCGACAGGCCGAATTTGGTGTCCATCACCACGCCGTCAGCGTCGGTAATCGTAAAGCCGGCTGCTTCCTCGGAACGGGTTATCCTGAGGCGGTATTTCCTGCCGACCTTCAGTTTCGCACCCTTTCCTCTCACCAGCCCGCGATTGGCGTCCATGATGATGGCTGTCGCCTTCACCACGCCGTCGCCCTCGCCCTGCATGTAAAGGCAGTAATGTCCTCCACGCGTCGGGCCGTATAACATGTCCTTTCGGCTGATATACATCGGGTTGAGACGCCACCGCTTCTGGTCCGCCCCGCCGAAGAGCTTGAAGGCCCCGCGGGAATTTTTGGGGGCCTGTTTCCACGTGAGGTCGCACTCGAAGACAAACTTAGACTCATACGACCGGCCCAGCGGCATATACACCACTCCCGGGCTGGGTTGCTTGTAGATTTTTACCTCCATCGCCTTGGATTTTGCGTCATACGCTGCCTTGCACGAAGCGCCTTTTTTGGCGGAGACCTTCCACTTGGCCGGCTTGGAAAAGTCTTCCGTAAACGGCTTAATGTCGGGGGATGGCGTGATAAGCTTCGAGCCTGCCGGGCCGTAAATATAGAGACGTCGGAGCAGCGCAGCCATGCCGTCGGCCAGGGATATTTCGAGCTTGTGCGACTGCCCGATTGTCGGAGGCAGCTTGACGTATCGCAACAGGTTGCATCGCGAATGTCGCGTCATAAAGTCACTGACCGTCGCGATTTTTCGGCCGTCGAGTTTTATCTCCAGTTTCGCCCAGGCTCCATTGTACCTGTCTTTTCTCTCCAGGTCATACGGGTTGAATATCTCGTACCACATTCCATCGGCATACGGGCCATACACGAAATAAAGCATTCCGCCGGTGGACAGATCGCCGTCGAATCGCAGCACCATCGAATTGACACCCTTTCGGGAGAGCATTTTCACGGCTGTGGCGTTCGGCTTATTGATATCCACGAGATGCGAGGGGCCGCCCGGTATTACCGGTTTTGCCAACAGGTGAGATCGGGTAACGGGAAAGAGTTTTTCCCGCTGTGGCCGGAGGGCCGCCTGGTGATACGCGTTGGTAACCTGCTGAACGATAAATGCGTTATAAAGCCCCGGATGTTTACGGTAGTAAGGGCCTTTCAGAATGTACGGATAAATTTTGACGTAATTTTCCAGGTACTGCGGCAGCAGCTTGTAGGCGGCTTCGGCGTGCTGCCGGGCCAGGGCGGCATATTTCGCTATCTCGGCGGGGGCAGTCGAGTTGTTCTCCACGCATTTGTACAACAGCGAGAGGTGGTAGTCCCGCCACATTTGCGTCAGGCAAACCGTTACCTTCGCCATGGTCAGATACGTCTGGATTTCCTTATTTTTCGGTGCCAGCTTCGCCGCGGATTCCAGCTCGTTCAGAGCGGTACGAGAGACTTGGATGGGACGGGCAATTTCGAACTTCTTTTTGAGTCGCTGGACGTCCGCTGGCCTGGCTGCAAGAAGCTCCTTCGCCAGCGGATATCTTTGCAGCGGCGTAGCCCCGCCGTAACCGCTACCTCCGCAGCCGGGATAAACGAACATGTGGAAAATATTCGTCCTCAGCGGCGCGATCGACGTGAAGGCGTCGGCGATGACCTTGGTATCTTTCAAGGCGTTGTAGACATGTTGCCCAACGGCTTTGCCGAACCGCTTGCCTGCCCACTGCAGCAGGAATTTATCGCCGTCGAAAGCGTAAGGATCCCAGCCGCATTCCACGCGCGCCGCCCGCGACGGAAGGCTGAGAATTCGCGGGGGACTTTTGGGCCTGGAGTCGGCTGCGACGCCACCGGCCCAGGCGCCAACGCAGCCTTTTTCGACGATCTTTATGGCACGGATCTTCTGCTTTTTGCCCGTATACAACAGGAAAGGCACGCCGGCACCGTCCGTATTGGTTGTACATGTGCCGCACGTGACAAATCGCGGCACGCCGAGTTTCAGATACCTGCAAAAATGGTCGCGCCAGAGGTAATCGTTGCCGGGCGGGCATGTTATTTTCGAGAAGAAGTAAACATCGTCGGGCAAATCCTTCGGCAGTGTTGCCATGTCTGTCGGCAGGCCCCATGAGCGAACCACCACGACCGCTTTGGGATTCACGGATTGTATCGCGCTGCGGATGATCTTGACGTAATCAATCACCCGCTGCCGCATGGGATAGTCTTTGCATTTTGCACAGCCGCAGTAAGGCCCGGCGCCGTCGCCGCTGCACATGCTCAGCAACACGCCGGAGGCTGTGGGGAATCGCTTGAACAGCGCACGCCACTTGGAGTAGATAAACTTTTTGCTGCTTTCCGACGATGGGCACAAAAACACCTTGTGATGTCCGTCGAAAACGGGCCTGGCGTCGGGATGCGCTTTGTAGAAGTTTTCTCTGCCCCATTTGACGATTGTTGGTTGATAGGTGAAAAAGAGTACCTTCGCGCCGTATTTCTCCGCCTCGGCAAGTTGCTTGCGTAAGCGGGCCTCCGTCTTGGCTACGCGTTTGAGGTACTGCTTTTTGAATTTTTCGCTGGGGAATATTTCCGGGTAATCCTCGTAAAGGAATATGTCGTGCATCGGCTCGCGGGCTGCGGCGCTTGTCTGCCAGTTTCCGCGGAGTCGCCCCCTGGCGCCGCGATACTTAAACACCGGTCGATCACGGAAAGATTTACTCCATTGCGCCGGGGACTTGAGACCGAGCTTGTCCATGCGGAGCTTCAATCCGATTACGCCGTAAAGCACGCCGACGTCGGTTGCCGCCGTTACAATGATGGTCTTTCCCGCTTTAGACGGGATCACGATTACCTGATAACCTTGCTCGCCGAGCCAGCTTTTATCAATCTTGACCTTGTTGGTTTTGACGAGACCCGTTATCTGCGATTGTTTCAATCGCCCGGCAAGCACCGAGCATTCGAAATCTTTCGCTCGCTTCGAAAACTCAGAGATGGGTAACACTTCGCCCAGCCTGGCTGCCTCAATCTTCACTCCACCAATCAGCCCCTTCTGAACAAAGACTGCCGTGGTACTCTTTGCTTTCGCCCCGGCTGCGGAGAGGATCGGAATAAATGCGAAACAGACGAAAATCACAGCCCAGTATCTTTTTGCGAACAATTTTTCTCTCCTTGCATATAAATGGGATTGCTATTGGCCGTCACACCGACCCGTCAAGCCTGAAAACGCAAACAGTACTCCGATGACTTTCGAGACGGCAGCAACGTCATAATTTTCTTACCCTATCGTTGTTGTAATTTTTTCAGATGGCTCACTTGAAGATTACCGTTTCTCCTGATATTGTCAAGCATGGGTATTACGCAACCGGTGCCGGCAGCGTTATCTCGCCCAAAAAAACTCAATCAGTCCGAAGGCCGGCTCCGCAAGACCACCGCCGATTGAGTACGCCGGTTGATGGCATAAAATTGTTATGCAACATGTTGCATAACCTGATCACTATAATTATCATTGAAGGTATAATACACCGAATGGGCAAAAATTGACGCAAAATCAAGGGCGTGTCAAGTTCATCA
>JAIORC010000141.1 GCA_021108335.1 Phycisphaerae bacterium
ATGGAAACCCCGCGTTTTTTGCGGGGTAGCCATGAAAGATCGATTCACAATTTCCACGCCATCCATCATGGCGACCCCTGCGCCGCGAGTTAGGGTGGGTGCTCCCGTCCACGCGGGACGAAAAACACATGGCTTGCAAGCAAGCCATGCCACCCAAACAATTCATTCGCCATTGTGTATCTATCTTTCATGGCCATCGGCTTCGCCGCTGACCATGCCACCCAACGCGTTTTTTTTACCGCATGCTTCTGCGAGCAGAAGCATGGCACCCGGTTCGGAAGCTCAACTATTTTAGTCATCCGCGGCGGAGATTCCCCAAAAAAATAAAAATGGCCTTGTTTCGGGGCCTGTCGTGTCGATATACTTGCAGTGAAGGAACTTGTGATGATTCGTCGATGCAACAATCTAGGCCTGCTTCTACTTACCGGGCTTTTGTTGCGCTGACGGATCGCAAGCGATGTGAATTTCACCAGGCTTCGCGATCCAATCAGGACTGCGGAGCTTTTTGTATTTATGCGGGAATACCGCGACCAGAGGAGATGGATTATGTCTGAGAAAAATGTAGCGAAGTATCGTGTTCCAGCGAAAATCGACCTGCCCGACAGGCAATGGCCGGGCCGGGAACTGACCAGCAGCCCGCAGTGGTGCTCGGTAGACCTGCGGGACGGCAACCAGGCGCTGCCGAATCCGCTTGGCCCAGACGCGAAACTGGAATACTTCAAGCTGCTCTGCGATATCGGATTCAAGAATATCGAAGTGGCGTTTCCCTCAGCCAGCCAGGACGACTTCGCGTTCACGCGCCAACTGATCGAAGAAGGACACATCCCCGACGACGTGTTCATCATGGGTTTAACGCAATGTCGCCCGCACCTCATCGAGCGGACACTCGAAGCCTTCGCGGGCATAAAGCGGGGCATCGTCCACGCGTACGCCGCCACCAGCGATCTGCACATGAAGCAGGTATTCCACCTCAGCCGGCAGCAGACTATCGAGATGGTCGTCAAGGCAGTAGGGCAAATTCGCGACCTCGCCGCCGCCCAGCCGGACAGCGATATCCGTTTCGAATTCTCGCCGGAGGAATACACCGACAGCGATTTCGAGTTCGTACTGGAAGTCTGCGAAGCTGTCTTCGAGACGTGGGGCAAGGCCACCGCGGACAAACCGCTGATTTTCAACCTGCCGGCGACTGTCGAACGCAGGCCCCCCAACCATTACGCGGACATGATCGAGCTGTTCTGCCGGCGATTCAGCCAACGGGATAAGATTCTCGTTTCCCTGCATTCGCACAACGACCAGGGCATGGCTGTCGCGGCGACGGAGCTGTCGCTGCTGGCCGGTGCCGACCGCGTGGAAGGTACGCTCTTCGGACACGGCGAGCGAACCGGCAACGTGGACCTCGTAACCATGGCTGGCAACATGATATCCCGTGGAATCGATACGCACCTGGACTTCAGCGATCTCGACAGGATCGCCAATACCGTCCAGCGGCTGACCGGCATGGATATTTATTACCGCCAGCCCTACTCCGGCGAGTATGTTTTTACAGCCTTTTCCGGTTCGCACCAGGACGCCATCCGCAAGGGAATGGCCCAGCGAGATACGGCTGCCGAGAAGTTCGGCACAAGCTGGAAGGTGCCCTACCTGCACATCGACCCCGCCGACCTCGGCAGGAAATACGAAGGGCTGATCCGCATCAACAGCCAGTCCGGCAAGGGCGGGGTTGCCTGGGTGCTGGAGCAGGATCACGGCTTGGCTGTGCCCAAGGAAATGCACCCGCAACTGGGTGCCACCGTGCAGAAATATTCCGACGAAGCCGGCAAGGAACTCAATAGCGCCGAAGTGATGGATATTTTTGAGCGGGAATTTATCAATCCCACCGGGCCTTACAAGCTGCTGAACTATTGGCCGCGGCCCGATGAGAAAAATCCAACCAATATCCACGGCGAAGCCTGGCTGGAAGTCCGCGGCGAGAAAACCACACTCACCGCCGACGGCAACGGGCCTATCGATGCGTTTGTGCACTGCATTCGGCAGGTGGATACGACGAATTTCCGTCTGCACGATTACCACGAACAGGCTGTCGGCAAAGGCGCAGACGCCCGCGCGATCGCCTATGTGCCGCTGGAATTCGACGACGGACAGATTGTCTTCGGCGTCGGCAGCGATACGAATATAGACCAAGCCGCCATCCGGGCTATCATCGCCGGCTTGAACCAACGGGCAAAGCGGTAAAACGGGAACTGGGAACCAGGAACCGGGGAAAAACGGGAAACGGTAAAACAGGAACCGCGCCGTGGCTGGAGAATCGACGGTTTTTAGTGTACCGCCACTGTCCGGCGCGGTACACTTTCGGGCTAAGTGGGTGAATGTCCGGAATTTGCGACAGGGATAGAGACTTCTAACGAGGCGAATATTATGGCTGGCCGAAGTATAGTTATTACTACCGAGCAGGACGTAACGGTGGCTGCGTTGCGTGTTGGTTCCATTCTGGACGGGAAAATCATCGAGGACATCGGCAAGAGTCTGTACGAGTTGGTGGATGAAAAGGCTGTCCGCAAGCTCGTGGTGGATTTTCGCACGGTCAGTTTTCTCAGTTCGTCGATGATAGGCGTTCTGGTATCGCTGCACAAGAAGGCTGTGGAAATCGACGGCGAAGTGATTCTTTGCGGGTTGAAACCGAACCTGAAGAAAGTTTTTGAGATCACCGGCCTGCATAAATTGCTGAACTTTGCCGACGACGAAAAGGAAGCATTGAGGCAAATCAACCGTATGTAAATGGCATACCGTTATGCCGCGAACATCGAAGGCGAAGTTATGGATTATTGCGATGTCAACATTTCGCAACTGAGTGACGCTACTATCGTCAACCTCTGTATTCACCAGAAAATGGAGGGGCTGACTATCGAGCAGGTCGGGGAGGCTCTCGAACAGGTTATCAACACCGGACAATGCCGGAAACTCATCATCGACTTCAAAAACGTGGAATTCATAACCTCACACCTGCTGAGGATACTGACATCCCTGCACAGGCACATGGAAGAAATCGGCGGAAAAATGATTTTGTGCCACATCAACGAGCAACTGATGCAAGTCTTCGCCATCACCCGCCTGGACCAGCTGTTGAACTTCGCCGATACGCAGGACGAAGCACTGGCGACGCTCCGATCGGTTTCGTAATAATCCCCGCCAAAAACATCTCTAGAGTTGGGTGGCATGGCGACACCGAAGGGGTCGCCATGATGAATCCGTAACAAGCCCCCTGGGGGGTATCCGACATTTTTCTCGGACAGAGTGCTACAGTCGTCGTCTTTTGCTGGGGCGGCGATGGCTGTACAGGCCGGTTGCTTTTGGTTTGTCGTCCCGCTTGGCTGCTCGCGGCAGCGGTGAGGGGAAGGGGTGGTCGTTCAGCGTTTCGATGGTTTGGCCGAGCAGTTCTTCCACTTCGTCGAGTTGGAGCCGTTCTTCGAGGCTGCAGAACGAATATGCGACGCCCGTCTGGCCTGCCCGCCCGGTTCGTCCGATACGGTGAATATAGACTTCCGGCTCATTCGGCATGTCGAAATTGAACACGTGCGAAATATCGTCGATGTCGATGCCCCTGGCGGCGATATCGCTGGCTATCAGTATCGGCGTTCTGCCGCTCTTGAAATTCTCCAACGCCCGCATCCGCATATTCTGTGCCTTGTCGGAGTGGATAGCCTCGGCCCGGAGATTTTTTCTGGTGAGATACTGCACAACCCGATCCGCCCCCAGCTTTGTCCTCGTAAATACCAGCGCTCGGACAATGTTTTCCTCTTTCAAGAGATGCTCAAGCAGCGCCCGTTTATTGGCCCGCTCAACAAGGAATATCCTCTGGCTGACGGTTTCGGCAGCCGGCGCTTCCGTGGCGAGGCGAACCTCGATGGGTTCCGTGAGAATCGAATTTGCCAGCGTCTGGATATTAAAAGGCATTGTCGCGGAGAAAAACAACGTCTGTCGCTTCTTCGGCAACTCGGCTACGACTCGCCAGATATCGTTGATGAATCCCATATCCAGCATGCGGTCGGCTTCGTCCAGCACGAATATTTCCACCGAGCCGAGGTGTATATGCCCCTGACCCATCAAGTCCAGCAGGCGGCCTGGCGTCGCGACGAGAATATCCACACCCTTCTTGAGGGCATTGGTTTGAGGCCCTTGCTTGACGCCGCCGTATACCACCGTGTGCTTCAGGCCCGTGTTCCGCCCGTAGGCCTTGAAACTGTCGCCGATCTGGGCGGCCAGTTCTCGCGTGGGGCTGAGCACCAGTGTGCGGATGGGCCGGGCGTTGTGCTTGTCCTGCTTCTTGTTGGGGTGCGGGTGCGTAGCCAGCCGGTGGAGAATCGGCAACGCGAAGGCGGCGGTCTTGCCCGTGCCGGTCTGGGCACAGCCAAGTAAATCGCCACCGGTCATAACGTGAGGAATAGCTTCGACCTGAATGGGGGTCGGATCGGTATATCCTTCCTGCTCAATCGCCTGCAGGATCGGCTCGATAAGCCCGAAATCATCAAAACGCATATATGGAATTTTCTTTCTTTCAGCGGGAAATATTGGAGACTTACGCCCAGCCCCTGCCGGACAGAGAGGGCACTATACACGCAACAAGCCCCATTTGCAACCAAATCGCAAAGCCAAATGCCGTTATGCGGGAGGATTTTCCAGCCCCGTACGCTGCCGCAGCCGCCGCGTTTTGCTTTCCATCTTCGCAATTTATATGGATGGTACAGATTTGTAATCTGTGTCATTTACGATGCAGAAAACGGTCTCCGTGCCCATTGACTCATCGTACAGATCATGTCTTGCGGATGCAGGCACTTCAATGTAATATATCGACCATGACGATAAATAGTCGCATCGTCGCACATAACATTGCAGACACAACAATAAGGAGAAAAATATGGCTGCACTTCCGAAACCAGTTGCACAAGCATGGGATCAACGTAACGGCCCGGTGGTGCTGACCACCACGGACTCCAACGGAACGCCGAATGCAATCTATGCCACTTGCGTCAGCATGTTTGACGATGAAACCATTGTGATTGCGGATAATTTCTTCGACAAGACACGGAAAAACATCCTTGCCGGCAGCAAAGGCTCTCTGCTGTTCATCACTGCCGACAATAAAGCGTTTCAGATAAAAGGTACCATTGAGTACCACAAAAACGGAGCCGTTTTCGAAGACATGCAGTCATGGAA
Source organism: Phycisphaerae bacterium (assembly GCA_021108335.1). Classification (GTDB taxonomy): domain Bacteria; phylum Planctomycetota; class Phycisphaerae; order SM23-33; family SM23-33; genus JAIORC01. The sequence goes on from JAIORC010000141.1 coordinate 5,212, forward strand.
TCCGACCAAGCATCCCGGCCATGCCGCGGCAGCGTTGAAAGTGGAAGAAGTCTACAGCGGAGCAGAGAAATTGCTGTAAAAATAACCCCGATTGAAAAGAATCTATTCATGACAAAACTTTCTGGCAAGATACTGGTTGGTCTGGCGATCATTACGTTGGTCTTTCATGTTCAGTGTTCAAGCAGAAAAGAAGACTGTCCCGGCAATGAGCCGCGTGTTACGCTCAAGGAGCATTACCCTCCCGGGAAGTATGTCATGACATACGACCAGAAAATGACGCAACAGGTGAAGAGCCAGGGCCAGAACGCCAATATAAGTTCGTCAACGTTGATGACAATTCATCTGGATGTGAATAAGCCCGGCGCGGACGGCTGTAAGACGGCGATTTTGCGATACAAACGGATCGAGGCGAATATCAACGGAATTGTAATTGATACAGACGATCCACCCGTAAAACCGAAGAAAAAGGCAACAGGCTTTCCTTCCATCCATGCTCCCCAAAGCCAATCTTCATCGCCGAAAAAATTACTCGATTCGATATTCAGGGAATTTATTAATGCCAGGATTACCATACGGTTAACTCCTGACGATGAAATCGCAAAAATCGAGGGATCTGACGTACTTTGGGATCGGCTCGCAAAGAAATTACCACATCAGGCCCAGCAAATGGTCTCGGAATTCAAGAAAACAATGGGAGACAAAATGACCATGGACATGTTCTCTGCAACCAAGGGCATGCTCCCGTCTAAGGCTGTCGGCGTAAAGGCGGTCTGGCATCCGACCATCACGAAAGACCTCCCTTTCATGGGGAAGGCATCCTACGAGGCGGAATGCGAATTGCTCGATCTCAGAGACACCTCCAACGGAAAGCTCGCTGTCGTCGCCTTTACATCGAAAATCACTGAAGACGATATAACCAATAAAAATATTTCAAATATGGGAGTAGCTATCTTTGTTTCCGACATGGAACTCCAGCACACCGGCGAATTCCAGATAGACGTGGATACTGGAATCATGAAACGTTTTACTATGCAGCAGAACGGAACGGTCGAGATGGACGCTTCACCATCTGGGGGAAAGAAAGTAACGATGACGACAAAGCTGAACAACTCGATAACGTATACTGTTGAGTACAGAAAATAGGCTTATATAATTCTGGAGACCGATTGCTCCGTGGTATGGATGAACAGCCCGTGCAACAGGCTGTCGAGCCTAGCCTTCGATGTTCTTCACGACCCCACCCGTCGTGAAACACGGCATCCGGCCGGATTTTGAAATGAATTGATCGAATTTCATTACAGTGGCTTATCATATAGGATAAGTTGTCGCGATAATTATTTTGTTAATCGGGGCAGCGGGGAAGTCGGAAGACAGGTAGCTCCTTCGCCGCTTAGCCACAGGGGGTCGGACCAATATAGCTGCGTCCATTTTGGGGGTGGAGTTTTACCAATGTCGGCCTGTCCGACGATGAGTTCCATCTCGGTCAACACCACACGCGGACCGGCGAGGCCTGTACGTTGGAGCCGGATCGTTATAGTTCCTCTGACGATCTTACCGGCAGGCACAGCCAGCTTGTCGCTTTGTCCGGCACGCCGGCCTGGCGGTCTCCAGCATGCGCTAGCAGGGCGATTGTCGCCCAGCAGGTAAAAAACAAGTCGAAAATCACGAATTGGTTTCCGCGTTCGATTATGAATTTTGTAGTTCAGCCGGATCGGCTCGTTGGGTTTCTCCATCGGCATATCGAGGGCAAGCGTGATGTGAACATTCGCGTCTTTACGGGCTTTGTCGAGTTCTGCCCGTAATTGCTTCGGCAGCACCACGATGACGTTACGTCTCGCCATTCGCACCTCGTATTGCAGCAGGTGTTTTGCCCCGCTACACCAATATCTTGCTACTTCCGCCGATAGCAAGGATCGCACGTACGCCTCGATTGCTTTTTCCCGACGGCGAAGGCCGGCATAGGCATCGCCCAGCCTGCGATAGGTGTTGAACTGATGCCACTTTCCCACGATGCCTGAGAGTTGTGCCTTCGGATACTTATTCAGTAACTCCTCGCAAGTCTGGATGCATTCCTCATACATGCGCGACTTTTCATAGAGATCCGACAGATAGAATACCGCCTCGGCAGCAAGTTCAGATTGGGGGTACAAAGCACGTACTTCTTTGAAGGCTGCAACTGCTTGGTTAAAGGCCTTCTTCGCCTTAGGAAGATGCTTTTTTCGTTCTTCCTGCATCAGAGGGGTATCGTCTCTTCGCTCCCTGGCTGCGAATCTCTCTTTGTTCCAGACATCTCGCAAGAGTTTACCCTTCTGGAAAATCAGCCGGGCCTTGGTATTCTCAGCAGCCGACCGCTTTCCCGGAAGCGTGGCGGGATTGGGGAATTTGTCTTTGTTCTCCTGCCACCATTTTCGCCATGCAGCTAGGGTAGCTTTGCGATGCTTCTCTTCCGACCTGCCGGTCGTATATGGCTTGGGAATGGGACTTGCACCGGTGATTGAGCGTAAAGCCTCATCCGCTTCCCACCAGACGGTTCTATAAATGTGTTCGGCTCCGCCGCAGCCAGGAGGCGCGGCAACCATACGGTGATACTTATACTTGTCTTCGAGGGCTTTGAGCAGCAGCGGCACCGAGCGAAAATCCACCCACTTGCCCAACACCTGGCACGCCACTATTCGCGTAAATGCCTCGGTGTCTTGTGGTTTTTTCAATAAATTGTCCAATACGACGATAACATGCGGTACGAATTCCTTGCATCCATAGGCGTCCCTCACCATGATCATCGCCTCGTGCTTGACGTGCCTGTTCGATGACGCAAGTAGTTGCGGGATCAGCAATGGCATTATCGCTTTGCGACCCTTTAGCCATGCCCCGTACCCAGAGTTACTTCCAGCCTCAAGTTCTTTGATATACGCTTGTATTTCCTTTTCGACTTTCTGTACCTGGAGTTTGATATGCTCGGAGTTGCCCCCCGGCTTTGCGGCGGGTGATTTACGGCCTTGGGTACCATTGTCCTTGAGTATTCCCAGAACGGCTCGTTCAACCTTTCGACACTCGACCTCGTCTGACTTGTTGTAAAAGGCCCGCGATTCACGTATGGAAATATGCAGAAAGATACTGCACTTGCTGTTCAGAATGTCCGGGATAGGGTGCAAAGCCGCAGTGAGTTCCTTGGGAGGAGCAAGCGGTTTTCTGGGTGTTTTGCTTACGGATACTGGATGTTTACGGTAGTACCTTTCCTCTGTTTCTCGATTCTCCTGTGAGAGCCTGACTGCTTCGGCTTCGCTCATAGGGGGAGCGAATCGAATTTTGATAGAATAAGTCCCTGAACTGATAAGCCCCTCTGCCTTGAGATAGGCTTTTTCTTCTGCCTTATTCATAAACCGAACATCAGCAGACATATGGGGGCTACAGGGCCATCCTCGCCGGTCTATCTCTATGGGCTTCTCTCGGCTGACCACAACGATGTCTTTATCCGTTTGGACGGACCAGCCCTTCGGCAATACTGCCACGATTTGCCGTACATATTCTCGAATGGCGATTTGTGTGGCAGGGACGGTGGGCGAAGTTTTGTTCTCGGTGCAGGAGATGCCCAGGCCAACGATAGCAAGGCCCGCCAGCATAGTGAAAACCACAGCCAGCCGGGCAGCCCGGCGGTTGACCAACTCGCCGTTCGTGGGTCGAAAGTCTAATTGGTTTGTCATACAAAACTCCTTTTGCTTTTAGACGCTCAAATATACGAGTAGTTTCGTGGGATGTAAGAAAAATTTACGAGAAACTGCGTGTGTTGACCTCAACACTGAATCCGCTTCGAGGCACGCACGCTGACAGCCCATGTATTATAATACTCCCCAAAAACTGGGCGCTGGGTTATCCTGTTTCTGCCCTTATTTCCTTAAGAGGAACTCTTGAATCTCCCGGATGATTGACCATAATTGACAATCAATAATCGAGTTTTTCCTTGAGGAGATAGTGCATATGGCTCGTTGTCGTTCCTGTAAAAAATATCTTGGGTTGGGTTTGTTCTCGAAATGGGTGCCCTTGGACGGCCATTGTTTCTGCGGACCGTGTTCCGAGATTTGGCGACAGCAGCGTCGGCAATGTATCCTTAAAGAAATATTCGACCCGGGCAACCCCGTGGAGCTATTTCACCTCCCCCAAGTGAGCACAAAAAATCCCGATCGCCCCCAAAGCCGGGAACTGCTACTCGGCTCTGCAATCTTTATGGATACAGGTGTGTGTTTCGTGCAGTACGGCTGTCACCAGAAGGCCGACACGGGATGGGGGCTTGCATTTGGACTGATTGGGATGATAGTCGCTGAAAGTTCTGCAAAACGCCGCCAACAAAGAGCTTCCGAGGAAAGTAACCGCAGGATTCTTGAGAACGCGGGAAATCTCACGGGATTACTTAACAGGGCGAATAGATTGCTGTTCTACCCGCGCGAAGATATTAACCGACTTAAGTTCAACTCCAGTGGTTTTGATATCCGCATGGGAAAATTACGCAAACGATTTGCGTTCGACGGCGGCCGCAAGGTTTTTAAACAGTTTCGGGACATAGCCGACACATATCGACAGGCTATAGAGAACAAGACCGATCCAGTCTTGGCCTGTAAGCACGCAACACCGTTTATAAATCATTAATGCAATTGCAGGCTCAGCTTACGCGTTTCGTCCGAAACCGCTTTTTGCGCCGGTTGCGAGTTTTCGCAACCGGGCCATGAATGGCTTGCGCACCTTCTTGCGGTCGAAGTCCTTTCGTAGTTTGAAAAACCGTGCACGTGCCGTGCATGCACGCTCGGCGTGTTGAGCCATCAGGTGCCCCATCGCCATGTGCAATGCGCATCGCAGTCGCGCCGGTGCCGAGATCGCCCCGGAAAATCGCGACAACGTCGTCCCTGATACCACTGCGTCCTGGTGCTCTCCCAGCACGTCCTGAAGCGCAACCACGCGACGCACGAACCTTGCCGCCTCCTTCCCGTAAAGGTCGACGAAGAACTCGCACGCGTACCGCAGACGCTTGCACCGGATGCGCAGCTTGTGCAGATGGGCGTCGGGGCTCTGCGGATCCAGCGAACGGACATCGTCAAGTACCTTGTGCAGTTTCTTGAGGATGATATCGCGCGCAGCCGAGGTAACCGGTTCGGCGGCTCGAGGTGCCTGCGGATGGGCTGGTGGGCCAACATCGAGAAACCGCCGAATCCTCGCGACGAACTCGGCATACCGTTTCGTTCCGAGCACACGTAAAAGCGACCGGCGAGCTTTGCGACGCTGGTGGGCCAGGTAGTCCAGATAGATCGCCAGCGAGGGCTGAAGTTCCTTCGTTACCTGCGGCATCTCCTCGACGAGCTGCATGGCGTAAACGTCGAGGTCGCGCACAGCCCCCAAGGCCCCGCCGAGCCAACTAAGATCGCGACGCAGGCTCCGGGTCCGTCGCGACGGTAGGGCCTCGCCGAATACCCGCAGCGCCGCGCGCAGCCGCCGCGTAGCTACCCGCATATCGTGCAGATGCTCGGGGTCCAGCCCCAGTCGCGTTCCCGGCTCGTGCCATAGCATCCTGTTGACGTGCCGACGTAGCACGCGATACGCAGCGTCAACGAATCGGTCATCGGCGTGCATCACCAGGTCGTCGCTCTCGACCAGCTCCGGCAGCGAAACGCCCGCCGATGTCAACTGGTGCGACAGTACCTCGCCTGTCACCAACGTCATGTTCAACTTGCCGACGAGGAGCGAGATCAGCTGCTTAAAATCCTTGGTCTTGCCCATGGTCATCGCGACAGATACCTCGGTGAAGTCGCTTGCCGGCCCACCGGCTCGCAGCGTTCCCGCCAGTGCCGTCAGCACAAACGATGCTCCAGCACGTCCGGTGATGCGGTAGCGTTTCTCCTCCACGTCGAGTTGAGCGCGTTGGTGTATCGTTTCATCCGGCATGCACACACGCAGCAGCTCGCCCAGGCATTTGCCGGGAACATTCCCCGGGAAGTTCGGCGGCGGCCCTTCGAGAGTTTCCTCGACCCGGTTGGCTTCTCCGACAGCCGACCGCGGCACGAGCGAGATGCGTGTCTCTCCAGACGTGGTTCGCAATCGACACGTTACCCCGGCCCGGTACAGCCACCAGTCGTCGGTATCGAGAATGTCTTCGCGGTAGGTTTGCGGCGTGTCAACCGTTTCGACGGTGAACCCCTCAGCCGTCAGGGACTCTGGCAGGAATCCCATGACCGACCGACCTGGCAGCCAGAGCGTGTGTTTCCGTTTTGTCGGGGTATTCGCCATTGCGGCCTCACTCATTTGCCAGTGCTCGCAACTGCTTCGGCTGCATGAGCCACAGCAGAGACGCTGTCCCCGCGGTGGGCTTTTCGTCGAATTGCAGGCAACAGGCAGCAGCTTTCCTGAACTGCATGTCAAAATCACCGTGCCCCGTCAACAGCGCGACGACGGTCTCCGCGAGGTCGGGCATGTGCCCGACGATCATTACCGACTTCTCGTCGCGGTTGCCCAGCCATTTCACGAGGTCGCGTACGTCGCCACCCGGCTGCATGAAGGAACATTTCTGGACGGTAATGTCGGGGGCCAACACCTCAGCCATGATGCGGGCCGTCTCATCGGCACGCGGCAGCGGACTGGTGCCGATGTGCCCAGGCTTACACCCGAGCGTGCGTAGTCCCCGAGCCGCGAGGGTCGTGTAAAGTCGGCCCATATCGGTCAGCACGCGATCGTCGTCCCGACGCACCCCCGGTGCGCCGCGATCCTGCGCGATACCGTGACGCACAATCAGGAGTTCCATGGTCAAGTCCTCCCACGCTCAGGTACAGGTGTCGCTTTGTAGCTTTCGGGACGGGTCAGCGGTCGTAGTCGCGCGCCTGCTTCCACCGCCGACTTTGCCCCCTCGACCGCTTCGCGCCGGAGCACCTCCTGCGCCCGCACCGCCGGTTCGCAGCGTGCGACCGGCGTCCATGTGCCGTCGGTATTCAGGGCATATGCCTTGACGTTGTCGGCGAAGTAGGTGTTGAGCATGGCGACCAGTCTGTTACGCAGGGGTGGAGTGTCCACGGGGAAGAGGATTTCGAGACGGCGGTCGAGGTTCCGTCGCATCCAGTCGGCGCTCGAAAGATAGACCTCTTCGTTGCCGCCGTTGCGGAAATAGAAGATGCGCGCGTGCTCCAGGTAGCGGTCCACGATGGAGGTTACGCGAATGTTCCCGGAGGTGCCCTTCACCCCCGGACGCAGACAGCATATCCCCCGGACGTTAGCGAGCACCTTCACCCCGGCTTGGCTGGCACGATACAGCGCCTGGCACATTTCCTTGTCCTGCAGCGAGTTGACTTTCACCATGATAAGTCCGGGATGATCCACCGTGGAGGCCCGGATCTCCCGGTCGATCAGTTCGACGAACCGGCAACGAATGCCCCTGGGGGTAGTAGCAAAACGCTGCCACCCCACTTCTTCGGAAACTCCGGTGAGGAGGTTGAAGAAGGCTGCGGCATCGGCGGCGAAGCCCTGATCGCTCGTCATCAGACCGATGTCCGAATACAGTTGGGCCGTCCGGTCGTTATAGTTTCCGGTGGAGGCGTGCACGTAGCGGCGGATGCCGTGTGGCTCTCGGCGAACGATGAGCAGGAGTTTCCCGTGGGTCTTAAGCCCGGCTACACCGTAGATGACCTGACAGCCGGCGTCTTCCAGTTGTCGCGCCCATATGACATTACGGGCTTCGTCGAACCGCGCCTTCAGCTCGACGAGCACTGTAACCTGTTTGCCACGCTCGGCAGCCCTTGCGAGGGCATCGATGACGGGCGACTCACCGCTGGTGCGGTAAAGCGTCTGTTTGATGGCGAGGACGTTGGAGTCGTCGGCTGCCTGGTCGATGAGTGCAACCACCGGATCGAACGACTCGTACGGGTGACACAAGAGCACGTCGTGCTGCTGGAGAGTCTCGTAGATATCGTTGGTTTCCGGGAGGTCCATCGGGGGCTGCGGCGGCCAGTATGGGTCCTTGAGGGAATCAAACCCGCTCCGAAAAGCCAGCTTCATCAGCGCGGTGGCGTCCAGCAATCCATCGATTTCATAAACATCATCGCCGTCGACTTCCAGCCATTCCGTCAACCAGTCGCGCAGGTGTCCTCCGGGCTCAGCCGACACGTCCAGCCGCACCACGGCCCGTCGTCGTCGTGCGAGAACGGCAGCCTCGATTGCCTGCAGCAGGTCGGCGGCGGCGTCTTCGTCAACGGCGACGTCGGCATCACGTGTCAGACGGAACTCGGCGATCTCCACTATCTGACGCTGCGGAAACAGTTGGTGGATGTGCCACCGCACAAGATGCTCCAGTCGCACCAGGTGCAGCCCTTCCCCGGAACGCACGGTGGCGAAACGCGGAAGGTTACCCGGAATGGGTACGATAACGACTGGAGGGGTCGCGTCGTCGTTCTCGTCTCCGGCAGGTGTCAGAAGCACGGCAAGGTTGAGTGTGAGTCCGTGGATCGCGGGAAACGGGTCAAGGTCTCTCACCGACAGTGGTGTGAGCACTGGTAGAACCTCTGTTTCGAAATAGGTTGCCAGGAACCGCCGCTGTGCGGGTGTGAGTTCCTCGCGTTGGAGTATCTTCAGCCCGTGCGGGGTCAGTTCCTCAAACACGCGCGCGATCGCATCCGATTGCTCGGCTACCATCCGGTGTACGCGCTCGCTGATAAGATTGAGCTGCTCCGAAGGGGTGTAACCCGCGATGTCGCATCGTTCGACACCGGCAGCCTGCTGCTGCTTCAGCCCGGCGACGCGGATCATGAAGAATTCGTCAAGGTTGGAACTGGCGATCGCCAGAAATTTCAAACGTTCCATCAGCGGCACGCGCTCGTCGCACCCCTGCATCAGCACACGATGATTGAACTCCAGCCAACTCAGTTCCCGGTTGATGAATAATTCCGGTGCATTGAGATCCACATCGGTCATTTGTGGGTTACTCCCAGACTGAGCGTCTCTCGTGGCGACCGACTGTATTGGCCTTCGGGCGTTTCATCAAGTCGCACCTTGAGTCCAAAAATGTCCTCGAACAGGTCGCTCTTCTGAAAGATGGCAAGTCGTTCGAGTCCGAGGTCTCCGGTGCCATTGACATAGATAACCAATTCCTGTCGATCCTGCTCGAAGTGAAACTCGCGCAACTGCTGCCAGTGTCCTTTGTCCAGCGAGTCGGCTACGCGGAGGATCGCCGCGAGTTTGTTGACGACCATACGCTGATCTCGCGGCAAGGCTGCGTATTCCAGGTGGGATGTCTTGGGAATACTGCGACGGTGATAGCGCGCCACCTGGGCCACCATGTTGATCTCGTTGCGAGAAAGCCCGAGTATCTCGGCATTGGCGATCAGGTAATAGCTGTGCTTGTGATGGGCGCGGGTCGCGACAAATTTTCCTATCTCGTGCATCAGCGCCGCCACTTTCAGGAGCAATCGGTGCCGCTGGGTGAGTCCGTGCTCGTTTTGAAGATTGTCAAACAGACGCACCGCTATTGCGGCGACGTGCTCGGCGTGCTTATCGTCGTAGCGATACCGCGCGGCGATTGTTTTTGCCGAGGCGATAATCGACCGGCTGAGTTCCAGGTCCTCGCGACCGGCGACGTATCGTGGTAGATCAAGCAGAAGGCCGTCCCGCATGGAGACCTTCGAGACCATCATCGCCCTCGCCCCGGTGGCGCCGAGCAACGCCTGGTAAACCAACAGCGCCGGAACGAGCGTCTCGGCATCCGAAAATGCCAGTTGGTACGTGCTGGCGATCTCAGCCGGGCCAAGCGGGATGCATGCTTTGATGAGCCGGTCGAGGTCGCGTCGTTCGACGATCTGAATCTCTGCCGACTTTGTCGGCCGCCCGATCTTCTCGGCGGCAAAACGTGCGTCCCCCCCAATGGCGAGGAATGTATTTACCGACTTCAGAGGCAGCGTCTTGCAGACCTGTTTGATGCTGTTACCCACCTGCTGATACAATAGTTTGGCCGCCTTCTCTGGCGTGTGGCCCCCGGACGACAGCAGCTCACGCATCCGTACCGCCCCCAAGCTGTAACTCTGCGAGGCTACGATCTCGCCGCGACGCAGGATGGTCAGCAGCGTCCCGCCGCCGCCTACTTCGGCGATCATCGTGGGGCGATGCCTGGAGTTTTGGAGGTCCACCACGACGTTGCGAACAGCCAGCACGATCAGCCGACTCTGCTCGGTCGGCTCGATTACCTTCGCGTCTATGCCCACAGCCCGCCCGATGCGGTCGAGAAACGCGTCGCGGTTAGACGCCTCGCGTACCGCGTAGGTAGCCACCGCACGAACACGGTCAACCTGGTAACTGTCCAACACTTTACGATAGTCCCGCAACACCCTCAGCACCGCACGGATTGTCGGTTGACTCAGGCGGCCCGTGAGAAATGTGTGCCCCAGACGCACAGGCTGGCGCATCTGCTCCAGCACCTCGGTCTCGCCATTCGGGTGCACCTGCGCCACAACCATCCGCACAGAATTAGACCCGATGTCAATGACGCCAACGGTTTCCGCCGCTTCCATACCATGTGCATAGACTTCAATCACTGCCGGCTCCCGAGGTGATACACATGCAGCCTCCATGATACTAACCATCACACCATCATGATTATATTTTATCAAGATTGCGTCAGTATCCTACTGTTATACTATTAAGGTTGCGTTAAGATTGTTTGAGCTCGTCGTCTCTAATGAAAAAATTCGGATAATCTTTTCGGTTCAGGCGATTTTCCCTTTGCCGCTTGGTATACGCGCTGTACCATTGATTGGGCATCATGACTGAGTAGAATATGCAACAGCGGCTCCACGGCATCTTGTGGTACTCGGTGTTCCAAGGTGTGGGAGGCGGACGTTTCGTTGTGGGAAATGGGGTTGAGGATGTTCAAGAAGCGCTCAAAAACCCGGTGTATCGGCATTCTGACTTCGGGTGGGGACTGCCCCGGCCTGAATGCCGCCATCCGCGCTATCACGAAAGCCGCCGTCAATTGTTACGGGATCAAGGTAGTTGGCATCCTGGAAGGCTTCCGGGGACTGGTGGAAAACCGCACTGTGCCCCTGGACGATCCCGCTGTCAGCGGCATCCTGACGCGGGGCGGTACCATTCTGGGCACCAGTCGCGACAAACTGCACAAGATGCTGATGGGCGGGAAGTTCCGCGACATGACGAAGACGGCGGTCGAGAATGCCCGTAAGCATCATATCGACTGCCTGGTCTGTCTGGGCGGCGGAGGCACCCAGAAGCGTGCGTGGCGTCTGGTAACCGAGGGCGGCCTTAACGTGTTGACCCTCCCCAAGACGATCGATAACGACGTAGCCGAGACCGACGTATCCTTCGGGTATGACACTGCCATGACGATTGCCACGGAGGCGGTGGACCGACTTCACACGACCGCGACGAGTCATCACAGGATCATCGTGTGCGAAGTGATGGGGCACAACGCGGGATGGCTGGCGATGGGAGCGGGTATCGCCGGCGGAGCCGACGTGATTCTCATTCCAGAGATACCCCATCGTCTCGAAGTGGTCGGGGAGTTCCTGCGCGAGCGACGCCGCAACGGTAAGCGTTTCTCGATCGTCGTTGTGGCCGAGGGGGCAAAGTCGGCCGACGAAATCGCTGCCGAGGAAGAGAATAAACATGCAGGCAAATCGAAACGCAGCAAAAAGAAGGCAAAAGGGGATGCCAACAGCGAAAATAATTGGAGTGACGAAACCCGCGACGATCAGCCCGTAGTAGTCCGCCGCGTGGAAGACAAGGTTATCGGCTACCACGTGGTACAGGAGCCAATGGCCAGTCGCATCGCCCGACAACTTCAGGATCTGACCGGCACCGAAGCCCGGGTTACGTCGCTCGGTCATGTGCAGCGAGGGGGCACCCCCACGCCGTTCGACCGCATGTTATGCACGCGTCTGGGTACGCGGGCGGCCGAGCTGCTGGCCGAAGGCATCTACAACGTCATGGTCGCCTACCGGGGCGATCAGTGCGTCCCCGTGCCCCTGGAGAAGGTCGCCGGACTTTGCAAGACCATTCCTCCAGACCATCCAGCCCTGACCAGCGCGCGCCTGGTGGGCACATGTCTCGGCGACAAATGACACATCGGCGTCACCCGACTCCTTCTCTGGAAAAACGGGACATAAGCGAAACACGCATCGATTGGGTGGACAATACGATGGGCCGCTTCTTGATCTCGTGGCCAGACGTGCATGGGCGTATAACAAAAGCCGACGCAATCACTTACGTCGGCGTCGTTTCTCCTTCTTCCGGCGCTTCTGTCGCTTTTTCCACATCCGCTTCAAGAGTATAATAACATGGGGAGTTAGGGTAGAGTGGTTGAAATATGCTGGAACAAAAGTGGGGTTGCGGCGTCTAATGTTTAGGTCGAACCTTGAACAGGCCCATGACGGTCGTGAGTCGAGACTATCCAGGAAATCCCGGGGCAATAATCTTATGAAGAGAAAGGCGTAAAATGAAGCGACGAATGATAGTAATTACCTCTATGTGCTTCGCCTATGCCATAGCCGTTTTTGGGCAGGTTGGCCCGCCCAAGCCAAATACAACCCATGACAAATATCTGGTGGCAAGTATTCCGCTATTACATGATATTGATCTGGGGTTGAAGCGGACGGGACGCTTCAGCGATATGGCGATCTCGCCGGACGGCACAAAGGCGTGGCTCTGTGATGACCTGTATTCGAAGACGGTAACCGTATTCGATATTGCTACAGGGAAGCATCTAAAGTGTTTCGGCGGGCTTTCTACCCCGTCACATATGCGTTATCACACGGCAACGAAACGGCTGTATGTGGTTAATGAAGATAAGAGTTTGGGCGCGATCATACGCGTCTATGATACCACCACCGGCAAACTGGAACGCTCGATTCCTGTGCATGACTGGCGGTTATATCGCGTTGCGAGCGCAGCCTTTTCGCCAGACTGTAGCCAACTGTGGTTGACGTCAAGCCCCACCAGTTCCAGCTTGTATGGCAATGTCTCGGCAGCGCTTTTCCGCATAAACCTGAAGAATGGCAAGTGGCGACAGATTTATGGTCCCCGGCTACCGGAGAAAGGCAAGCGGCTCCACAAAAACGCAGTGCTTGCCTATCCCGACAACCCATCACGCATTCTTTGTATTGCGATGGATTCTTCCGGGCGCCTGTTCGCTATTAATCTGAAGCACGGGTTCGTCAGCGTTTTCCCCGTGGGAGCGGACAAACCAACACGGGAACTCAAAGTCGATTGTGTGCCTTCGCATCTCTGCCATACGGGAAAGGAAAGGCTTCTCATTGCAGGAAAGGGACGGATCATCATAATCGACACCAAGACGATGAAGTATAAATTAGCCGCTTACATCGTGGGCACACCTACAGCCGTCTGCGCAGACAGTGCGGGCGAGAGGGCTTATATTGCAATAGTGGGGAGCAATGATGTTCTCGTAATGCATATAAAAAAAACAAGGTCCGTAGCATTTGCACGGCCTGTTCGCCTGCCGTCGCCGAACATCCAGCGCCTCTTCTTCCTCGACAAGCCGGAACGTCTCGTTGGTATCGGTAGCAACGGATACAGGCCGTTTGTGCTTAATCTGGAAACCGGCGCGTTGCTTACCAGGAATACGGGTAATCGACCCAAGGCTTACAAATTGCGAATCGACCGTCGCACGCACAAAGCCGTCGTTACCTTTGATAATGGCCGCATTGTAATTGCCGACCTCAAACCGGGCGGAACTACTCGGATGATCGCTCTGGGACACGGGATGGACATGATGGATGCGGTATTCACCGGCAAGGATACTGTTCTCGTATCCGATATGCGAAACAAGCAATTGCTGAGCATCGATTTGGTGAGCGGTAGAGTGTTGGGAAACATTTATCTGGAGAATTGTCCTTATGGGCTGGCGTTGAGCGACGACGGCAAATCCGTCGGCATTGTCTTTGGATGGGGTAATGCGCCCAGGACAGCGGTTGTCGATCTCGTTACCAGTAAGGCAAAGTACTATTCAAAAACTGAAGAGCTGCCCGATGCGTGGAAAAACCTGCACGAACGTGCAAGCGGGAGGGTGTCGCGCGGTAAGAATACGAATGTCAGCATACATATGGCAACATGGGCGGACATAGCCACAATCACGTTACAGCTTTCAAACGGCAAGAAGGCGGTCTTCACGTTGCCGGGGCGATACTTTGTACCCAAGGACATCTCCGTTGCTATTGGCTCGGACGAGAAGTTCGCCTACGTCCTGAGCGACCATAGGAAGCCGGTGCTTCTCAAGTTCCGCCTCAGCCCCATAGACTGAGAGGATACTGGCTGGTGTTGACGGATCCCCGAGGCTGGAACCTTCGCAACGATCTGTTCCACGGCATCCCTGAATTCCGACCAACTTGGGTGGGGGTCGAGCGACCGTGTGTTGCACCTGGTTCTGCTGCTGGGCAATCTGAGGTGCTATATGAATGACGGACACTTGGCGTATAGGGGCCGCCTGGGTTACCTTTGATTCATATAGCACCTCAGAAATCCGGTCAAAAGACCGGCTTTCTTTGAATCGGAGCGAGAGGATGTGAACCTCCGACCTCTGCGCCCCGAACGCGGCTACGAAGTTCATAACACCCCTGAAAATACAGGCCAAAATGAATTTTGCCCCAACGCTTGCACATTTCCTTGTATAACGGCTCCGCAAGGCGAAAAACGCCTCAACTCCATGCCGCAAAAGCACTTACCGTTGCTTCTTCGAGTCCAGGCGACTACTGCCGAAAAAGGCCATTTTCCCGATAAAGCCCCAGCCAAAATCGGTACAGGGATATCTGAGCGGAATTTCCAAGGAAGACTGACAGGCTACTGAGATATAAGTCCTTGTTGCTACTGAATATAGTACCATTTAAGCTTTCTATAGATATAGAAAAAAGGGGGTGTTTTTTCTGAATTCGTGTCGCGCCAAATACTTGCCGTTTTTTTCTCGGAAAGCCTTGACTTGTTACAAAAAGATATATATTTTTGTAACAAGGATATTGTGATGGAAACTACGCTACAGGAAAAAATCGAACATCGTATTCGTGGTAAAAGCGAAGGCTGGGTGTTTACCAGGAAAGATTTTCTCGATCTAGGGGCCAATGGTCCAATTGGCGTAGCTTTAGCCCGTCTTGTCAAAGCCGCAAAAATCCGCCGTTTTGAACGTGGCATTTATTATCTTCCTGCATACAGCAACTTGCTGCAAAAGGAAGTTTCGCCCGACTCGAATCAGATCGCGGAGGCTCTGGCCCGAAAATTCCACTGGGCCATCATCCCTCATGGAGCCACAGCCGCCAATATGCTCGGTTTGTCCCAACAAGTTCCCGCCCAGATAATCTATCTCTCCGATGGACCTAACCGAACCTATAACATCGGCAATCGGACTTTCACTTTTCAACATGTTGATCCCAAGGATATTCGATACAAACATCAAATAACCGGTTTGGTCATCAATGGCTTGCAGTATATGGGCCAGCAATATATTGAGCCATGGATGATTAAGCAGTTACGCACAACAATTCCCTCCAACGAAAAACGCCGTCTGTTGAACGACGCCCGTTACTGCACGAATTGGGTTTACGAGGTCATCCAGCGGATTGCAGCAGATTGCGAGAAAATCAAATAAATTACTTTGCTATACAACCAAAACGTGAGCAGGCAATTGTTTTTACCGATACCGAAGACCGCACCGGCTTGAAAGCTCCCATCGTTGAAAAGGACTTCTGGGTCTGCTGGCTGTTGAAGCAATTGTTTTCCATCCCGGAATTGGATGGCTGGCTTACTTTCAAGGGCGGCACGAGCCTCTCGAAGTGCTTTGGCCTGATCCAGCGATTTTCCGAAGATGTCGATCTGGCGGTGGACTACGAACGGCTGGGCTTTGTCGGCGAGAGGAATCCACGCAGGCCGGAGTTGTCATACACAAAACGGCAGGCGTTGCTTGACGAGATGATGGAGGCTTGCCGGCAGTATATCGCCGGGCCGTTCGTGGAAATTCTTCGGCCACGAATCGAATCCATACTCGGCCCGAGCGGCTGGTCGCTGGAAATTAAGCCGGATTCGCCGCATATTGTGCTGTTCTCGTATCCGCTGGCTATCGGGGAGCGGCTGGACTACATCGCACCAGCCGTCGCGCTCGAACTTGGCACGCATGCCGAGCCGATTCCGCATGAAGATTATCCCATCACGCCATACGCCGCCGAGCAGTTCCCGGATATCT
Source organism: Phycisphaerae bacterium (assembly GCA_021108335.1). Classification (GTDB taxonomy): domain Bacteria; phylum Planctomycetota; class Phycisphaerae; order SM23-33; family SM23-33; genus JAIORC01. Next base: position 21,425 of record JAIORC010000141.1, read on the forward strand.
TCACCGAGCCGACCGCCGACATAACAACCGTTGTCCCCCGTCGGACGTTCTGGGAAAAGGCTACCATCCTGCACGCCGAATACCACCGCCCGCTCGACAAGCCCATGTTGCCGCGATATTCCCGCCACTGGGCCGACGTTGCGGAGATGGCTGCGGCACCCGTCAAAGGCAAGGCCCTCGCTGATCTCGATTTGCTCGATAACGTTTGCAACCACAAAGACCGCTTCTACCATTGCGGCTGGGCCAATTATCTCGAAGCCAAACCGGGCAGCCTCCACCTTCTGCCACACCCGGATCGCATGGATACGCTGCATCGCGACTACCAGGCCATGCTCCCGATGTTTTTCACAACCCCACCCGCCTGGAGCGACATCCTCGAAACACTCGCGGCATTGGAAAACGAAATCAATACGACCTCGTAGAACGTTAGCCTTTTTCGTTGTGCGAAGGGGAACGAGTTACCGTTTGGCGGACAATTTGGCAAGCGGATAGCCCGCTTTCAATCGCGACGCCCCACTGCGCCACAGGCCGACTTTACCTGGCAACTGTTAGCCTTTAATTAAAAGCCAACATCGCAGTCCGGTAGTGCTGTCTTGAGAGACTGGATACCGGCTTCGGTAATTTTGTCACAATAGCACACATCCAGACTCCGCAATTCTTTCATCCCCGCAAGGTGTGTCAGACCGGCATCGGTGATTTTTTCGCAACAAGCCAAATCCAGCCACCGCAGATTTTTCAGTTTAGCAAGATGCACCATGCCGGCATCGGTGATTTTGTTGCAACACGACAGATCAAGTGTTTCCAATTGCTTTAGCTTTGCCAAGTGCGACAAGCCGATATCTGTGATTTTGTCGCAGTAATTCATGTGCAGCTCCTGCAGTTCTTTTATTCCGGCCAGGTGGGCCAATCCAACACCGGTGATATTGTTGCAATATGACAGATCAAGCTCCTGCAATTTTTTCAGCCCGGCAAGATGGACCAATCCAGCATCGGTGATTTGCCCGCATCTTCTCAAATTAAGCCGCCACAATTGCTTTAGCTTTGCCAAGTGCGACAAGCCGATATCTGTGATTTTGTTCATTTTGTTGTAATTTCCAAAATCAAGCTGCCGTAATTCTTTCAGCCCAGCCAGGTGAGCCAAGTCCGCATCGATGATTTTGTTGTAGATCGCCAGATCAAGCTCCCTCAATTTTTTCAGTCCAGCCAGATGGGCCAAGCTCGCACCGGTGATTTTGGCACACTCATCCAGATCAAGCCGCTGCAATTCTTTCAATCCGGCCAGATGCGACAAGCCCGCGTCGGTGATTTTGTCGCAGCATGCTAGATTAAGCCCCCGCAATTTTTTCAGCCCTGCCAAATGCGACAGGCCCGCGTCGGTGATTTTGTCGCAGTTCACCAGACGAAGCTCCCGTAATTCTTTCAACCCGGTCAAGTGAGCCAAGCCCGCACCGGTGATTTTGTGGCACGCTCCCAAACCAAGCATCCGCAATTCTTGTAATCCCGCCAGGTGGGCCAAGCCCGCGTCAGTGATTTTGCGGCAACCACCCAAATCAAGCATCTGCAGTTTTTTCATTCCGGTCAGGTGGGCCAAACCCGCGCCAGTGATTTTGTTGCACCAGTCCAGATCAAGCTTCCGCAATTCCTTCAGTCCAGCCAGGTGGGCTAGGCCGACATCGGTGATCTTGGTACAATAAATCAAATCAAGTTCCTGTAGTTCTTGCAATTTTGCCAGGTGGGCCAGGCCTGCATTGGTGATATTGTTGCAACATGACAGATCAAGCTTCCGCAACCTCTTCAGTTTTGATACCGAGGCCAAATGTTTGTCTTCGACGACTCTATCAGGCATTTTCAAGTCGAGTTGGGGCCAACCTGGTGTGTCGGTTGCCATCAAGCGATTCAATTTCGGGATAAGTGCGGCAAGTTTATCTAATGATACGAAACGCACCGTTTTTTTGTCGTTGGCGCTTTGCTGAATTGAAACACTTACCATTATTTCGTTTTTTGGGATCGGAGCACTAAACCTGATGCTGCAATCCGGCAATGCCGTTTTGAAAGACTGGATACCGGCTTTGGTGATTTTGTCGTTATTGGTCAAATGCAGCCATTGCAATTCTTTCATCTTCGCAAGGTGTGCCAATCCGGTATCGGTGATTTTGTCGCACTTAGTCAAATCAAGAATCCGCAAATTTTTCAACTCCACAAGATGCGACAGCCCGGCATCGGTGATTTTGTTGCACCCCATCAGGTTAAGTCGCCATAATCGCTTTAGCTTTGCCAAGTGCACCAAACCGGTATCTGTGATTTTGTTACAGTTATTCAGATATAGATTTCGCAAAAATTTCGTCCTGGCCAGGTGTGCCAATCCTGCATCGCTGATTTTTTCGCAATTCTCCAGATGGAGCTCCCATAATTGCGTCATCCCGGCCAGGTGTGCCAATCCAACACTGGTGATATTGTTGCAATATGACAGATTAAGTTCCGGCAATTCTTTCATTCCGGCAAGATGAGCCAATCCTGCATCGGTGATTTTTTCGTGATACCATCCCAGTTCAAGCCGCCGTAATTTTGTCATTCCTGCAAGGTGCGACAGGCCGATATCGGTGGTTTTGTTACTGCCCCACAGGCAAAGTACTCGCAATTCATTCTTCCCTGCAAGATATGAGAGGGCGACATCGGTGATCTTACACCCCGACAAGTTAAGCTCCCGCAATTCTTTCATCCCAACAAGGTTAGCCATTCCGACATCGGAGATTTTGTTGTTGCCACGCAGCAAAAGCAGCCTCAATTCTTTCAGTCCGGCAAGATGGGACAAGCCAGCATCGGTGATTTTATTGTTGCCCGATAGGCATAGCCCCTGTAATTGCTTCAGCTTCGCCAAGTGGGCCAATCCCGCATCGGTGATTTTGTCGCTATCCAAAAAAAGTTCCTGCAGCTCTTTCAGTCCGGCCAGGTGCGACAAGCCAATATCAGTGATTTTTCCCGATTTGCTGCTTATGCGTCTTTTGTGTAGAGCTAATTTTTGTAATTTTTTCAATTTGGCCAGGTGTGCCAGGCCGGCATCGGTAATTTTATTACAACCGCTCAAATGCAGTTCCCGTAATTGCTTCAGCCCGGCAAGGAGGACTAAGTCGGCATCGCTGATTTTTTCGCAACCCCACAGATCAAGCTTCCGCAATTGTTTCAGCCCGGCAAGAAGTATTAAGTCTGCTTCAGAAAGTGTGGAATAACTCAGCCTGAGTTTCCGCAAATGTTTCAGCCCGACAAGATTAGCCAAACCAGTACCAGTGATTTTACAGCCCGCCAAGTCAAGTTCCTGTAATTCTTTTAGCCCAGCAAGGTGAACCAGGCCAGCATCAGTGATTTGGAAGCAACAGCCCAAATCAAGCTTCCGCAATTGTTTCAATCCAGCCAGATGTGCCAAGCCGGCATCGGTGAAATTACAGCACTCGGCCAGATTAAGCTGCCGCAATTCTTTTAACCCGGCCAAGTGTGCCAGGCCGGCATCGGTGATTTTGCGGCACCCACGCAGACTAAGCTTCCGCAAGTCTTTCTGCCCAGCCAGTTGAGCCAAGACAGTATCGGTAATCTCTTCGTATTGCCACAGTGGATCAAGATTAGATACTTTGGGCGTGGACTTTTTGTTTTCCTGTTTGGTGGGAGCCTTTTCGGTTGAGGCCGGCCCGGCAGCCATCAGATAAGACGGCGTACACACAGTCAGAACCGTCAAAACCATTATCCCGACGAATATACTGATACGTTTCTTCATTACCGATTTCCTTTCTATATACTTTACGGTTTGCCTTCCAGACACTTGAACCGCGATAAGGTTGCAACGGTTTTGTCCAGCCCAGCCTGAGTTAGGCCATTTTAGTTTGATTTCCTCGCCGCCGCTACTGTTGATTTCCGGGCAGAGGAATCCCCCGCTTTGGCTGAACACCGCCGGGTGGAAGAACATGTTGTTCCTGATAAGGAGCCTTCGTACAATGAGGCCGCACATGTTTTTCAACCATGAGGTAGGCGGCATGGATATGGCGACGCGAAATACATACACGATTGGTTTTTCCGGCAAATCAGCCGAGCAGTTTTTTGATCTGCTCCGTCAGCACAACGTTCGGCGGGTGCTGGATGTGCGTCTATGGAACCGCAGCCAGCTGGCGGGGTTCACTAAGGCCCGCGATCTGCAATTCTTCCTTCGGACAATTCTTGATGCAGATTATATTCATTTGCCGATTCTTGCTCCAACGAAAGAATTGCTCGACGGCTACAAGAAGAATCAAATTTCCTGGGCCGATTACGAGCCGGCCTATCTGCAAATTCTCACTGAGCGAAACGTAGAGGCTGTTCTCAATCCCGACCTGTTCGCCGATGCGTGTCTGTTATGTAGCGAGGCCACCGCTCAAAAATGCCATCGCCGCCTGGCGGCTGAATACCTTCAGGCCAAGTGGGGAGTTTCTGAACAACTCAACATAATTCACCTGTGAGGCTGCGTAGCAGGGGACCGTCGTGAAATACGGCACTTGGCCGGCTTTCGAAGAGAATTGATTGAATTTCATTACAGTGGCTTATTAGTCGTCCCGGAAAAAGTAGCATTAGGGCAAAACACGTTTCTGTGTCAGTTTTGGGATAGTGCTGGGGGGTGGCGATAAAACTGAATTATCGAGAATGCA
>JAIORC010000300.1 GCA_021108335.1 Phycisphaerae bacterium
TCCATCGGCGAGCCTGGCACGCAGCTTACCATGCGTACCTTCCACACCGGCGGAACGGCAACCCGCAGCCTGGTGGAAAGTGAATTGATAGCCCCGGTTAGCGGTACGATTCAATACCGCAACCTCAACGCCGTGGAAGACCCGGACAAAAAGGCCAAGGGTTGGATCGTGTTGAAACGGCAGGGTGAACTTGCCATCATGGACGACAAGAATCGCGAACAGGAGAAGTTCAAGATTTCCTACGGTTCGCACCTCATCGTCGCCGACGGGGCGAAAGTCAAAGCCGGCGAACGCATGGTCTGGTGGGATCCGCACCGGTTGCCGATCCTGGCTGAAGCCGATGGTATCGTTCGGTTCCAGGATATCAAGGACGGCGAGACAGTTCGCCTGGAAGAAGGCAGCAAAGCCAAGGGCGGCAGTCGCTTGATCGTTATCGAGCACAAGGGCGAGATGCACCCGCGTGTTGTGATCGAAGACAAGAGCGGCAAGATTCTCGACTTCCACTACCTGCCGGCCAAGGCGCGTATCGAGGTCGAAGAAGGCAATACCGTCAATGCGGGCGAGTTGCTGGCCCGTCAGCCCCGCGAAGCCTACGGCACGCAGGACATTACCGGCGGTCTGCCGCGTGTAACGGAGATTTTCGAAGCCCGCAAGCCGAAAGACCCCGCTGCCATGGCGGAGATTTCCGGTCGGGTCGAATTGCGTACCGACAAGCGTCGCGGCAAGATGACCGTTACCGTGCATAGCGATTCCGGCATGGAGCGTGAGCACCACGTTCCCCACGACCGTCACCTGCTGGTGCATACCGGCGACTATGTCGATTCCGGTGACCCGCTGACGGAAGGCCCGATGGTGCCGCACGATATTCTGGATATCCGCGGCGAGGAGGCATTGCAGCACTACCTCCTTGGCGAAGTCCAGAGCGTTTACCGCAGCCAGGGCGTGGGAATCAACGACAAGCACGTGGAGATTATCCTTTCGCAGATGCTCCGCAAGGTGCAGATCGAGCAGCCCGGCGATTCGAGGTTGCTGCCCGGCGATGTCGTCGACAAGTTCCGGTTCGTTGGCGAGAACAAGCGTCTTGCCGTCAGCCTGAAAGTCGTCGACTCAGGTGACACGCCGTTTGTCGATGGCGATATTGTTTCTCGCGACCGGATCGAGCAGGCGAACATGGACGCCGAAAGTCTCGGCAAGCAGGGCGCCAAGACCAAGAAGCCCCGTCCGGCGACAGCCAAGACGTTGCTGCTGGGTATTACCAAGGCTTCGTTGCAGTCCGAGAGTTTCCTTTCGGCGGCCAGTTTCCAGGAAAGCACAAAAGTCTTTACCGAGGCATCGCTTGCCGGTAAGGTTGACGAGCTTCGCGGCCTGAAAGAGAACGTGATTCTCGGGCACTTGATTCCCGCGGGCACGAGCTTCAAGCCGTATCTTGAAATGCGGATGAAGAAGGATGTCGACGATCTGCTGCAACTGGACGAGCCGCAGGACGAGGAAATGACCGATTCCCAGATTGCCCAAGCCGTGCAGCAGGCACTTGGCGGCGGCAAGCAATAATAGAGAGAGTCAAAATAGTTACATGTTGCCGGTCGCAGAAAGCTGACCGCAGAAAATGAAGGTGGTATAAAATGCCGACGATTAATCAATTGGTTCGTAAACCGCGAGTCAAACAAAAGGCCAAGAAGAAGAACCCGGCACTGGCGGAATGTCCGCAGAGGCGCGGTGTTTGTCTGCTGGTCAAAACCGTAACGCCCAAGAAGCCGAACTCTGCGCTGCGAAAGGTAGCTCGTGTCCGGTTGAGCAACGGCAAGGAAGTCAACGCCTACATTCCGGGCATTGATCACAACCTCCAGGAGCACAGCATCGTGCTGGTTCGCGGCGGTCGTGTTCGCGACCTTCCCGGCGTTCGATACCATATCGTTCGCGGCACGCTGGATGCCCTGGGCGTGGACGGCCGAAAGCAGTCTCGCAGTAAGTACGGCGCGAAGAAGCCGAAGTAGCGTAGCGGTTTACCCACCGCCGGCCCGTAGCGTCCGGCGGTTTGACGAAAAACGAAGGCACTCACACTCGACACGGTGTCGAGAGTACTGTCGGAGCGTATGGGTTTCGCCGTTTTGCGGGAAGCCCCAGGAAGGTTGAGTAAGGAAATATGGCAAGAAAGAAATTCACGGCGTCAGCCAAGCAACTCCAGCCGGACCCGAAGTATCATAGTCGGCTGTTGGCAAAGTTCACCAATATGATGATGCTGGACGGCAAGAAGCACGCCGCCCAGAAGTTCATGTACGATGCCCTTGAGGTTATCGACAATAAGATCAAAGACGTCGAGCCGATCGAGGTGTTCGAAAAGGCGGTTGAAAACGTCAAGCCCCGCATCGAGGTTCGCTCGAAGCGTGTCGGCGGTGCGAACTACCAGGTTCCCATGCCGGTCAACAACAAGCGGCAGTTGTCGCTGTCGATGCGTTGGCTGCGTGATGCGATCCGTAACGGCAAAGGCCGGGCGACTTATCTGCGGGTTGCCGACGAGTTGATGGCGGCTTATCGTGGCGAAGGCGCCGCGATGACCGTGCGGGAAAACATCCACAGGATGGCCGAGGCGAACAAAGCCTTCGCGCACTTCGCCTGGCGTTAATAGAAAACGCGTGGGCGGGAGCACCCACCCTACAGCTGTGGGTGATATGCGGCGGCTGGAAAAATTTTATAAAAAGCTGGAAAAAGTATGTTCGATTCATTAGTTTCTCGCCAATGCGTGAAGCTGATAGCCGAACGCCGATTTCAAACGATAGCCCGGGCGGATTCCTTTCCGCCCAAAACGGTGATCGTTGAATCGACCGCAAGGTCAGCCATGGGGCAAATCGCAAGATTTCCCGTGGTTGAAACCGGTGGACGATCCCGCAGGCTGGTTCTATGCCGGCTGGCGGGACTCGAACGGAGCCGCCCGTGTGAGCGGCACGAGATAAGACAACCGGACCGATCTGCCAAGTGGCCTTTGTCGGGCCCGAAGATTGGAACCCCGCCTTCACGGGCGGAAGGATGATATTTTTCCTGTAAGGATGCGTAACCGCTGCGCGGCTGGTGCTACGCCGGCGTGAAAGTGCGCTCCGTAGTAGATGGTAAACGTAAACGAGATATGGCCAAGAGTTTAGCACAAGTTCGAAACATCGGCATCATGGCCCACATCGATGCCGGTAAAACGACCGTAACCGAGCGGATTCTCTATTTCGCCGGGCGGACGTACAAAATCGGCGAAGTGCATGACGGCACTGCGGTTATGGATTATCTCGAAGAGGAGCAGCAGCGGGGCATTACCATTACTTCGGCGGCGACTACGCTGGAGTGGCAGAAGCATACCCTCAACCTGATCGACACGCCGGGGCACGTCGATTTCACGATTGAAGTCGAGCGGTCGCTGCGTGTTCTGGACGGGGCGGTGGCGGTTTTCTGCGGTGTGGGCGGCGTAGAGGCCCAGTCGGAGACGGTTTGGCATCAGGCGGATCACTACAAAGTCCCGCGAATCTGCTTTATTAACAAAATGGACCGTCTGGGAGCGGAATTCCAGATAGTCGTGGACGAAATTGCGTCCCGGCTGGGCGGGAATCCTATTCGGCTGCAAATACCTATGGGGGCTGGCGATACGCTCAAGGGGCAGATCAACCTGATTGAGCGGAAGGCCTGTTTTTACGACCAGGCCGAGGTCGCCACGGAAATGCGATGGGAAGATATTCCCGACGAATACGCCGACGAGGCGGAGTTGGCCCGTCATGAACTGGTCGAGAAGGCTGTCGAGTTCGACGACGGGTTGATGGACAAATACCTCGCGGACGACGGCGGATACGAAAAAATTTCCGACGACGAGATAATCGCCGCTATTCGCAAGGGTACGCTGGCCGGTGAGCTTCACCCGGTATTGTGCGGGTCGGCCTTGAAACACATAGGCATTCAGTGCCTGCTGGACGCGGTGGTAGCCTTTTTGCCGAGTCCGGTGGAAGTGCCCGCCGTCGTCGGCCATGCGTCGCTCAAGGGCGATGAGGAACTGACGCGGAAACCCGACCCTGATGAGCCGTTCAGCGCCCTGGTGTACAAAATCACCTCCGATACGCACGGCGACCTGAATTTCATACGAATTTACAGCGGAACCCTCAAAGCCGGCACGCGCGTACTCAATACCACGCAGGACAAGAAGGAAAACGTCAGCCGTATCTGGGAAATGCACGCCAAACAGCGAAATGCCCGCGACGAAGCACGCGCGGGCGATATCGTCGCCGTTGTGGGCCTGCGAAACAGCATAACCGGCGATACCCTTTGCGATACGAAACACCCCATCGTGCTGGAGCGGCTGGATTTCCCCGAGCCGGTGATTTCCATGTCAATCGAGCCTCGCACTAATGCCGACAAACAAGCCTTGGTCGATGCGCTGAACATCCTCCGGCGGGAAGACCCCAGCTTCAAATACAGTTACAACGGCGACACTGGCCAAACCGTGATTTCCGGGATGGGCGAACTGCACCTGGAGATCGTTAAACATAAGCTGACGCGGGACTTAGGGTTGGAAGTTCGCGTCGGCAGGCCTCGCGTGGCCTATAAAGAGACGATTCTCGGCTCGGCGACGGCGGAGGGCAAATTCGTCCGCCAGACCGGTGGGCGAGGCCAGTTTGCCGAAGTTACGTTACGCGTGGAGACATTCAGCCCCGCCGAGGGCGAAGAATCAACCGTATTCGTGGACGAAACCAAGGGCGGAGTCATCCCCCATCACTTTATACCATCGGTGGAAGAGGGCGTCAGAGATGCCGTAACTTCCGGCCCGCTCGCGGGTTACCCGATGCTGGATGTCAAGGTTACGTTGCTGGACGGGAAAGATCATCCTGTGGACAGCTCCGAGATTGCCTTCCACCAGGCGGCAATGATGGCGTTCAACCAGGCTGCCGAAGGCGCCAAGCCGGTATTCCTCGAACCGATCATGCTCCTGAGCGTCTCGACGCCGGAGGATTACCTCGGAGCGATTACCGGCGACCTGACCGCCAAGCGGGCGGTGATTCGCTCGCAGGAGCAGCGAGGCCGGTTCCGGGTGTTGACCGCGGAAGTGCCCCTTGCCGAGATGTTCGGATACTCCACGCAGCTTCGCTCGTTGAGTCAAGGCCGGGCCAGCGGCTCGATGGAGCCGTATTCTTACGCCCCGGCGCCGGTGCATGTTGCCGAGTCGATCTTGCGATATGTGTAAAAAGTGAAAAAAAAAGAAAAAATTGCGGTTTAAGAATTGACAATAGAAACAGAATGTGTAAATTTGTGAGGCTCTGCATTTTCATAGCAGGGCAAGGGTTAAAAACAGGCAATTACGTGGAAGCGAACCAGGAAAAATAAACTCCATGGTGCAGGATAAAATTAGAATTCGAATGGAGGCCTACGATCATCGGGCGTTGGACACGTCGGCGAAGGAAATTGTCGATCATGCCGAGCGTACCGGTGCGAGGGTCTGTGGCCCGATTCCGTTGCCCACGCGTATTGAACGATACACCGTGCTTCGCAGTCCCCACGTGGACAAGAAGTCTCGTGAACAGTTTGAGATGCGGACGCATAAGCGGATTATCGACATTTATGAGCCGACCGTTCGGACTATCGAGGCGTTGAACCGCCTTGTGGTACCGGCAGGCGTGTTCATCAAGATCAAGGCGTAGGTGTTTCAGTCAGGTGTCGCCAGGCAGTGCCGGTTGGATTTGTAAGGTTGCACGGCATATGGCGAGCTGCATAAGTTAAGGTCAGGTGGTAAAGATGCTTTCGGCATTACTTGGAAAGAAAGTTGGCATGACGCAGGTGTATGACGACGCCGGCAAGCTGCATCCCGTTACGGTGGTGCAGGCCGGGCCTTGTACAGTGCTTCAGGTCAAGACCAGCGAGACGGACGGCTACAACGCCGTTCAGATCGGATACGACGAGGTTAAGGTTCACCGGGCGATGAAGCCCCAGATCGGCCACGCCGCCAAGGCTGACGCCAAGCCCCAGAAGTTTATGCGTGAGATTCGTCTTGCGGACGCCGAGGGTGCCGAAGCCGGTGCGAAACTGACCGTGGACGTGTTCGAAGAAGTCCAGTACGTCGATGTTGTCGGCGTGTCCAAGGGCAAGGGTTTTGCCGGCGGCATGAAGCGGCACCATTTTGGCGGCATGAGCGCTTCGCACGGTACGAAGAGGCAGCATCGTCGCGGTGGTTCGATTAACGGACACGGCACGAACCTGGGTACAGGCCCGAAGCCGAAAAAAGGCAAGCGGATGCCCGGACACATGGGGCACGCCAAGTGCACCAGCCGGAATCATTCACTGGTCGGTGTGGATAAGGAAAACAATCTGCTGCTTATTAAAGGCCCCATTCCGGGAGCCAACGGCGGGTATGTAGTGGTTCGCCGGTCGAAAACGGCAAAGGTTAAGGCCTAGCGGCCACGAGGAATAAGGCAATGTTGGAAGTTCCAGTATATAACTGCGACGGCAAGAAGATCGATACGATGAAAATCGACGAGAAAATCTTCGGTGACCGTGTAAACGTTGACCTGGTCAAGCAGGCGGTGGTGGCCTACCATGCCAATCTCCGGCAGGGTTCAGCCAAGACCAAAACCCGCGCTGAGATCAAGGGCACGACCCAGAAAATGTATCGCCAGAAGGGCACTGGTAACGCCCGGCATGGCAATAAGAAGGCTCCGATCCTTCGTGGCGGCGGACATACTTTCGCCAAGCAGCCGCGAAACTTCGGCAAGAAGCTGCCGCAGAAGATGCGAAAAGCAGCCTTGGCTTCGGCGATTCTTGCCAAGCTGGTCGGTCAGGACCTTTACGTGCTGGACGGCTTGAAGGTCGATGAACCCAAGACCGCCCGGATGTCCGAGGTGATGAAAAATCTTGAAATCAACCGTTCGTGCCTGCTGACGCTGGCGGAGCGGGATTCGAATATCTATCTGTCCAGCCGAAACCTGTCGGACCTGACGGTGCGGATAACCGAAGAACTTAACGCCTATGAAGTAGTTACCCGCCAGAAGATGGTGGTTACCTCCGAGGCGATGAAGCAGCTTTGCGGACAGGAGGCGTAAAACGTGAAAACCGAAATTTACAATGTAGTGATTCGTCCGCTGGTAACCGAGAAGGGCACGTTTCAGTCCCAGGCGTTGAACGCCTATTCGTTCGAGGTTTCCCCCAATGCGAACAAGACGCAGATAAAGGTTGCTGTGGAAAAGATTTACGGCGTGCACGTCAAAGACGTTCGCACCGCGATGCGTAAGGGCAAGCCCCGCCGGACAGGCAGGGTTTTGAGCAAGACGAAGCATTGGAAGAAGGCAATCGTTGTGCTGGACCCGGAAGACCATATAGATTTGTTCTAACGGCTGCCGGCAAAAGACGACAAAGACGTAACGTAATATAAGGTAATAGTACGATGGGCATTAAAATTTACAAACGAACGACACCCGGGCGACGGAATTCGTCGGTGAACATCCGCGAGGAACTCACCACGTCCAAGCCGGAAAAGTCGCTCCTGCGTCCGCTGAAGAAAACCGGTGGCCGAAACCACAGCGGCAAGATTACCAGCCGTTTTCGCGGTGGCGGCCACAAGAGGCGATACCGCCTGATCGACTTCAAGCGGTTCAAAGACGAATGCACTGCCGAAGTGCTGACGATCGAGTACGACCCCAACCGGACGTGCAACATCGCCCTCGTGCGGTACGAAGACGGCGAAAAGCGATACATCCTGGCCCCACAGGGACTTACGGTTGGCCAGACCATCGGCAGCGGCGAAGGTGCCGAGCCTCGCGTTGGCAACTGTCTGCCGCTGAGCAAGATACCGATGGGCTTGAACATTCACAATATTGAGATGACGCCAGGCCGTGGCGGGCAGATGGTTCGCACCGCCGGTGGCTCGGCGAAGCTGGTCGCCCGTGAAGGCACGAAGGCAACGCTTATTCTGCCCAGCGGCGAAATGCGTATTGTTCACTCGCGGTGTCGTGCGACGATTGGCCAGTTGGGCAATCAGGAGCACATGTCGATACGCTGGGGCAAGGCGGGTCGAAAGAGGTATCTCGGCAGGCGGCCTCACGTTCGTGGCATGTGTCAGAATCCGGTTGACCACCCGATGGGCGGTGGTGAAGGCCGGCGAGCCGGTGGTCGGCATCCCTGTTCACCGACGGGCGTGCTTTCCAAGGGCGGTAAGACTCGTAAGAAACATAAAGGTTCAAACAAACTGATCGTTCGCCGGCGTCGCAACAAGCGGCAAGGGCAGTTGGTTCTGTAAGGAATAAAGCGAATGGCGCGAAGTACGAAAAAAGGTCCGTATGTGGACGAGCGGTTGTATGGGAAGGTGATGAAAGCCAAGGACAGTGGCGACCGTCATCCCATCAAGACCTGGGCCCGTACGTGCACGATAGTGCCGGAATTCATCGGGCACACGTTCAGTGTACATAACGGCAAGATGTTTCACAACGTGATGGTGTCCGAAGACATGGTGGGCCATAAGCTGGGCGAGTTCAGCCCGACCCGCATGTTCCGCGGCCATATTGATAAGAAGAAGAGATAAGAGTAACTGTTAAGTTGGGAGCATCTAGACGATGGCTTGGAACGCAGTACATAAATTTGCCCGTATCAGCCCGCGAAAGGTCAGGCTGATGGCGGACCTGATTCGTGGGCGGAATGTTCAGGACGCGTTGAATATCCTGAAATTCACACCCAACAGGGCGGCACCGATGGTTTCGAAGGTGTTGACCAGTGCGGTCGCCAGTGCCAACGAAGCCGAGGCGACTATGGATTCGCTGTACGTGCAGGTGGCGCGTGTTGACGAAGGGCCTACGATGAAGCGGTTCCGCCCGAAAGATCGTGGCAGAGCACACAGTATTTTGAAACGAACCAGCCACATTCACGTAACCGTGGAGCAGAACAAGTAGCGGTGGTTCGAAGGTAAGAGTTTGTCCAACATGAGGTTAAGCTACTATTGTGGCGGCTGAGTAAGGAAAGAAAATGGGTCAAAAGGTAAACCCAACAGGATTTCGAACGGGAATAACAATCGGCTGGAAGAGTCGCTGGTTCGCTCCCAAGAGCAACTACGGCGAGTTTCTTGTCGAGGACGCCCGGATTCGCAAGTTTCTTGACACCCGGCTGAATCGTACGCCGCCGTTCGCGGCGGTCTCGGAGATCGAGATCGAGCGTACGCGTGAAGAGGTGAAGGTAATCCTCAAGACGGCCCGGCCTGGTATTGTCATCGGCCCGAAGGGTATCGAGGTGGAAAACATCAAGAACGCCCTCGAAGACCTGACGAACCGCCGCGTGAACGTCAATATTGTGGAAATCCGCAACCCGGATCTGGATGCCCAACTGATAGCCGAGGGAATTGCCGAGCAGCTCAAGCGGCGCAGCAGTTTCCGCCGGACGATGAAGACGCGGGCCGAGGCTTCGATGCAGTGCGGGGCGAAGGGCATTAAGATTATGCTGTCGGGCCGGCTTGGCGGTGCGGAAATGAGCCGCAGCGAGTCGATAACACTCGGCAGCGTTCCGCTCCATACGCTGGAGGCGGACGTGCATTACGGTTTCGTACCGTGCTTTACGACCTACGGCTGCATTGGCGTGAAGGTTTGGATTTACCGTGGCCTGTTCGGCGAGCAGCCGACCGAGGAAGAACTGGCCAAGCAGCGATTTGCCGGTACGGGACGAGGCCGTCGCCGCCACACCGAAGGTGGCGGGCGAGGTCAGGGCCAGCGTGGTCAAGCCCGTCCTTCGAAACGAGGTCAAAGCCGACCGGCTCCTGCAGCAGCGGCCCCGGCGGTTCCTGCGGAATCAGCTCCAGCGGCTCCTGCGAAAAAAGCTCCAGCGGCTCCGGCGGAAAAAGCTGCCCCGGCCCCGGAAGCACCAGCGAAAACAGACGAATAGCAATGCGATAAATGTGGGTTGGAATATCTCAGGGTTGCCCCGGGAAATGTTCCGAAAGGATTAACTGAAAATGCCATTAATGCCAAAGAGAATCAAGCACCGTAAGCAGATGCGTGGGAAGATGCGCGGCAACGCGACCCGCGGCAATACGGTAGCATTTGGAGAATATGGCCTTCAGACGATGGAGGCGTCGTGGATTACCGCCCGCCAGATCGAGGCCGGCCGTGTGGCGGCGACGCACTATCTTCGTCGTGAAGGCAAAGTTTATATTCGGATTTTTCCGGACAAGCCCGTCAGTGCCAAGCCGTTGGAAACCCGAATGGGTAAGGGCAAGGGCGAAACCGCCAACTGGGTCGCGGTAGTCAAGCCCGGCCGGGTGATGTTCGAGATCGGCGGCGTCCCGGAAGAGTTGGCCCGGAACGCGTTGCGGCGAATGGCCAGTAAAATGCCGGTTCGCTGTAAAATGGTGCACCGCCGGCACGGACTGTAAACGGCTGTGTGATGAAATGTGTTGCAATTGAGGTTTGGGCGTAACCATGAAAATAGATGAAATACAAAATTTAACGGACGAAGAAGTGCAATTGGAACTGGAAAGACTCCAGCGGCATTTATTCGACCTGCGTAGCCAGGCTGTTACCGAAAAGCTGGAAAATCCCACGATGATTACCAAGACCAAACGGGATATCGCCAGGTTGAAAACGGTAGTGCGTCAGCGGGAATTAACCGCGGAAAAAACGTCAGCATAATGCGAGAACGGAAGAGGTTCCATGACCAGTGAAGTAGAAATCAAAGCGCAGCCGAAAGCCCGACGCGCCAAAGTCGGTGAGGTTACCGGCATCAGCGGCGATAAAACCGTAACCGTAATGGTGGAGAGTCTCGTGAAGCATCCACAGTACGGCAAGTATATGCGTCGCCATAAGAAACTGCAGGTACACGACGAGAACGGCTTGGGCCAATTGGGTGCCCTGGTGGAAATCGTTCCCTGCCGCCGGGTAAGTAAGTCAAAGGCGCATCGGCTGGTACGGATTGTTCGTCCGGTAGAAGGTCAAACGGCGTAAGCCGGAGGTATGGTTAAGTGATTCAACAAGAAACACGATTAGATGTCGCCGACAATTCCGGCGCCCGCATAGTGGGTTGCATTCGAGTGCTGGGCGGGTCTACCACCCGCAAGCACGGCCTGACGCGGCGTACGGGAGCATTGGGCGACCAGATTATCTGTTCGGTGAAGAAGGCGATTCCCGCCAGTAACATCAAGCAGGGCGAGATTGTCCGCTGCGTGATTGTCCGGACGAGTTACCCCGTGCGTCGGTCGGACGGCAGTTACGTTCGCTTCGACAAGAACGCGGTGGTGATTATCGACGACGACGGCAACCCCAGAGGCACCCGCATTTTCGGTGCGGTAGCCCGGGAATTGCGAGAGAAAAACTTTATGAAGATCGTCTCCCTGGCGAGCGAGGTAGTCTAGAACCATGGCAAGTCATGTGAAAAAAGGTGATATGGTTGTTGTCCTTGCCGGGGATGACAAAGGCAAGACCGGCGAAGTGCTGCGGGTCTATATGAAGAGCGACAAGGTTCTCATCCAGGGCGTCAATCGCGTGTACCGCCACATGAAACCGAGCCGGCAGAATCCGCACGGCGGCAGAATCCAGAAAGAAATGCCGGTTCACGTGTCCAATGTGTTGCCGGTAGACCCGGAAACGTCCCAGCCGACGCGGGTTGGCTTCCGGATTACCCAGGACGGTTCGAAAGAACGATACGCCCGCAAGAGCGGCAAGTCGTTGGGGCTTCTCAAGAAAGTGAAAAAGTAGGAAATACCGATGGCCCGTCTGAAAGAAAAATATAAGAGTGAAATTACCACCGCGTTGAAGGAAAGCTTCAGCTACTCCAACCCGATGGCTATTCCGCGAATCGAGAAGATTGTCCTGTCGATGGGTGTTGGTGATGCCCATGCCGAAAAGACGAAGCTCGAGACGGTGGTGAAGCAAATGACGCTGATTGCCGGGCAGAAGCCCATTGTTACCCAGGCAAGCAAGTCGATCAGTAACTTCCACCTTCGCGAAGGGATGTCCGTAGGGCTGAAGGTTACCCTCCGCGGCGACAGGATGTACGAGTTTCTCGACCGGCTGGTGTCGTTGGTGATACCGCGAGTCAAGGACTTCCGCGGGTTGAACCCTTCGGCTTTTGACGGTAAGGGCAATTACAACATGGGTCTGGTCGAGCAGTCCGTTTTCCCGGAAATCGACCCGACGACGATTACATTTACGCAGGGTATGAACATTGCTTTCCAGACATCGGCTGACACCGACGAAGAAGGCAGAGAGTTGCTTAAGCAACTCGGCATGCCTTTCCGGGACAGTTAAGCGTTTTATTAAGAGGAAACAAACATGGCGACAAAAGCATTGATTGCAAAAGCCAATAGGAAACCGAAGTTTTCAAGCCGGACGATCCGGCGGTGTCAACTTTGCGGTCGGTCGCGTAGTGTATACCGAAAGTTCAAGGTATGCCGCATCTGTCTGCGGGAGATGGCCAGTAACGGCCTGATTCCAGGTATGAAGAAAGCCAGTTGGTAAAGAGGAAATTGATTCGATGAGTTTATCCGACCCCATTGCTGATATGTTGACCCGAATTCGCAACGCATTGCGTAGCCGGCACAAGCTGGTGAATGTCCGCGCCTCGAAGATATGCGAGGGCATTTGCCGTGTGCTGAAAGAAGAAGGGTATGTCGATGACTACAAGAGAATAGAAGACAACAAGCAGGGTATGCTTCGTGTGTACTTGAAGTACGGCCCGCTTGGTGAAGACGTGGTAACCGAGGTGAATCGCGTTTCCCGCCCCGGATGCCGGGTATACAAGAGCATGGAAGACCTGCCCCGGCCTCTTAACGGCTTGGGTATTTCGGTGGTTTCTACCAGTCAGGGCGTTTTGTCCGACCGGCAGTGCCGCGATAAGAGAGTCGGCGGCGAAGTGCTTTGCGTTGTGAACTAACGTCGGGCGAATAAGGCAGCAAAAGTCCGGGCGATTAAGATAAGAGTCCGGGCGAATAAGGTAAAGAGTATGTCGAGAATAGGAAAAAAACCAATAGCGATTCCCAGCGGCGTAAAGGTTGCTGTGGCGGATCGGACCGTAACGGTGGAAGGGAAGCTCGGTAACCTGAGTTTCACGTATCGCCCGGAGGTCGAGGCCAAGGTCGAGGGCGACGAGGTAATCGTAACCCGCAAGATGGACGACCGGCAGGGCCGGGCGTTGCATGGTCTGACCCGCAGCTTGATCGCGAACATGGTTGAAGGCGTATCCAAGGGCTACGAGAAGAAGCTCGAGGTTTACGGAGTAGGTTACGGTGTGCAGTTGCAGGGTAATACGTTTACGGTTACCTGCGGCAAGAGCCATCCGGAGATTCTGGAAGTGCCCGCCGGCGTAACCGTGGATGTTGAGACCCCCCAGGCCCGTGGCGACAGTGATCCTGCGAAGTTTACGGTTAAAGGCCCGGACAAGCAGATGGTTGGCGAATTCGCCGCCAAGTGCAGGCGAACCCGTCCCCCCGAGCCGTACAAGGGCAAGGGTGTCCGTTACGCCGACGAATACGTCCGTCGCAAGGTCGGCAAGGCGTTTGCCGGTAGCGGTGGTTAATAAGTGGCTTTTGGATGGCTGGAAGCCGGTTGCGAAATCAGGCTTGCGGCGTCTGAACCTGGTATGAGATTTATAGTTGCAAATTGAATGATAAAGGCAGGGCTACACGATGAAGCCGATCTTGAAAAAGAACAATAGATACAAACGACGAAAGAAGCACATACGCAAGACAGTTTCCGGTACGGATACTCGTCCGCGGCTTACTGTCTTCCGGAGTCACAAGAACATTTATGCCCAGATTATCGACGACGAGGCCGGCAAGACGCTTATAGCGGCTTCGACGCAGGAAAAGGCGGTCAGTGAGAAGGTCGGCGGTAGTGCGGGTAACAGTGCCGCAGCCGGCGTAGTTGGTGAGTTTCTTGCGAACAAGGCTGTCGAAAAGGGTATCAAGCAGGTCGTGTTTGACCGTAACGGTTATCCGTACCACGGTCGAGTTCGCGAGTTGGCAGAGGCGGCCCGCAAGGGCGGCTTGGAATTTTAGGAGATCTGCTGGTGGCGTTTCAGAGAAAAGACAAACGAGACGATTATAAAGATCAAGGCGGTCTTGAAGACAACGTGGTGCAGATTTATCGCTGCTCCAAGGTCGTCAAGGGTGGGCGAAAGTTCAGCTTCGCCGCGCTGGTAGCCGTGGGAGATCGCAATGGGCGTGTTGGCATTGGTTACGGCAAGGCCAACGAAGTGCCCGATGCTGTCGAAAAGGCCAAGAGCGACGCGATCAAGAGCATGATCCAGGTTTCGTTGCGGGGTAGTACCATTCCCCACAAGATCATTGGTCGTTGCGGCGCTTCGAGCGTGGTGATTCTGCCGGCTTCGGACGGTACGGGAGTTATCGCGGGCAAGAAAATCCGCCCGCTATTTGAATTGGCCGGTATCCACAACCTGTTGAGCAAGGCTTACGGGTCTACCAGTCCCAAGAACCTGCTGAAGGCGGGTATGGATGCCCTTAAAAAACTTCGCACAGCCCAGACCATCAGTTCGCTGCGAGGAGTGGAAGTCAAATGAAGCTAGACGAAATATTATCCGCCGCCGGGAAGCACAAGCGACGCAAACGCATTGGTCGCGGTATCGGTTCGGGCATGGGCAAGACGTCAGGCCGGGGCCACAAGGGTTATGGCAGCCGAAGTGGCGCCAAGAAGCGCCTGGGTTATGAAGGCGGGCAGACGCCCATGCTTTCGAGAATTCCGAAGCGCGGCTTTAACAATGCCAATTTCCGTACGGAATACCAGGTGATTAACGTCGCCGCCCTGGAAGAGCAGTTCGAAGACGGTTCGCGCGTCGATGCCGAGGCCCTCAAGAACGCCCGCATGATCGACGACACTTCCACGCTTATCAAGATTCTGGGCAATGGCGATATCAAGAAGAAGTTGACGGTCGTGGCAAATAAATTTTCCGCTACGGCGAAGGAAAAAATTTCCCAGGCCGGCGGAACGGTCGAGGAAGCGTAAACGGTATTTAACGCAAGGGTATATTCGTGGGATTCCGAATCACAAAACTTATTGCAAGTCTCCTCTTCATAGGAACTGGCGCATGGATTTCCGGTAACGCACTGAAGGCAGGTCAGCCTTATGACTGGCCGATAGTGTTGTCCGGCATTCCATTGTTGCTGGTCGGCTTGTATTTTCTCATCAGGAAGGTTGGTCATTTCGACCTGTTCCGGCTTGGTGTAGGGGGTGTGGTCGGCTGCCTGTTCGTACAGTTCGGCGGTAAGGGAGTGGTAACATTCCTCGCCAGCGGCAAGGCGACAGGTGATCTTGTTACCGCCATAGCCGTTATTATCGGTGCGATAGCTATCCTTGGTGTTTACTATTACGCTCTCTGGGGCAAGTCTTCTGTTCACCGGATACTGGAGAACATATTCTCGATTCCGGAGCTTATCGGCAAGTTGGTGTTTACGCTGGCGTTGCTGGCGATTTACCGTATCGGTTTCCACGTGCCGTTGCCCGGCTTGAACCAGGACGCTATGGATACGTTGGCGGCGAGTCAGCAGGAAGGCCTGTTCGGCCAGGCGATGAGTTATTTCAGTATGTTTACCGGCGGCAGTCTCCAGCAAAGTTCACTGTTCGGTCTGGGCATTATGCCTTATATTTCCGCCTCGATTATTTTCACGTTGTTGGCGAATGTGCTTCCGTCGTTGGAGAAGTTGCAGAAGGAAGGCCCGGCCGGCCAGAAGAAGATACAGGAATACACCCGATACGCAACCGTGGGATTGTGTCTTGTCCAGGCGATTTTCTGGATGAAGTACATGATGAGCGCCCAGATACAGGGCGAATTCATGGTTTATCCGGAGTATCGCGAAGGTGCTGCGGCGATGATGATTTTCTTTATCGGGGTCATCGGGTTGACCGCGGGCACAATTTTCCTGATGTGGCTGGGCGAGCAGATCGACGAATACGGTATCGGCAACGGTATCAGTTTGTTGATTATGGCTGGTATCGTGGTTCGGTTGCCTTCTGCGATAGGCGAACTGATCAAGCGCGCCGACCTGTCGCTGGCGGCTTCGTCCGATGATATAGGCCTGCCGCAGTTGGTTTTCCTGGCCTGTTCGTTTGTATTCGTGGTGGCTGGTGCTATTTTGATTACCCAGGGCCAGCGGCGGATACCCATCCAGCAGGCCAAGCAGACGCGAGGCCGGCGGGTGTATGGCGGGCAGCGGCACTATATGCCGTTGCGAGTCAATCACGGCGGGGTCATGCCGATTATCTTCGCTTCGTCGCTGATGATTTTCCCGGGCATAATTGCCGGTAAGATGGTCGAGTGGTGGGGCAGTTCCGGTGGTTTATGGGGTGATTTCCTGCTGATCATGAAAAGCGCGTTGAGCATGGGCACTTTCACCCACACGATGTTGTACATCGGTTTGATTTTCTTCTTCGCGTATTTCTGGACGACGGTAAACTTCCGCCCGAAAGACATGGCCGACAATCTTCGCGACATGGGCCATTTCATTCCTGGCCTGCGTCCTGGAAAGCGGACGGCGGATTATCTCGAACGGGTGATGGAGCGAATTACATACTGTGGAGCGGCGTTTCTGGCGGTAATTGCCGTTATCCCCAACGTGATTGCCGAGCAAATGGAAATTCCATTTGCGATTTCGTCTTTCCTTGGTGGTACCGGCCTGCTGATTATGGTATCGGTAACGCTTGATCTGGTACAGCGGATCGAGTCGCAGTTGGTGATGCGAAATTACGGCGGATTCCTTGGCGGCAGTACTCGAATCAAAGGAGCACACTGATGAGAGTGGTTTTGATGGGCCCGCCCGGAGCCGGCAAAGGAACGCAGGCGGAGCGGCTGGTCGAAAAATTTGGAATGACGCACCTGTCCAGCGGCGACATTTTTCGCGCGGAGAAGTCTTCAGGCAGCGAACTTGGCGAGAAGTTGGCTGAGATAATGGCCCGTGGCGAGTTGGTGCCGGATGACATTGTCGTGGAGATGATGGCCAAGGCGATTACCGCCGTTGACGGCGGATTACTGTTGGACGGATTTCCGCGGACGGTTGCCCAGGCCCAGTCGCTGGATAAAACCCTCGACGAGGCAGGCTCGCCGTTGGATGCGGTAGTGATGATTACCGCCGATGACGAAGCAATTGTGGAACGGATTACCGGCAGGCGAAGTTGTCCCTCGACTGGTAAGATTTACCATGTCAAGTACATGGCCCCCAAGGTCGAGGGCATTTGCGACGAAACCGGCGAAAAGCTTGTCCAGCGGGACGACGACAAGGAAGAAGTTGTCCGCGAGCGGCTGAAAAACTATAAAATGCAGACTGAGCCGGTTGTCGCGTATTATCGCGACGCGGGCAAGGTGCAGGTGATAGAAGTAAACGGCATGCAGACGCCGGACGAAGTAGCCGCTGAAACGGTTGCTGCCCTGGAAGCACAGGGCAGGTAAGGTGTTGGTGTGGCGATACAATTAAAAAAACCCGACCAGATTGAGAAGCTATATGCTTCGGGACAGATTGTCCGGGAAGTTCTGGATTGGCTGGGCGAGATTATCGCTCCGGGAATGACAACTGAATATCTGGATGCCGAAGCGGAACGGCTGTGCCAAGCCCGCGGCGCGAAGTGCCTTTTCAAGGGCGTGCCGGGCCGGGGCAAGGCTGGGCCTTTTCCAGGCAATATCTGTGCATCGCTGAATGAAGAGGTGGTTCACGGTATTCCCTCCAAGCGAGAAGTTCGCGACGGTGATATCCTCAGCGTGGATTTCGGCGTGGAGTTGGACGGCTGGTGCGGCGACGCCGCCCGGACGTTTACGGTTGGCACGGTCGATGCTGAAGTCCAGCGGTTGGTGGACGTAACGAGGCACTCGCTGGACATCGCGATTCAGCTTGCCGCCCCTGGCGGAAAGTGGTCGCAGGTGGCTGAGGCGATGGCTGATTATGTTCGCGGCGAAGGGTTCAGCGTGGTCGAGGAGTTTGTCGGCCATGGGATTGGTCGGGAGATGCACGAAGACCCGAAGGTGCCGAACTTCCTGTCGCCGGAACTGAAAATGCGGGATATTCCGCTGAGGCCGGGCCTGGTGATAGCCGTCGAGCCGATGGTGAACATGGGCACGCCGCGTGTGCGTGTTCTGGACGACGGCTGGACGATTGCTACTGCCGACGGTAAGCCGTCGGCCCATTGGGAGCATACGCTGGCGATAACGCAAGACGGCGTCCGGGTATTGACGGCATAGAGGCATGACGAACAGGCTGGACGAACCGGCGAGAGACCGGTTAAAGAGGTGAAATTATGAAAGTACGAGCATCAGTAAAAAGAATTTGTGAACATTGTCGGGTTATCCGCCGCAAAGGTGTGGTGCGGGTAATCTGTACGAATCCGAAACATAAGCAGCGTCAAGGTTAGCAGAGACGAAGGAGAACGCGTATGCCACGTGTGGCAGGTGTAGACATTCCGAATGATAAGCCCGTCTGGATCGCATTGCGATACATTCACGGGATTGGTCCCAAGACGGCCAAGGATATTTGTAACCAACTTGGGATCGAAGACAAGGTCCGTGCGAAGGATTTGACGGAAGATCAGCTTTCGCAGATTGCCGGCATCCTCCAGAACGATTTTGTCATCGAGGGCCAGCTTCGTCGCCAGACCCAGCAGAACATAGCCCGCCTGCGTGATATTTCATGCTATCGAGGCCTGCGTCATCGTCGCGGGTTGCCTGTTCGCGGGCAACGAACCAAGACCAACGCCCGAACTCGCAAAGGCCCGCGCAAAACCGTTGCGGGCAAGAAGTCCGTCAAGGAGATGCGGTAAACCATGGCACAATCACGCAAGAAAACCAAGCGGCACGTTGTACGCGGCGTAGTCCACGTCAAGGCGACGTTCAACAATACCCTTATTACGATTACCGACAACAACGGCGATGTGTTGACCAGCGAGTCGAGCGGTTCGGTCGGCGGGTTCAAAGGTTCGCGCAAGAGTACGCCGTTTTCGGCGACGCGTGCGGCAGAATCGGCAGCCAACAAAGCCAAGAAGATGGGGCTTGTCGAAGTCGAGGTTCGCGTCAAAGGCCCCGGCAGCGGGCGGGAAGCTGCGGTAACGGGTTTGCAGTCGGCGGGCTTGAAGATACTGTCCATCGAAGACATTACGCCGATTCCGCACAACGGCTGTCGCCCCCGCAAGAAGCGTCGTGTTTAGTATTTTTATAATATCACAATGTCATAATTGAATAGATGGCGGTAATACGGCAATCCATTCAGCAGGATATGCCGGAAGATAATCAGCCCTGCCGATATCGGCGGGCATGGTTGCTGAACGCCGCGTCTGGCGAACAGGCGTGTTAAGCAGTAAGGAGTAAAGAATAATGGGACGTTACACAGGTCCAACCGATCGGCTCAGCCGACGGGAAGGCGTCAATCTGATGCTCAAAGGCGCCCGGTCGCTGAGTGGCAAAACCGAGCGACGTATAACCTCGCCTCCCGGGCAGCACAATTGGCGTCGGGGCCGGCTGAGCGATTACGGCTTGCGCCTCCGCGAGAAGCAGAAAGTCAAACGTTATTACGGTATTCGCGACCGGCAGTTTACGAACCTCTTTGCCAAGGCGGAGCGAATCCGCGGTGCAACCGGTGCTATCCTGCTGGGGTTGCTGGAACGCCGTTTAGATAACGTGGTCTACAAGCTGGGCATGGCGCCGTCGAGGCCTGCCGCCCGGCAGGTTGTAGCCCACGGACATATTTACGTTAACGGGCGACGGGTAAATGTCGCAAGTTACCAGGTGAGCGTTGGCGATAAGCTTTCGGTCAAGCCGTCCGATCGTTCCCAGACTTTGGTTCGCCACAACCTGGAAGAACTTGGCGAGCCTCGCCTGCAGAATTGGTTGACGCTGGACATGTCCCAGTTGGTGGGCGAAGTAATCGCCCTGCCCAGCCGGGACGATGTGATGATTCCGGTTGAAGAACAATTAATCGTCGAGTTTTGCAGCCGATAACAAAGGCACTGAAGCAACTAAACCAAAAACGAAAAGAAAAAACCTTAAACAGTCCGCAAAGGACGGAGGCAAAATAAATGCGAATTCGATGGCGAGGCCTGGAATTGCCGACACGGGTTGTGAACGATCAGGATGTTTCGACGCCCACATACGGAAAATTTGTCGTGGAACCCTTCGAGCGAGGGTTCGGGACCACGGTGGGTAATTCATTACGTCGTATTCTTCTATCCAGCTTGGAAGGCGCGGCGGTAACCAGTGTGAAAATCACCGGTGCCGATCACGAGTTTACCTCCATTCCCGGCGTACTGGAAGATGTTACCGATATTATTCTGAACGTCAAAAGTCTGATAGTTAAAAATCATTCTGAGTTGTCCAAGACGATTCGGGTAACCAGTAACGTCAAAGGCCCGGTAACGGCTGACATGATCGAAGCGGACCCGTCCGTTGAGATAATGAATGGCGACCTGGTATTGGCGACGCTGACCGACAACATTCCGTTCGAGATGGAGATGGAAGTCCAGACGGGCCGGGGCTATGTGCCGGCCGAAGAGCTTGTCGATCCCGAAGAGGATCAGCAGGCCGGCATGGTTCACGTGGATGCGTATTTCTCCCCGATAACCCGCGTGCGATATGCCACAGAGGACACCCGTGTCGGACAGAAGACCAATTATGACCGGCTGGTGATGGAAATCTGGACCAACGGTACGATCACTCCGGAAATGGGCATGGTCGAAGCCGCCAAGATTCTTCGCAAGCACCTCAACCCGTTCGTGCAGTATTTCGAACTGGGCGAGCAGATTGTCGAGTCCGGTACGCCGGAGGCTACGCAGGAAATCGACAGCGAATTGCAGCGTAAACTGGACATGAGCATCCAGGAGATGGAGTTGTCGGTCAGGGCGAGTAATTGCCTCGAATCGGCACACGTCGAGACGGTCGGGCAGTTGGTGAGCATGCCTGAATCCGAGTTGCTCAAGATACGCAGCTTCGGCAAGACCTCGCTGCGTGAAGTCAAACGTAAACTGGCTGACATGAGCATGTCTATAGGGATGAACGTCTCCATGCCGCAGCTGGAAGAAGAAGAGCTGGGCGAGGCCCAGGAAGCCGAGCTGGACACGGAAGAATAGGTTTCCCGACGACTGATTCGTCGGGACGAGTTGGAATAGAAGAAATAGACAAATAGCCCCATTTCGGGGTGCAGAAGAAAAAGAGGGTGGCCATGCGTCATCGAGTTGCAGGAAAACAATTAAGTCGGACTACAAGCCACCGCAAGGCGTTGCGTCGGAACATGGCTGCCTCGCTGTTTCAGTACGGTGCGATTCGTACTACCGAGGCCAAGGCCAAGGAGCTGCGACCGTTCGTGGAGAAGCTGATAACCATCGCCCGTCAAGGTACGCTGCACGCCCGGCGGCAGGTGATAAAGCTGCTCCAGGATCGCGAGATGTTCAGCTTCGACGAGACCAAAAAGAACTACGAGCCTGAAGATAAGACGGTGGTCCAGAAGCTCTTCGACGAGATTGCGCCGCGATATGTGGATCGCCCCGGCGGTTACACCCGGATTATTCGCCTGGCGGATCGGCGGATCGGCGATGCCGGCGTACAGGTGATGCTGCAATTGATCGAGGAAACTGCCGAGGCTGATGAAGGCAACGTGTCCGGCCGGCGTAAAAAGCGTGCCGCCAAACGACGTGCCGCCGCCGAAGAGGCAACCAAGGGCGAGGAAAAACCCGAGACCACCGAGGAAGCCGAAGAGGCCTCCGAGGAAGTTGCTGAAGCTCCGGCTGAGGAAACCACGGAAGCTACTGCCGAAGCTACCGAAGAAACCTCCGAAGAATCCACGGACGAGGAAAAAAGCGAATAGCGCAATTTCGCCCCTGTTGTTGGCGGGACGAGTTTTGCGATTGATATAAAAAGCCCACGGACCAGTTCCGTGGGCTTTTTTTTATAGCTTCCCGGTGGAGTGGTGTTGTAGGATGAAATGTGCGAAATATTCTGGACAGTACCCCTGAACCGGCTTTGTGGGAGAATGAGAATGAGCAGGAATCCTGATTGTATTTTTTGCAAGATTGCCGCGGGCGGAATTCCCAGTACGAAGCTCCTGGAGACAGAGGAGGCGTTGGCCTTTATGGATATTGGCCCGTTGGCACCCGGCCATGTTCTGCTGATTCCGAAGGAGCATTACGAGACACTTGACGTCATGCCGGCTGAGCAGGCGGCGGCGATGCTGAGCCATTTGCCCTCGCTGGTTCGGGCGGTTCAGGCAGCCACTGGTTGCGAAGGTATCAACGTCTTGCAGAACAACGGAGCCATCGCAGGGCAGCTTGTTCCGCACGTGCATTTTCACGTTATCCCGCGTGATCCGGGTGGGACGTTTACGTTCAATTGGCCGGCAGGGGCCTACGAAGATGGACAGATGGACACCCTGGCCGACGCGATCCGCAAGGAATTGTAGCAATTTCGCATAATCCCGCCTGTCGCGCGGTGGGCACACCGCGGCGAGATATCGGAAAAAACGGTTGCTTATTCCGGCGATTTCGGATTTTATAGATCGCTGTGAATGTTAATCCATAACCCGTAAATTGAGGAAGAATCATGACACGAACCGCGATGGTAATCATGCTTTGTGTGGCTGGGGTATTTGTCGGCTGTCTGCCGAAGAAGACGAAGACCATCGAGCCGGAAAAATCCAAACCCGCTCCCAAGGCGGCGAAAACCTCCAAGCCGGCGCCAAAGCCAGCGGCCAAACCGGCGGCCAAGCCGAAAGTCGCCAGGAATCCCGTAGTGGTCATGGAAACCGACAAGGGCACGATCGTGATAGAGCTGTTTGCGACGAAGGCTCCGATTACCGTGGAGAATTTCCTGTTGTACACGGATGACAAATTCTATGACGGCACGATTTTTCATCGCGTGATAAAGGACTTCATGATCCAGGGCGGCAGGCGGAAAAAGCCGACTTACGACGTAATTCCCAACGAAGCAGCCAACGGGTTGAAGAACAAGAAGTACACAATAGCGATGGCTCGCACTGGCGATCCGCACAGCGCATCGGCTCAGTTTTTTATCAACCATAAAGACAATGGTTTCCTGGATTATCGGGCGGCCACTCGTGATGGCTTTGGTTACTGCGTTTTCGGCAAGGTTATCGAGGGGCAGGCGGTGGTGGATAAGATCGCAGCCGGCCGGGTCAAATTCAACGCGGCTGGAAAAAAAAGTGCCCCGATTACCCCGGTAGTAATCAAGTCCGTTCGCCGAAAAGCTGAGAAATAGCAGACCCGCTGTGTGGCGGCAGGGCCGAACATAACAAGCAAAAACACAAGGGCTTTATAAACCCCGAGACAATGGAGCAATATAAAATGACTGAAAATCAGGAAAATACGGTAGTCGTGATGGAAACCAGCATGGGCACCGTCGAGATCGAGTTGGACGCAGCTAATGCCCCCAAGACGGTAGCCAACATTCTGGCGTATGTCGATGAGGGTTTTTATGACGGCACGATTTATCATCGCGTTATTCCGGAGTTCATGATCCAGGGCGGCGGTTTTGCCGCGGACATGCAGCAGAAGATTACGCGTGATCCCGTGGGGAACGAGGCTGCCAATGGCCTGAAGAACAAGCGTGGTACGCTGGCGATGGCCCGCACGAATGATCCGCACTCGGCTAGTAGTCAGTTCTTCATCAATCACAAGGACAATGATTTCCTGGATTTCCGTGCGGCGACGGCTGACGGGTATGGATACTGTGTTTTCGGGCAGGTAATCGATGGCATGGACGTGGTGGACGAGATTGCCCAGGTTGCGACCGGCCAATCCGGCCCGCATTCCGACGTGCCGCAGGAGCCGGTGGTCATCAAAAGCGTCCGCCGCAAGTAGACAAAGCAGCCGAACCGGAAACCGAATAGTCACAAAGTTTCCCCAGTCTAACAGGCGGTTTTGAGGTATTTAGCTTGACCGGCGGGTTATTTGGGGTACAATTTCTCCACCGTCGGGGAACGGGGCGGATTTATCGGCTCGATCCCTTTTCATAGCTGGAGCGATGTGCTGAATTGCTCTGCTGATGCCGCACGCTGAAATTTTACAAAGCGAGAAGACGAATGGATTGGACAAGCTTTTTTTTGACTACGTTCATGACGGTTTACACCGTTATGCTGGCGGTGGTATGCATGTATGGCCTGCACCGTTACGCGTTGGTGTACCTGTTCTGGCGGCACCGGAAGAAAGTGCCCGTTCCGGCTGGGCAATTTGACGAGTTGCCGAATGTTACGATCCAGCTTCCAATGTTTAACGAGCGGTTCGTCGCGCGGCGGATTATCGAGCAGACCTGCCAGATCGACTATCCCCGCGAGAAGTTGCAGATACAGGTGCTCGACGACAGCACGGACGAAACTTGCGAACTCGCCCGGCAGGCGGTGGAGGATATGTGCAGCCAGGGGTTCGACGTGGAGTTTATTCACCGCGAGGATCGCACAGGTTACAAGGCCGGGGCGCTGGCGAATGGGCTTAAGACCGCCAAGGGCGAATTTGTCACCATTTTCGATGCCGATTTCGTGCCGGACAAGAATTTCCTGCACGACACGATTCAGTATTTTACCGATCCGAAGGTTTGCGTGGTGCAGTCCCGCTGGGGGCACATCAACCGCGAGGACAGCCTGCTCACCAGGAGCCAGGCGATTTTCCTGGACGGGCATTTCGCCATCGAACACGTGGGCCGTAACCGCAGCGGCCGGTTTATGAGTTTCAACGGAACCGGCGGCACGTGGCGGCGGGAGGCGATTGACGACGCCGGCGGCTGGAAGCACGATACTCTTACCGAGGATCTGGATTTGTCGTATCGGGCGCAGCTCAAGGGTTGGAAGTTTATTTTCCTGCCGGATACGGTCAGCCCGGCGGAGTTGCCGCCGGAGTTGAGCGGCTTCAAGGCCCAGCAGTTCCGCTGGACCAAGGGCGGTGCGCAGAACGCGATCAAGCTTCTGCCCAAGGTAATGCTTTCCAAGGCGCCGCTGAAGGTCAAGGTGGAGGCGTTTTTCCACCTGACGGGATTCTGCATGCACATTTTCATGCTGGGGCTGGTGCTGATGATGTACCCGGCGATGTATATTTACAGCCTGCCGATAGACAGTGATATCTGGCGTGTGATTGTCGATATGGGAATTTTCACGTTGGCTACGATGTCGGCGACGGTATTTTATTGTGCCAGCCAGGGCGCGTTGTCGGGCAATTGGCGTGGGCCTTTAAAGTATCTGCCGATGATGATGGCCTTGGGCGTGGGGCTTTGCTTGTCCAATACCAAGGCTATTCTCGAGGCGTGGTTCGGCCGGACCAGCGGATTTGTACGGACTCCGAAGTACGGCGAGAACGCCGCGGCGAAAGACTCCGCCGAGAGCCTCTATATGGACCAGCTCGTCCAGCCGAAGAAAAAGAAACGGAACTGGCTTGCCGGTTTTGAATTTTTGATGGGCTGTTACATGGTGGCCTGCCTGCTGTGCTGCATATTTGACATTCGTTCAGCGGTTACCGCCCCATTCCTGATGATTTTCGCCTTCGGATTCTTTTACGTTTCGCTGATGACGTTCCAGGCGAATCGTGTCGCCAGGCCCGCCGGCAAGCCTGTGGAAGAACGCGCGACGGACGGATAACCGGCTGCGGTTTTGCTATGCTTTGCCGTGTATCGGCAGGTTTGTGGAAGCAATTCGAAGCAATAGCTGCGCAATATCGTGGCTGTCGCTTCGCTCCCGCCACGGCACCCTTTATAAGGGGTATCGGCACTCTTCGTAAGGGGGTGTCGGTAGTCTCCATAGGGAGGGTATTGGGGCAATTCTGAGGCCCCTTTTAATCGCCCGCCGCCGAAAAAAATTCGTAAAAATTTGCCTTTCCCTTTTTTTGTATCGTAGTGTTGCCTTTGAGCCGCAAGAAAGAAAGGCAACCGCGATGATTTTTCGGATACGATTCATAGAGGCCGGGCAGAACAGGCAGTTGACCGACAC
>JAIORC010000002.1 GCA_021108335.1 Phycisphaerae bacterium
AACTTAACCTCTGGCTGGTATTGAAAGGCCAGGGCCGGCTGGAAATACCCGGAAAGGCCTACTATCTGAAGGCGGGCGACTGTTTTGTTTTTCGCCACTGGAAACCGCACCTGGCGACTCACGATCCCCACAATCCGTTGATTGTGCCATACATCGTCTATAGTTACATCGGCTGTGATGAAAAGGTCGTAAAGCCGCCTAAAGACTCCATGCCGGCTTTCCATCGTCGAATCGAATCGCCCGCTTTTCTGGCTGATCTCATGGAGCGTTCGATTACTGCTTTTACTCAAGGGTCGTCTGGGCAATCGGAAGCGGTTCACTGGCTTAAGTCATCGCTGCTGGAAATTACCCGCCGGGATTTCAAACCCGACTATACAGGCCTGGAACTCGAACAATTTCAACTGGTTGACAAAGTCTGCCGGGAAATACGGCAGGGGCCTTCCGTCCATGTCCAGATCGAAAAACTTGCGGAGGAGGCCGGCTATTCAACCGACCACTTCATTCGTATCTTCAAAAAATTCAAAGCCGTTACGCCCGGTGAATATCTGATCCAATCCCGAATAAAAACCGCAATCGAGTTGCTGAAATTCTCAAGCCACTCCATCACGCGCATTTCGCAATTGCTGGGATACAGCGATATCTATGCCTTCAGCAAACAGTTCCGCCAAAAAATGAACGAAAGCCCGTCGGCATACCGCCGAGGCCGAAAACCCTGATTAACGGGCCGATTTAGATTAGAACAACGCGTATATAAACGGGGCAGCCCCGGTGCCGCCAAGGAATACCAGCAGACCCAGCACCAGCATGATTAACAGGATCGGCGTCAGCCACCATTTCTTATTGTGCTTGAGGAAGTCCCAGAATTCCCGCGCCAAGCCAGTCTGCCTGCCCTGTGCCTCAGCCTGAAACTCCTCTGCCTGATTGTCGGATTCATTTGTCACGAAGACATCTCCTATTGATACACGAATAATAACAGTCGGTGTGACGATTTTCAAGGGCTACCGGCAGGTTTGGGGGGCATGGTCCCCAGGGGACCATGTGTTTTTCGTGTATTCCCGTTTCCTGTTTTTACCCGTTTCCGTAGGCCGGGTCTCGACCCGGCAATTGCATGGCACATGCAACAGGTTCGGCCCATTCGGGTTAGTAACGGTGAAAAACACGTTTTACCAGAAACGTGTTATCGAAGGGGATTTCCATGTAAGAAGGCTGTCGCCTTCTTATCGCCGGGTCAAGACCCGGCCTACCAAAAACGGTGGCTTCGCTCCCGCCACAGCACCCGTGTCGGCGACTAAAATTGGCGGAAATATCGCTTTGCTGGTGGATGCGGTTCGCAGGCGACCCAATAAGACTCGGCTTGCTTATCGAACTTCCGGTGCAGTGCGTCCCGTTTTATCAGGCGGAAAATCAGCCCGACCGGCGTAATGACAAGAAAGAACAAAATCAGTATCATCGCGTGCGATACTACCAGCCCTATCGGCAGCGTTGCGGTGTTCAATACGACGTACATCGGCCACAGGCCACGCGGGAGAAATATCGCCGAAAGCAGGCACACGCCGCTGATCGCCCAGAAAATCCCGCCGGTTATCTCAGCCGGGCCGGGCTGTGAAAAACACAGGCCGAAGATCGCCACCTGACGCCAGATCAGCACACCGAAAACCGCAAAAAAGATACACGCCACGACGCCAAACTGTCGCAGTTGCTTTCGATCAGGTGAAAAATTAATCTTAATCAGCATCGTCCGGGCCTCTTTTCTGATTTTTTATTCTGTAGTCAATGCCGTACGAATTAGTCGAGGTCGAATTGGGCCATGTATTCGTCGGTTTCATATTGCCTGGCCTGTGGTTGTCGCTCTTTGTAGAGCACGAAATTCTCCAGCACCAGCACATCCATGTTCGTTGCCATGAAGCATCGGTAGGCGTTTTCCGGCGAACAGACAATCGGCTCGCCTCGAATATTGAAGCTGGTATTGATGACCACTGGGCTGTCCGTTTTCTCGTGGAACCGTTTTATCAGGCGATAGAACCGGCCATGCCTCACGGGGTCCACCGTCTGGACGCGGGCGGAAAAGTCCACATGTGTAATCGCCGGCACGTCGGAGCGTACGACCTTCAGCCTGTCGAGGCCCGTCAGCCCAGCCGTTTCGTCCGTTTCGATTCGGCACTTTTTTTCATGCACCGGCGCAACCAGCAGCATGTACGGGCTGTCCTCGTTGGGCTGCATCTGAAAATACTCGTGGACGTGTTCCCGCAGGATACTCGGTGCGAATGGGCGGAACGATTCGCGGAACTTGATCTTGAGGTTCATTATCGACTGCATTTTCGTCGAACGGGCGTCGCCGATAATCGACCGGCTGCCCAGGGCACGCGGGCCGAACTCCATCCGCCCGGCAAGATGACCGATCACTTTTTCCGAGGCGAGTTGCCCGGCTACCACGTCCAGCAGGTCATCCTCATTTTCAAAGTAGTCGTATTCCGCGCCGGTTTCGTCCAGGAAACCGCGGATTTCATCGTCGGTGAACTTCGGGCCGAGCAGTGTACCGTGCTGGAGGTCGTTTACGCCGTCAACGTTCCGCTCGTTGCCCAATAACTGATGCCACACGAACATCGCCGCGCCCAAAGCTCCGCCGGCGTCTCCGGCAGCCGGCTGAATCCAGAGATTCTCAAACGCCCCGTCTCGCAGGATTTTCCCGTTGGCTACGCAGTTCAGCGCCACGCCGCCGGCCAGCACCAGATTCTTCATTTTCGTCTCGGCTGCGAGATGCCTCGTCATCCGCAGGACAATCTCCTCCGTAACGGCCTGTACCGACGCGGCGATATTCATTTCCCGTTGGGTAATCTGCGATTCCGACGTCCTGGCCGGGCCGTCGAAGAGCGAGGCGAATTTCCGGTTGGTCATCGTCAAGCCCTGGCAGTAGTTGAAGTAACTCATGTCCATCCGAAACGAGCCGTCTTCCTTCAGGTCCATGAGCTTATCGAGAATCACGTCGCGATATATCGGGTCGCCGTAGGGCGCCAGGCCCATCAGCTTGTACTCGCCGCTGTTAACGCGAAAGCCGGTGAAATAGGTAAATGCCGAATACAACAACCCCAGCGAATGAGGGAACCGCAGCTCGTGCGTCAGCTCGATTCGATTGCCTCTACCGACGCCATAGGAGCCTGTGCCCCATTCACCCGCGCCGTCCATGGTCAAAATGGCGGCTTCTTCATACGGCGACGGGAAAAACGCGCTGGCTGCGTGAGATTCGTGATGGCTGAGGAATACGTACCTGCCCTTGTACTGGTGTCGCAGGCCTTTGTTCATTTCCCGCGGCAGATGCAGCTTCTGCCTCAGCCACAGCGGCATAGCCTTGAGAAACGAGCGGAACCCCGACGGTGCGTAGGCGAAATACGTTTCGAGCAGCCGCTCGAATTTCAGCAGCGGTTTGTCGTAGAAGGTAACATGATCCAGCTCTGCCGGCGTTATGCCCGCTTCGGCGAGGCAATAGTCTATCGCATTGACGGGGAACCGATAGTCGTGCTTCTTCCGGCTGAAGCGCTCTTCCTGCGCAGCAGCGACGATTTGCCCGTCAACGACAAGCGCCGCAGCCGAGTCGTGGTAAAACGCGGATATTCCCAATATTGCTGTCATAGGCGGAAATAGTAACAATAGCAGGCGTCAAATGGAAGCTTTGCCTGAAAAAGCCAGGGTAATCGAGTTACTTGACAACACGCCGCCGGATGACGTACACTTCGGCGGACCTGACAATGACACGAAAACGGAAAATCCTGTTTATTCTTATCACCTGGCTGCTGCTGATCCTGTTGGGTGGCGGCATAGAGCTTGTTTGCCGCCAATTTCTGCCATATCCGCCAACTACGTTGCCAACCTATAGGACGGACCGGGATTACATGTATTTTCACCGGCCTGACAGCGTCGGCTGGCAGATCAGCGAGTTCGACGAGTACCCTCCCGTGTTGCTGCAATATAACGAGCACGGCTTCCGTGGCGAATCGTTCCCTGTGCAGAAGCCGAAAGGGGAGGTACGCATTGTTCTACTGGGCGACTCCTTCGTGGAGGCTCGACAGGTCGAAGAAGACAAGACCATGTCCAGGGTGCTCCAGCAACAAATAGGCCGGGAAAATGTGCGCGTCATCAATGCCGGGTGCAGCGCGTATACGACTACAACCGAATACCTGCTGTTAAAGCATCATATTGCCCGATTTTCGCCGGATGTGGTGATCGTCCTGTTTGCCTTTAATGATTACTGCGATAATTACTGGTACGGACAATACTGCGATTATCCGAACGTTTTTACGAACGGCTTGCCCGAGAAGTGCATGCCGGCTGCTTATGCTGAATCCTCTCAGGCGATGCGTAAAAGCACGTTGTGGGAGAAGATTTGTGCTCACAGTGCGATACTGAGTTGGCTGAAATACAAGTCGACCCAGGCCGACGCCAGAATCCACAGGTTGAAGGTCTGGAAAGCGGTCGTCGAAACCGACCAGTTCCACAAAAGCTCCCTTCGTGTACACAAGACGAACCTGTCGCCGGAAGAAAAGAAAGTGCTGGATTTCACCCACCAGGGCGTTCTGGAGATGAAACGTCTGTGCCAGGAGCAGGGCATCGCGTTCGGCTTGGCGATTATTCCGTTTCCGATACAGATCAACGCATCGGAGAACAGCGTGGGCAAGAAGGTTTGGGGCTATGAGCCGGATCAGGTAATGAACGAAACTGTTTACCAGGAACGACTGAAGAGCTTTGCCAAGGCGAACGCCATCCCGGTATTGGATTTGCTGCCGGCGTTTCGCAAGGCGACCCCGAACAAGGAGCTATTCCTTAATATCGACGGACACCTTGCCGAAGAGGGAAATGCCCTGATCGCCAAAGAATGCCTTCCTTTTCTGAAGACATTCTTTAAGGGAAAGGGAATCTGACAGGCTGTCCGGCGGACGGATAGCCTGCTTTTAGCCGTAGCGTGCCTCGCTTTGTGCGTGTTTTCGGAGCAGGTGGGGCGAAGTGTCATTTTGGAGTTACTTCATGCAAAATAAACGTGTTTTGGTTACCGGCGGCGACGGATTTATCGGTTCGCATCTTACGGAGATGCTTCTCGATGCGGGCTGTAATGTGCGGGCGTTGAGCCTCTATAATTCGTTCAACGACTGGGGCTGGCTGGATACAATTGAAAAAAACGACCGCCTGGAGGTGGTCTGCGGCGATGTCAGGGATCCGCATTTCTGCAAGCTGATTACCAGGGACATCGACGTGATTTATCATCTGGCGGCATTGATCGCCATTCCGTATTCGTACGTCGCCCCCGACAGTTACGTCGATACGAACATCAAGGGCACGCTCAATATTTGTCAATCCGCCAAAGAGAACGGCTGTAAGCGCGTGATTCACACCTCGACGTCCGAAGTCTACGGTACCGCCCAATATGTGCCGATTGACGAGAAACATCCCCTCCAGCCGCAGTCGCCGTATTCGGCAAGCAAAATCGGGGCGGACAACATGGCTATGAGCTTTTACCTGGCGTTCGATTTGCCGGTAACCATCGCCCGGCCCTTCAACACCTATGGCCCGCGACAGAGCGCCCGGGCAGTGATACCCACCATCATCACGCAAATCGCCGCCGGCAAAAAACAGATCGAACTTGGCGACGTAACTCCCACGCGAGACTTCAATTACGTGCTGGATACGTGCAGGGGATTCATCGATATCGCCGAATCGGACAAAACCGTCGGCGAGGTGGTCAATATCGGCTCGAACTACGAGATTTCCGTCGGCGACACACTGAATATCATAAAAGAATTGATGGCCTCGGATGTGGAATTCATCACCGACCAGCAGCGAATCCGCCCGAAAAACAGCGAGGTTTTCCGGCTTTGGTGCGACAATACGAAAATCCATGAGCTTACCGGTTTCGAGCCGAAGTATTCCATTCGCGAGGGCTTGAAGCAGACCATTGACTGGTTTACGAAATCGGAGAATCTTACCCGATACAAGGTCGATATTTACAATGTCTGATCCATTGATTCAGTTCATCAGGCAGTGGTACGGCACTGACGATTATATCCCGCTACATGCCCCGACATTCGGCCGGGCCGACCGGGATTATGTTCTGGATGCGATCGACTCGACGTTTGTTTCCAGCGTGGGGGAATATGTAAGCAGGTTCGAAAAGCAGCTTGCCGCCTGCACAGGTGCCGGCAGGGCGGTAGCCATGGTCAACGGCACTGCCGCGTTGCAGGTCGCGTTGCGGCTGGTCGGCAGCCAGGCCGGCAGCGAGGTGATAACCCAGCCCCTGACGTTCATCGCAACCGCCAACGCAATTGCCCATACCGGCGCGAAACCGGTATTCCTCGACGTGGACCGCCGAACGCTCGGGCTTTCACCGGAAGCGCTGGAGTCGTTCCTTAACGAACATGCCGAGCGACGTGACGACGGAGCGTATAACAAAACAACCAACCGGCGAATCGCGGCGGTGGTACCCATGCACACTTTCGGCCATCCCTGCCGGATCGAGGAAATCTGCCGGATTGCCGAAGCCTGGGGCATTGCCGTCGTGGAAGACGCCGCCGAATCGCTCGGCAGCACCTCCGGCGGCAAATATTGCGGTACGTTCGGGCTGTTGGGTATCTACAGCTTCAACGGTAACAAGACCATAACCTGCGGGGCAGGGGGGGCGATTGTAACGAACGACGACGCCCTGGCCGACCGGGCGAAGCATTTGACCACGACGGCCAAGGTTCCGCACCGCTGGGAATACGTGCACGACGAAATCGGCTATAATTTCCGCATGCCGAATCTCAATGCCGCGATGGCCTGTGCGCAACTGGAAAAGCTCGAATCGTACATCGCCGACAAACGCCTGCTCGCGGAGGCCTACGCGGAATTTTTCTCGAAAATCGACGGCGTGAGTTTCGTAACCGAGCCGGCTGGCTGCCGGAGCAACTACTGGCTCAACACCGTGATCTTCCCCGACTCGGCCCGGCGGGATGCCTTCTTGAAGCGTACCAACGATGCGGGTATAATGACGCGACCGGCTTGGAAGTTAATGAACGAGTTGGCAATGTATCGAGATTGCCAGTGTGGCCCGTTGGAACAGGCCGAGTGGCTTGAACAGAGAATCGTCAATATTCCCAGTAGTCCGAGGGCGGATTCCGCAACATGAATAAACCCGAAATCATCCTGCTTGGCGCCGGAGGGCACTGCCGGTCGTGTATCGACGTGATCGAGCAGCAGGGCTGTTTTTCGATTGCCGGTATAGTCGGCCGTCCTGACGCCAACACCGACGATGCGATTTTAGGCTATCCGATACTCGGTACGGACGACGACCTGCCCGAACTTCGCCAGCGGTACAAACACGCGATTATTACTGTCGGCCAGATCAAATCGGCAGCCGTGCGCGTTCGGCTTTATCAGAAGCTCGTGGAACTGGGGTTTGAGTTGCCGGTAATCGTCTCGCCGTTGGCTCATGTTTCGCCTCACGCGCAAGCCGGGGCAGGCACTGTAGTTATGCACCAGGTCATCGTCAACGCAGGTGCCGGTGTCGGCGTGAATTGCATTCTGAACACCTCCTGCCTGGTCGAACACGACGCGATTGTGGGCGACCATACGCATATTTCCACAGCCGCCGTGGTCAACGGCTCGGTGCGAGTGGGGGCACGGAGTTTTGTCGGCTCGAACGCCACTACCGTCCACGGCCTGGAATTGCCGGACGACTATTTCGTCCGTGCCGGTCAACTGGTAATTTCCCCGCGAGACGGCGTTTCCACTGCTTCGCCGGAGAATTAACTCATGGCAGAACCCGTATATATAATCGCCGAAGCGGGAGTGAACCATAACGGCTCGCTCGAAATGGCGAAAAAGCTGATCGACGTTGCCGCAGCGGCTGGGGCGGACGTGGTCAAGTTCCAGTCTTTCCGGGCACAAACGCTCCTGACGCAAACCGCCCGCAAGGCAGACTACCAACTGCAAACCACCGGCGACGACGAATCCCAGTTCGAAATGCTCAAGAAACTCGAACTGACCGAACCGATGCACCGTGAACTGCTGGCCCATTGCCGGGCAAGTGGTATTGAATTTCTGTCCTCGGCATTTGATTTGGATACCATAGATTTATTACGGGAACTCGGGCTGAAAGTCTGGAAGATTCCTTCCGGGGAGATTACCAATCTACCTTATTTGCGAAAAATCGGCTCGCTGGGCCAGGAAGTGATTCTCTCGACCGGCATGGCCGACCTCGAGGAAATTGGAGATGCGCTGGATATATTGGAAGCCGCCGGCACGGACCGCCGGAAAATCATCGTGTTACACTGCAACACCGAATACCCCACGCCGATGAGCAGCGTGAACCTGCGGGCAATGCAGACGATCGCGGCGACGTTTCCGGGTATTCGCGTGGGCTACTCCGACCATACCCAGGGTATCGAAGTGCCCATCGCCGCTGTTGCGATGGGGGCGGTGGTTGTCGAAAAGCATTTCACGCTCGACAAAACGCTGCCCGGCCCGGATCACAAGGCAAGCCTGGAACCAGACGAGCTTGCGGATATAGTCCGAGCTATCCGAAATATCGAACAGGCCCTTGGCGACGGAGTCAAGCGTCCTTCCGTTTCGGAACTCAAAAACAAGCCGATCGCCCGGAGAAGTATCATAGCTGCCCGCGATATCGTTGCCGGCGAGCAGTTTACCGAAGAAAATCTCACCGTCAAGCGGCCGGGCACGGGAATATCCCCAATGCGATGGTACGAAACACTTGACCGATCAGCCGACCGTGATTACCGAAAGGATGAATTGATCGATGCGTAGTATTTGCATTTATACAGCCACCCGTGCGGAGTACGGACTGCTAAGACCCCTGATGCGGGAACTGTCTCAAACCGGGGATGTCAGGTTGCAGATACTCGCCAGCGGCACGCACTTGTCGCCGGAGTTTGGCCTGACTTATCGCGAAATCGAAGCCGACGGATTCACCATCGACGAAAAAGTCGAGATGCTTACCAGCAGCGACACCCACCAGGGAATCTGTCAGTCGATGGGCCTGGCGATGGCTGGATACGGGGCGGCGCTGCAGCGCCTCCAGCCGGACATTCTCGTGCTTCTGGGCGACCGATACGAAACTTTCTGCATGGCCGCCGCCGCTCAAGTCAGCCGGATACCCGTTGCCCATCTCCATGGCGGCGAAGCTTCCGAAGGCGTTATGGACGAGGCTTTTCGGCATTCCATTACAAAGATGAGCCATTTGCACTTTACCGCCACCGAGCCATATCGCCGGCGGGTGATCCAGCTCGGCGAGAATCCCGAAAGGGTCTGGAATGTCGGAGCTATCGGCCTGGCGAATATCCGCAGCCTCGAACGACCCTCAAAAGAGTCGCTGGATTTCCCGCTCGATGCCCCGTATTTCCTGGTAACGTTCCACCCCGTCGATGAGCCGGGGATTACGCCGGAAGAGCAATTCCGGCTGCTCCTGGACGCGGTGGACGAATTTCCCGAATGCAAAGTCATTTTCACCAAGGCCAATGCCGACGCAGCCGGCAGGGCGATTAACCGGATGATCGACGCATACGTGGCGGAGAATCCTTCCCGGCGGGCGGGCTATGTGGCCTTGGGTGTATTGCGGTATCTGTCGGCTGTGCAACACGCCGAGGCGGTGATAGGCAACAGTTCCAGCGGCATACTGGAAGTCCCGGCCCTTCACACGCCGGTAGTGAATATCGGCTCGCGGCAACGCGGGCGAATTCGGCCCGCCGGCGTACTCGATTGCGACCTGGATCGGCGACAGATTGTCGAGGCTATACGAAAAGCCATGACGCCGGATTTCCGGGCCGGTCTGGCGGGTGTGGATAATCCCTACGAGAAGCCGGACACCGTTGAAAATATCGTCCGCCATCTCAAGCAAGCCGATCTTGACGGCCTGCTGAAGAAATCATTTTATTCACTCCCCGAAAATACACAGGAAACCCCGTAAATGATTCAGGACAAGCGAGTGCTGGCTGTGATTCCCGCCCGGGGCGGCTCCAAGGGGCTGCCGCGAAAAAACATCCTCCCACTCGGAGACAAACCGCTGATTGACTGGACCCTCAACGCCGCCGACACGTCAGAATACGTTGATCGGTTCGTCGTCTCGTCGGACGATACAGAGATTCTGGAAGTTGCCCGCCGCTGGGGGCCGGACGTGCCGCTTGTCCGTCCGGCGGAATTGGCTGCCGACAACATACCGGGAACCGTTGCCTTCCATCACGCCGTGCGGGAAATCGGCCAGGGGTTTGACTATGCAGTTCTTCTGCAACCGACGTCGCCGTTCCGAACCGCTGAGGACATCGACAATTGTATTCGGATTTGCGTTGAAAAGAACGCCTCGTCGGCTGTCTCCATGATTATCCCGGAAAAAAGCCCGTACTGGATGTACACGCAGACACCGGCTGGCCACCTGGAAAAACTCCTGCCCGCACCCATAAAAGCCAATCGCCAGGAACAGCCGCTCTGCCTGGTTCCCAACGGCGCGATTTACGTGATGGAAACCTCGCGGGTTTTGCAGGAAACCTATCTCATCGTCGACGACACCGTTCCATACATCATGTCGCAAGAGCGTTCACTGGATATCGATACCGCACTGGATATGGCAATCGCGGAGCTTCTCGTTCAACGCGGGAAGTAGGAAGTAGATTACGACTGGATATGGCAATTGCGGAGCTTCTTCTTCAACGCGATTTGCAGGATTAAGAGGGTTCTTCTTGTGAGTTGTTTTCCAACGTGAGGAATTCCTTGTTCTTGCTGGCCAGGATCGCGAAGAGCGGATTGGTTTCTTCAAGCTGATCGTAGGTCCCGTAAGCCTGCAGAACGCCGTCATCCAGGAGATACAGTCGATCATATGCCCGTAGCGACATCAGGCGGTGCGTAATGGTAATGATCGTGATATCGTGGCTGAGGCCCAATGCCTCCTGGAGAATTTTTTCTTCCGTGACGGCATCGAGTGCGCTGGTAGCCTCGTCCAGGATCAACACGTTGGGCTTTCGGTACAATGCCCGTGCAATCCCGACACGCTGACGTTCGCCGCCCGATAAACAGACACCGTTTTCGCCCAGCGACGTTTCAATTCCATTGGGCATACGCTCCAAAAGGCCGTCGAGATGGGCCATCCGAATGACTTCCCGCAATAATTGCGGGTTGCGCGATTCCGGCGGAATCCCGATTTCGATATTGTCCTGGAGCGAACCGTCCACGAGAAATACCTGCTGCGGGACATAGCCGATATGGTGATGCCAGATTGGACAGTTTGTATCATCCAGACATTGGCCATTGATGTACACGCCACCGTCAGCGGGCTTCAGAAGCCCCAGCAGGATGTCTATCGTCGTGGTTTTGCCACAACCGGAAGTACCGACGAATCCGACTCGCTGGCCCCTGGAAATACTGAAATCAAGGTTTTTAATGACCAGTTCATCGCGATTTGGATATCTGTAGGAAACATCTCTGAACTCGATGGTCTCAATCGGTCCGAGCGTATCCGGGACCTCGGGAGCATGATGATCCTCGTCATGGCATAAGCCGCCTTCAAGCGCATCCGAGAGAGATTCTATCGACGATATCCCATACTGCATCTGAGACCAACTGGCGAATACCACGTTGGCTGGATTCAGAAGCCTCAACCCGCCCAGGAAATACAGCGTAAAAAACGGCAGCAGGGAGGAAATAGGATACTCCGCCAAAAGAAAATACGCCATCACGCCGCCGAGAAAGAGCATCACCAGGACTTTTGCCACATAAGGCGGAACGGTATACATCGCCTGGGCACGGACGTTGATGTTGTTGTAGGCCTTGCTGACTTTGCTGTATTCGACGAACAGGGTATTTTCCAGTCCATGTGTCTTTGCAAGCTTGACGCCGCTGAATGCCTGGTAGGCCACTTTGTTCAAATCGGCCATCAGTTCTTCACGACGGTCGCCATAACTTTTAACCCGCTTTTGCGAAAACCGGAACATGAATCCGAAAACGATAGAGAAAAATCCTAAAATAAAGATCGTCGCCTGAACGTTAACCAGCAGCAGCAGCGTGACAATGGCTACGCAGAGAATCAGGTGCAGCATCAGGTTCAACAGGGGCAAAAGTACCAGTGTGCAGAATATCGAAATCGACGCACTGAGGTTCTTCACCAGAACGGCTGTATTCCTGGAGAGGAAAAACTCGTAGTCTTTGGAGAGATACTTTTTCAGAACATTGGTGGACATGAAATGCTGGAGGCTTGCAACGAATCGATACTGGCAGTAAATAATCACCGCCATCAACACGTTGATTACAAAATTAAGCCCGATGAAAATAAAAATCAGATACCAGATAAGAGTTGTCATTTCCACGCCAGGGAAAATGTTTCCTATAAACATTCCCAGGCGGGAGGCCTGAAAGCCGTCGGGGTTGGACAATATAGAGATGACCGGAAAGACGGAACCCACACCCGCCATTTCACCAAAAGAGCAGATGCACATCAAAAGGAACAGGAGCAGCAACTGACATATCCGCCGTCTGCCAAGCAGGTGTGCGATACCTCTTGCCACGTGCAGTTTTGTCCGCCAATACTGTCGAATTTTGCTCAATAACATTGTTTTATGGAAACTGGGGGCTTCTTGATCAGCTTTTTATGTGACAGGCCCACATCAGGCCCAGGGAAAAGTCTTTTCGGTGGACAGAGTTTGGTCTATTGCTACGGGGCAGTGATTTTTTTCGTTGGAACAGTGAGCCGCCACCAAAGCCGCTACCGCCAGACGACCGTCCTCGCCGGTTACCACGTCCCGGCCTTCCAGCAGGGCATGGAGTACCGCCCGGGTGGGGGCTACCGCGTCGGCTGGCTCTATGCTCCGGGTGTGATTGCTCCACGGACAGCCATAGCGGGTCGTCGGAAGTTCACGCTGGTCGTCGTTACGCACGCACCAACTCATCTCCCCGGCCAATTCATCTACCGTCAAACGCCCGAATTTCCCGGTATACACCACCCCCATACCATGGCCCTGATCGCTGCCGGCATCCATGTAGAACCGCTTGCCCGTCGCCGTCTCCAAACGAACGCAACCGGCGTGATCCAGAAACTGCGGGCCACGCGGATTGGGAACCGTATCGTCGGATAACCACGCCGCCGCCGCTACCGGAGCCTCGCCGGTTATGTAACGGAACATCTCGAAGTAATGCGTACCGTTCATCGCCAGGCCAAAATTTCCCGCCGAAACCATGACGCTCGCCAAGCCGCCAAACGCATCGGAGGTTACAATCTCCCTGGCGGCGGTGTATTGTTCCATGAAACGCATCTGATGATTGATCGACAGGCTTGCCCCATGACAGCGGCAGGTTTCGATCATGCGGTTGCACTCTTCAAGCGACACCGCCATCGGCTTTTCGCAGAGGATGAATTTCACACCGGCCTCGGCGGCCTTGCAGGTCAGAGTACAGTGCGTCGGAGCCGTCGTGGCGATAATGAGGCACTCCGGGCAGGATTGAGCCAGAAGTTCTTCGGGGTTGGAATAACAGCACAATTCCGGCAGGGAAAATTCCTTCGCCGCCCGGAGTAACGACTCGCTACTGATATCACAAATTCCCACCAAATCCAGTCCCAGATCCTGGGCAACCTGAATATGACGGCATCCCATACGTCCAGTGCCAATTACGGCTGTCTTCATCATTCTGTGTCCTGTTTAAAGTGTTAAATTATCGTTATGTGTTATGCCAGTCCGAAAATCTTTGCCACCAGATTCATCGAAACCATAGATTCCTGGATATCGGGCAACTCACATGACCCACCCATAGCAGCCAGAACCGCCTGCTGGGCCTGGAATCGCAGGCCGGCTTTGAATTGCACATCCCACTCATGAGGCTCGACCTCATGAAGTACGCGCTCGTCCGGCAGTTGGTACGCAGCCTTTTCAAGTGGACGAAGTTCCCATC
The DNA here is from genome assembly GCA_021108335.1 of Phycisphaerae bacterium. GTDB lineage: Bacteria > Planctomycetota > Phycisphaerae > SM23-33 > SM23-33 > JAIORC01. The sequence continues at coordinate 13,909 of JAIORC010000002.1, forward strand.
GCTTACCGGGAACATTCACAGTAATGGCCCAAGGTCCAGGCCCGTTCCAGATACCCTCGTATATGGCGACGTCGCCGCTGGAAAATTCCACTTTGGCTACGACCGTACCCGACTTTCCCGCTGCCCAGGGCACGATGGGGGTTACAGCGGTGATCTCACCCCGGCCCAGCAGGGTGATGTAGTCCACCAGGTGAATCGAGTTGGCGTACATCCAGTTTTCAACCACTTTTTCGGGCTGTCCGATCCGCAGGGCAAGCGCCTGGGACTGCTGGTCCTGAACCCAGATAAACCGGGGGCCGTCTATCTCGTTCAAGTCATCAAGAACCGTTTGTGTACTGGAATAACTCCGGCGATTCAACGCCACCATCACCGCGGCTTTGTGAGTCGCCAGGGCTTCGGCGATGACATTGGCATCGGCAAGATCATACCCGACAGGCTTTTCCAACAGCATAGCCCAGGGGAATTGCCCCGCCTGCTGAATCACATCACACGTCGACAATTCCGGCACGGAAACAACCACCAGGTCGGCTTGCGTATTTTCGTAGAGTTCGGCGATTGAATCGTAGACGCCGGCCAACTTGTATTCGCCGGCAAGATTCTCCGCCTTGGATCGCGTGCGGCTGGTAATGCCCGCCAGAGTTACGCCTTCAATATCGCCAAATGCCTTGATATGCTCGGTAGACATAAAGCCGGCACCAACAAAGGCAACCTTGCAGGGTTGAGTATCTACAGTTTCTACAGCCACATTAAGCTCCTGACTATGGGGATAACAAACACAAGCTACTGCACGAAGCCATATCACAAATGGCGTTGCTCATTATTACCAAGAACCCCACGGGGAGCAACCTTTTTCCGCTATAGCTGCGGGTTGCGTTACCGGCGAGGTTTGACTATCTTTAAAGGCCGTTGCTTTTTCAGAACGCGAATATCTTTTGATTTCGATTTCGTTTGAATCCGGCGACGGGTAGAAGGGCGGTACAAAATGACCGAAATATCGGCTGGCAGTGATTCCCGTTTTGCGCGATGGTGGGGCAGGGCGGTTTGCGTTCTGATCGCAGTGGCGGCGGTGGTTGCGGTACTGCTGGTGTCCTCGCCGTGGGGGATCGGGCTGACAAACGACTCGGTTTCGTATATTTCCGCAGCCGGGAACGTTTCCGAAGGGCATGGCCTGACGGTTTTCGACGGCGAGCCGATGGTGCATTGGCCTCCATTGTACCCGATAACGCTGATGTGGGTTGGCAAGGCCGTCGGCGATTACCGTTTTGCGGCATTGTTGATTCAGGCGGTAGCGGCGGGGGGGCTGGTGGGGCTGTGCGGATTATTTGTCGCGAGGCAATCTCGTTCGGGATGGCTGGGTGTAGCGGGGGGGACGCTGGCGTTCGCGTCACTGGGTATTTCGCCGGTATTTTTCATGGCCTGGTCGGAAGGGCTGTTTTCGCTATTCGTAATGCTGACGCTCATAAGCCTGTGCACATTTTTGCGCCGGCCAAGTATGCAATGGGTGCTGCTATGCGGACTCTGGGCGGCGATGACGTGCCTGAGCAGATACCTGGGCGCCTGCCTCGTGATAACGGGCTGGCTGCTGATTATCCTGCACAAAGACTTGAAGATAAGGCAGAAACTGGGATACGCAGCCGTTTTCGGCATCGCCTCGTTAGGGCCTCTGGTAATCTGGCTGGTGCGGAACATGGCGCTGACGGGCACTCTGACGGGAGTGCGAACCCCGACGAATATTTCACCGGGCGAAAACGCGATTCTAATCGGCAGGGCGGTAGTAAACTGGTTCGGCGTACCATTTCGATTCGACTTAGCCTGGCCCATGGTGGCGGGCGCATTAGTTATCGGGCTCTTCGTGCTGGTCTGGGTAACCGCCAACCGTCGCAGCCGCGATACCGGAGATACCAGTAATGCCGGCAATGCTAAAAATCCTCAATACCGCGAGGCGAATATTATCGTACGGGTATTCTTAGCCGCCTTGATCGTATATGTGGCGGCATTGCTCATCTCGGCGAGCCTTTCGGAGTTTGATCCGATAAGCCAGCGGCTTCTGCAACCCTTTTATGTGCCAGCGGTTACGATGATATTGATACTGGCCGGCTGGTTCTTCAAAGCATACGCCAAACAGCCAGCCGCCAGCAGATCGACGGTGTTTCTGCGTTATCTGGTGGTGGCGTTCGTAGTCGGCTGGTGTTGCGTGAATTTATTCCGGACTGCAAGGAAACTGCCGGAATTTCACCGCGACGGCACAGGCGGAATTTGCACAGCCGCATGGCGAGACTCGGAAACAATCCGGTATCTCAGGCAACATCGATTATTTGGCACAACCGTCAGCAATAATCCCTTTGCCATCTATATGCTGGCTGGCCAGACCGCGTTGCTGTCGCCACGCAACACCGCGGACAAGTATTCGCAGCGGGCAATTCTTAAGACACGGGAGAAATTCGACTACCTGGTATGGTTCAACGATATCTCGCGGGATTTCCTGATAGGCCCGGACAAACTCGCCGCCAGCCATGGTCTGAAAGTAGTTGCGAAATTCCCGGACGGAACAATCTACCAGACAAAGCCAAGATTTCCGGGCCGAGATGACAAATTCTGGCAAAAACTCCTCGAAAAACAAAAATGACAAAAAGTCCAACAATCCGGCAATCTTCATAACCCCTTGAAAACAAACGACTTATGTAACATAAGATATATTATCGGACGTTTTTAAAATGCGAACCCAGCGCGGCGGCCTGGGAAAAGACATGCGACACAAGTCTGGTCCATATGCGTCATTCCTCATGGCGACCCCTGCGGTGTCGCCATGCCACCCAAAATAGCACCCGCGCACCCGGCGTTTTTTAGTCATTGGACATTGGTCATTAGACATTTATGGGTGCTTGCACCCAATAACTTCCAGGTTCAGGTCTTTTAGCATCTGGAGGTCTGCCTGCGGGGTTTGGCCGGCTGTGGTCAGATAGTTGCCGATCATGCAGCCGCTCGCGCCCGCATAGAAAATCCAGCTTTGCAGGCCTCGCAGGTTAGACTCCCGCCCGCCGGCGATTCTGATATCCACATCCGGGAGTATCAGCCGGTACAAGGCTATGATCGTGAGGATTTCCATCGGCTCCAGCGGTTCGGCGGATTCCAGTGGCGTTCCCGGTACGGGCACGAGGAAATTCAGCGGCACGCTGTCCGGCTGAACTTCGTCGCGGAGCGTCAAGGCCAGGTCGATGCGGTCGTCCCAGCTTTCGCCCACGCCGAAAAGCCCGCCGCAACAAATACCAAGCCCCGCCTCCTTCGCAGCCTTGAGCGTCCGCAACTTGCCGTCGTATGTGTGCGACGTTACGACGTTGGGAAAGAATCGCCGCGACGTTTCGAGATTGTGGTGATATCGAACGATCGTCGAATCAGCCAGCCTGCGGGCCTGCTTGTCGGTTAATTCGCCAAGGGACGCGCAGATTCCGATCGAATTTCCGGGTGTTTCGCTGATGGCTTGGGCAGCGGCGATAACGTCGTCTAAATCTCGCGCCGACGGGCTTAGCCCCGAATTTACTACGCCGATACGGCTGGCCCCGAGTTGCCTTGCGGCGACGGCTGCCTGGGATATCTCCCCGCATGACGTTCGACCCAGAGCGGTTACGCCCGGTGCCGATGGCGTCGACTGGGCGCACCATTTGCAATTTTCGCTACAGTTGCCCAGTTTGCCCGGCACGATGGAGCACAGCCTTACCGTGTCGCCGAATTTCTCCCGCCGCAGACGGTTCGCCAGGTTCAACAACTTCCAAGGCCCCTGCTGCTGAACTTCCGCCAGGACGGCTAAAATATCTGGGCGGCGAAGCGGCTTACCAGCCTGTACTCGCCGCCCGATATCATCCATTTGAGACTTCAAAGTCAAATAGTTCCGTAATGCCGTACTATTTCCTGAAAACTCTTTTAAGATCGACCTTGTCATCGGCAACCTGTAGCTTGTTATTCAGGCCGTCAATGGCATAGGCTACGAGCTTTTGACGGGGAACGTCAATGACATAAAGCATGTCGGCATTGGTGTCTACCTTGCCGGTAACCATGATGTAGTTACCGTATCGGTCTACCATGTCGGCTGACGCCTGATTGTTGTCCACGGTTCCGTATACCATAACGCCGAGAATGCCCGCTGTCAGCAGGAGCATAACGATAAGAATATTTTCATGACTTTTCATTTTTCTACCTTCTTTCCATGAAGAGTGTGTTTTTCAGTAGTTTTTACTGATTGCTACTGCAATTGCGCCGTAGATTATCATCTGAAATCGTTGGACAGTTTCCGGCCGCCTATGGTAACAAGGCGTCTTTTGGATATGTCCCATTTCCATGCCGCCAAACGGTTGGAAGCAAGGTCAATGATGTACAGGCCCTGTCGGTTATTCGCAAAATCTCCGGTTACTACGACATAATCGGTCGTTTTGTAGGGCGCAGCCCTCCTGGCCTGAGCCTCCGCCGATGGTATGTTGTTGTGAACCAAGGCCCCCAACAGGCCAAGATTCATCAAAACCAACAGCAGAATCGTAATTTTCTTGGTCTTGTTCATGTTAAATCTCCCATTGCGGCACCTGTTGCCTCACCGGTCGCCGCAACCCGGTAAGGGCTACTTAATTTAACTCGAAAAACCCATTGTTTACCCAGACACTTTCCCAGCCGTCGGGTTAGCGGATAAATTTCACGGTTTGCCCTGCTGTGTTCGCCGGGAATCTTTCAACGCGTTAAAAACTATGCCGATCACGCAGATCGCAACAACGCTGATAGCTTTCCACGGGACGCTTCCCCCCAATTCCGGAGCCGTGTAACCGTCATTCGCGCCGGCGGTGCAAACCCCTGTAAGCAAAGCGTACAACCCAACATAAATATGTCGTATCCTTTTCATGTGGAGCATTATACTCACTTGCCGTAGCGAAATGCAATCAGTCTCCACTTCTTACGCTATAAAAATTCCAGGATATCTTTTGCCTGCCGGGCGAATTCTTTTGCCGGCATTGCCATGGTCTGCCACTTTCGGCTGCGTGGTTTGGCGAAGGTCATGTAATCCGTCAGAGGGATGGCGGCGAAGGCGTAGTAATTTTTCCGGAAGACATGCACGTCTTCAAACGGTGCACGCTGCGGCGGGCCTTGCAGCCAGTACGCGAAAATCAGCACCGCCATGAACCCTTCGCCGAAAACCTTTTCCCACTCGGTAAGCCCCTCCAGATCGCCGCGGGTAATCCAATTCTCCCATGCCTTGCCGGTACCCCGCTTCGGGCCGGGAATCGAATCGGGAAACTTTCGCCCCTTGATATCCACCAACAGGTTAGCCCCCCCGCTGCTATACACGACAAAATCGAAACTCTTGAGCGATATCTTCCCGAAGATCGCCTTTTTCGCCTCGTCCACCGCGACATACGGCAATCCCTTGGCCCGGAGATAATCCTCAAATGCCGCCTCGTAATGTACGTTTCGCTGGGCCATTTATTTTTTGAGTTACATGTTACGGGATCAGCGTCGGCTGATTCAGGAAGTCGGTGATGGAAATACCGTCGCGTTGCTCGCCCGTGAGGAGATTTTTCAGCGACGCGGTGAACTCTTCGGGCTGATCGCCCTGCTGCTCTTTTTTAATTATCATCGCCAGCCGTGCGCCCCGGCGGTTGGCTTCCCTCATCTGCTTGCCGATGTTCTGCCGCTTGAAGCTGTAATCCGCGGCATATCCCCGCGTTCGCAGAGCGGCGACGACTTCGAGAACCTTTTCAAAAGTCCCGTCCTCGCCGTCGATAACGAAGAAATCCAGCATGCCGGCGAGCACATCCTCCGGCAACTTGCCCTTTTCGTCCAGCAGGATGCCCAGAACCACGTCGCCCATGCCGAAACCGGTCGCGCTTGCAGCCGGCCCACCGACGATTTCCAGCAGCTTGTCGTACCGCCCCCCCCCCGCCACTGCCCGCAGCGACTGCTTGCGGTCGAAAACCTCGTACACCACGCCGGTATAATACGCCAGCCCGCGCACGATGCTCATATCCAATTGGCAGTAATCGCCGATGCCCATCTGCTCCAGGCGTTTCATAAGTTCCCGCAGGTCGTCCAGGATGCCGGCGATATTTTCCCGCCCATCCATAAGTTCCTGGATTTCCTTGATGCTTTTGCAATCCTGCAAGGCGCAGGCGGCGGCGAGTTGCTTTTCATCCAGGCCGGCTGCGGTTGCGAGTTTGATGAAGACTTCTGCGGTTACTTTGGGGCGCTTGTCCAGCAGCGCCAGTGCAGCCTCGATTTTATCCTCCGGCATACCGGCCATCTCCAGCGAGGCGACCGTCAAAGGCCGACAGCCGATACGCACGCACGCGTCGTCGGCAGTGAGTTTGACCTCACGCAGAAAATCCACCGCCGTGAATATACATTCCACGTCGGCCTGGATTCCGTCCACGCCGATGATGTCCACGTTCCACTGGAAGAATTCCCGCAGCCGCCCTTTCTGCGGATTCTCCGCCCGACACAATCGCGGCACGGAAAACCACTTGATGGGCCTGGGCAAGGTGTTGATTTTAGCTGCGACCATCCGGGCCAGCGACGGCGTAATCTCCGGGCGAATAGCCAGCCTCCGCCCGCCGCGATCGGTAAAGTGGAACAGTTGCTCGGCAATCTCATCACCGGACTTGATGGTGAACAAATCCAGATACTCGAAAATCGGCGCGTCGTATTCCTCGAATCCGTTACGCAGCGAAACCCGCCGCCACGCGTCGACGATGTAATTGCGCAGCCGCATTACGTCCGGGTAAAAATCGCGTGTTCCCTTAACCGCCTTGAATTTCATAATTTTTTCGCCTTCGCCTTCTTCTTTTTCTTCGATTTCTTCTTCCCGCTGGACAGCGAGATTCGCCCCATCAGGATTAACTGCTGCTTCATCTCCGGCTTGCTGATACCCTCTGCCTTGGCGCGATGCTTTATCATTTCACGCTCGTAAGTCTTTTGGCCGAGAGTCTTTATGGCGTAGGCGTCGAGCTGTTCGGGCGTCTTGAACTCTTCCCGGTAGCCGTAATCCGCGCCGGTGGATTCGCAGTTTTCGTGCTGGTAACTCCGGCAGATAATAGGCCGGTCGTCGTAAATCGTGCAGCGGTTGTCTTCGCCCAGCTTGTTGCAGCGGTTTTCGATCTGTATAAACCAGTCGTCGTCTTCGTCGATATGCACGCTGACGCTCTCGTGGCAGAGATACCAGCGAACGTCGTCGAACTCCTCGTAATCGTCCGGTTCATCGATCTCGAAGCAGAAATACTTACAGCACAGCGCGCCGCATTTCACGCATGGGTGTATATCTTTTGTCATCACTTCTTCCTTCTATTATTTAATACACATGTCGGGTGCCATGCTTCTGCTTGCAGAAGCATGCATGGGATTCATCCCCCGGGGGGCCACCCAATACTACTATTATTATTTTTCAAACCGCCGTCGGCTGCTGTCCGTCAGCTGGGCGTAATTGCTCAATCGCCTCCGGCGTAAGCGGCTGGATACTATTCCCGCCGCGATGGATTACCTCGCACACCATCTCGAAAAAGACCGCCTTCTGTATCGCGTCGTTAAAATCGCAGCCGGCTGTAATCTGCCCGTGATTCCGCAGAATCGCCAGGTCGTGACTCGTCATTGCCTCGGTTACCGCCTCGGCAAGCTCCGCCGAGCCGGGCGTGAGATACGGCAGCACCGCCGGCGTACCTATGTAGTACGCCATCTCCGGCAGGACGAAGAAGTTGACATTCTCCGGCTGCCCGCAGGTGATGGTCGTAGCGTATGGGCTTTGGAAATGCAGCACTACGTTCACGTCGCTACGCGCCTGCAGTACGCCTGCGTGAAAGCCCGTTTCCACCGACGGCCGTTTGCCGTTGAGCACAGCCCCGTCCGCGATTCTGCAAAGGGCGACCTGATCGGGCGTAATCTCCGCCAGCCATGACCGACTGGCTGAGATGAGCATGTGCTCGTCGTCTATCCGCCAGGAAAGATTCCCGCTGCTGCATCGCATCAAGCCGTAACTCCCAGCCTTGTGGGCCGCCGCCACGAATTCATTCAACTGCTTTTCGTCAATAGTCTTCATCCCGCCGATTATAGAAAAACCGGCGGCGGAATCCAGTCCGCCTCTTTCGATTCCCGGCGACAGACGCTACAATGTTTCCCATGAATGCGATACGACGGATACAATTGGCCGGGGCGTTGGGCATTATGGCCTTAGCCTGCACCGGTTGCAAACCGATTCCCACCGAGCCGGGTTCGCTGAAAATATGGGCAGCTTCAGACATGGTCGCCCTTACCGACAAAACGCCGTCCTTCAGCGACACGAGCCTCCTGGCGTTGGACAACAAAACAATCAGCCTGTTCGCAGCCGCCAACGAAACCGTCAGCTTTCAACTCATAATCGACGCCCCGGACTCCGGCGCGGACGGCGTAAAAATAATCCCAAGCCGGCTGGAGGGAACCCCGCAAACCAGCCAACCCATCTCCGCCAAACAAATTCAGCCGTTCCGCATGCTGCCGATAAAAGTAAACAAATTCCCCGCATGGTATCTCCGGTTAGCCTCGGCTACGCCCCAGCCCGCGCGATTTTACGACCCGCTGGTGCCCATAGACGCCCCGCGCGGCGGCCAGCCATACCGTCTGGCAGGAGGCAGGCGACTGGCCGTCTGGATCGACATAAAAGTGCCCCGAACCACCCAGGCCGACACCTACCGCGGAAAAATAACCATCACGAGCAGCCCGTTTAAAACCCAATCCATACCCGTAGAATTGAAAATCTACCCCTTCGCCTTACCAGGCGCCAGGCCCATTGCCGCGGTAGGCGGATTCGACCACAACGTGCTGTTCCGCCAATTCGTCCGCCGCGGCGGCAGGCCATTCGAACCGGTCTACCTCGACCCCAAACGACCGGAAATCGCCGAAGGACTGAAAATCATCCGCAAGATGATGGTACTGGCCCACGAACATCGCCTCGACCTCTTCGACAAGCGGATTCGCCCCAAAATCATCCCAGGCGTGGGCGGCAAGATTCGCCTGGACTGGACGGGATACGATGCGATTGTTGCGCCCTATCTCAGTGGCAAAGCCTTTGCGGACAACATAGGCTGTTCCGCCTGGCCGATTCCGGTATCCGGCAACTGGCCCGTACCGAAATACTACGGCGGCATCAAGTCCAAACGATACGCTGAAACGATCGAACAACTGATACGGCAATCAGGCCGACACTTCCGGGCCATCGGCGCCGAAGAACAGATATTCGCCTGGCCGGTACGCGGGGCGATCTCCAACTCCGCCTACAGACGATTCGTTCAAATGGCCGGCCTCTTCAAAAAATACGACCCAAGCATACCGGTGCTCTCGCAACTGCCGACAACCCCGCCGAGAAAAACCCGCTGGAAACCCCCTGCCGGCCTGGCTGAACAGATTGACATCCTCTCGCCGCCGGCCCAGTATCTCGACCCCGCCGAGGCTCCGCGTCGGACGTCGCCCAAAAACCCCCTGCTGGGCGTGTGGTTGAGTCCCGGCCAACCTCCCTATCTCCCCGGGCTTTCGATTCTCGCCAGCCCCGCCGACGTTCGGGCCATCCCCTGGTTCGCCATGAAATATCAGTGCACCGGGCTGTTCCTGCCGGAAGTGCTGAACTGGTCGGGGGACATTTTCGCCAAGCCGGGCGGGGCGCAGACCCGATTGTTCTATCCCGGCAGCAAGGCCGGCATCAATGGTGTACTGCCGTCGATTCGCCTCAAGAGGCTCCGCCGCGGATTGCAGGATATCGCCTACATCTGGATTCTCCAGCAGCGGCAGCGTAAAGACCTGGCAAGAGCAATCGTTAACGCCATGGTTCGCTATGCAGGCATGGATGCAATTGGCGACCACTACCTCGACCCGCGAATCAACGGCTGGATACAGCAGGGCGAAACCTGGCACGACGCCCGCCGCATGCTTGCTATCGAGGTTACCCAGGCCATCCACACAAAGATTGGCAGCCGGCAACAAATCGCCAATCGTATCCGCTGGCAACGATTTACCGATCATACCTCCGCCATCCGCGCCGAGCGGGTTCAGGCCTTCATGGCATCCGGCCAGTTGCCGCTCATCCAGTTTACCCCAAACCCCGACGCCGATACCCGGAGCCTGCGGGCTACCGTCCTGGTGGACCTGTACAACGAATTCGCACGCGACGTGCAATGCAGCGTGCGGGTTAAATCTCTACCGACGGGTTGGAAAGCCGTGCTGGGCGAGCATGTTTTCCCGCGATTCCCTGCCGGGCAGCGGAAAAAGGCCAGGCTGATTATCGAAGGGATAGACCTCAAACCCACCTACAACGGGAAAATTCCCGTCGCGGTGGAAATCGCCATGGAAAACGGCAGGAAGACAATCCTGCCGACCGAAGTAGCCTTTATCGTCGCCGAAGCCGTTGGCAAACCACCGGTCATCGACGGAAAGTTGAACGATTGGCCCACCGGTACCCGAAACTCCGTCGGGGACTTCCGCCTGCTTGGCCGACGCGGCCGATCCTTTAAAAAAGGCCTGGCCGGGCGACAAACCACCGCATATGCCATGCAGGACAAAAAAAACCTCTACTTCGCCATCCGCTGCAACGAACCGACGCTGGCGGAAATAGTCACCAAGCCGACCAATTTCGTCCGTTACGAACAATTGCTCGCCTGCGGTGAAGACCTCGTGGAAATCCTGCTGGACCCCGGAGCAAAGGCACAGGGGCCTGAAGACCTGTACCACATCATCATTAAACCCAACGGAATAGTAATCCAGGAAATGGGCATCCGCACAGACCCGCCGCTGGGCGTGGTCAGATCGCACTCCCTCGGAGCAAAAGTCGCCATAGGACGCGAAAAAAACGCATGGCTCATCGAAATGAAAATCCCGCGTTCCGCTTTCGGAGCGGACGGGAAGGAAGAATTCTGGGGCATTAATTTCACGCGGTTTGCCTCCCAGGGTTCCGAGGCATCGAGTTGGGCTGGGTGCCGGCGGTATTTTTACGACCCGCGAAATCTCGGAACGATGTTTGTGTTTCAGCAGCCAAAACCATAAAATCATCACTGCCGGTTCGGAACGGCTGAAAAATCGGTTACAAACAGGTACACTGGAAACCGGATGAGCATCGCAGGTCATCCGGGTGAATAGGTTTGTGTCTTCTATCATTAAGGAGTTTAATCGTGGGAAACAAAGTAGGTTGGATTATTGCGGGTCTGGGAGTTGCGGCACTCGTAGCCTTCATTCTTTTCTCCATTATCTTTCCGTCTCCGGACGATCCGTCCAGAAATACTCGTAAAAAGGGCACGCTGGATTTCCACGCGCCGAAAGCCTCCGTTGAGCCAATTCTGGGTTTTATGCCCTCTGGAGACGGCAACGCCGCGGAAGATTACGCCGCCGCTATCGAAATTTTCGCCGACAATACGGACAGATTTGAAACAATCGGAATATATATAGGTGAGGGCG
>JAIORC010000331.1 GCA_021108335.1 Phycisphaerae bacterium
TTGCCGGTCGGTTCGTCGGCGAAGAGTATCGCCGGGCTGTGCGCCAACGCGCGAACCACGGCGACTCGCTGCTGCTGGCCGATAGACATCTGCGAGGGTTTGCGGTGCGCATCGGCGGCGACACCCATCGTTTCGAGCAGTTCGGCGACTTGCCCGTCGTCGCGAAGGCCACGCACTTTGAGGGAAATCCGCACGTTTTCCTCGCCGCTGAGCTGGCCCAGCAGGTTGAACCGCTGGAATACGAACCCGATCTGCCGCCGCCGGATGGCGGTACGCTCGCGATTGCCACGGGAGACTTCCCTGCCGTCGATACGCACAGAGCCTTCGTCCGGCAGGCTCATCAAACCCAGCAGATGCAGCAGCGTACTCTTGCCGCAACCGGACGGCCCCATTATGGCGAGGAACTCGCCGCAGCGCACCCGCAGGTCGATCCCATGCAGAACGTGATTCCGCCCGCTGCCCTTGCCGAAAGATTTGTGCAGATTCTCGGCGGCTAAGATGTATTTTGAATTAGATTTTGATGTCGCGGCGTTATTCATCGGTCAATGCCTCCACCATGTCCACGCGAGTCGCCCGCCATGCGGGGTAGAGGGCGCTTATAACCGCTCCAGCCAGGGCTGCGGCGATGGCGACGCCGACCCATGCGATGGATATCCGCACGGTCAGCAGCGGTGCGAAGCGATGAATCGCCCAGGCAGCGGCGAAGCTCATGCCCAGCCCCACCGCCGTACCGAATGCGGTGAGAATTATCGATTCGCCGACCACCTGCCGAATGATGTAGATATTGGACGCGCCGCAGCTTTTGAGGATGGCGATTTCCCGCGTCCGCTGGAGTACCATGGTGTACAGCGTAGTCATCACGAACAGGAACGCGATGGTCAGGGCGACGGCGTTCACGGCGTCCACGTAGACGAACAGGATTCCGAATTTCGCCTTCAACATGCCGCGATAGTTGTTCAGCGATACGACGTCCAAATGCAGGTCGTCGCGGAGTTTTCGGCTGGCTGGGCCTACGTCCACGCCCGGCTTGAGTTTCAGGAAGATTAGTGTGCACTTGGTGATGTCGCCGCTGTTGAAGAGGTACTGGGCCGTCCGCAGGGGCATGAATACGCGGGTCATAACGCCGGCTGGGGCGATGCCCACGATCCGCCAGTCGTGGTTGGCGGTGTGGACGACCTGATTGAGCTTGTAGTTGCCGGCTTTGGCGAGTCGGCTGTCGATGATAATCTCCAAGCCGTCGTGGGCGGGGTCGCTCAACGCCTCAGCGGGAATGTCAAACGCTTTAGCCTCATCCGTATCCGCTGCCCCGGTAAACAGTTGCCGCTGAATCCAGTCGGCGAATTTGCCTTCGGGGTCGAAGAGTCTGCCTTCCTGGAGTTCTCGTCCGCCAGCCAGGCTTCGCCAGTATTTCGCTTCCACGCCGGCGACGACCTGGTCTTGCCCGCCGAGTTTCATCGGCCAAGTGAAGACGGGAACTGCCCGGCCGACGATATCGCCGTGTCGGCTGAGGATGACGGTGGCGTATTTTTCGCTGAGTCCCACGCCGCTTTTGGTAGCTGCGTTGTCGCCCCAGCCCTGCGGGAAGACGATCAAATCCGCGTCGACGGATTCCCACCGGTCGGCGACTTCGTACAGGCTGCCCCGGCTGAGGCCGGTCAGCGTTACCAGCATGCACACGCCAATGCCGATACCCACCGCCGACAGCACGCTGCGGAGCTTATGATGCAATATGTTAGCTAACGGTAGATACATTTTTAAATTACGGGGTTCCTTGTCAGTTTATCCCACGGATGGTGGCACAGGTTTTTAACCTGTGCAAGTGTCAAACACATTTTTTTACCCGCAAAGTCCCAAAATTCCTTTCAATTCGTCCAGTCGGTCGATGACGTAATCGGCTTCGCGGGCGAAGTCTCGCCAGTCGGGGCAGGTGGTCAGCAGTATGCTGACTGCGCCGGCGGCGTTGGCGGCTATGATATCATAATGGAAGTCGCCGATACAGGCGGTTCCGGCGGGGGCGATTTCCAGGAATTCGCAGCAATGCAGTACGCCGTCCGGCTGTGGCTTGATTATGCCGTCCTCGCGGCAGCGGATCAGGTCGAACTCGAAGGCTGGGAATCGCTCCATGACTATCCGGGCGGCATGGCGGGTGTTGCGTGTCAGCAGTGCGGTTTTGAGTCCGGCAGCCCGGCAGGCGGTAACGATTTCGACGGCTCCGGGTATCAGCTCCGCGTTCCGGGCGGCTGACAGCTCATGGCCGAGCAGTTTTTCGTTGGCGGCAGCTTGGGCGTCGGGCGGCATAGCGGCGATTGCTTCGAGAATGCCGGATTCCGAGACGATGCCAATGTCCGCGCGGATGGCCGCGAAGTCCAACAGCGGCGTAATCAGCGTGCCGTCCATGTCGAAAATAACACCGTCAAATGATTGTATGCCAGCCATGATTATCCGATAATCTTCCGTAAAGCGGGTTTAATTAAAAAATACAGGAAGACATCGTGCGTTAAACCAGAGTAGAATTCAATCTTCTTATGAAAATACGCGGAATTTCCCACGATGTAGGGTGGCATGGCGACACCGTCAGGGGTCGCCATGATGAATCGCGCGGAAACCGCGTGGGTGCAAGCACCCACCCTACGGTCGTGGGTAACAGGTGGCACAGGTTTGTAACCCCCTTGGGGCAGGCCTGTGCCGAGGTGGATTTATGAAATTATGCGTAAAAAATTCATTTCGATGGGTAGTGCTGCTGGGGTTGCTCGGTGTGTTGTGTTCGTCGGCGTCGGCGGCTAAGTGGTGGTTGAGCACCTGCCCCGCGCGGGTCAGTGCGACGCTGGAGAAACTGCCCGCCTCGAAGCTGCCCGGCAGCGACATCGCCGTGGTAACGATTCGCACCGCGGGCCTGTGCAGAAAAGACGGCCAGGACGTGCGGGTTGCGACGATCGCCGGCAAGGAAATGCCCCGCCGCATCCTGCAGGTCGGCCCCGGCGACGTGCTGCGAGTCGCCTTCGCAATCAAACCGAAGGAGAAGAAATACTTCGTCTATTTCGGCAAGGCCAAGCCGGCGTCTATCGCGAAAAAACAACCATTGGACATCCGCCGGGGAGTGCTGCTGGAGATGTGGCGATATAACGGCGGGCACGCAAGGCGATTCAAAGAGGTTGCCGGCACATTGGCCCGCGCGAAAAAGAAAGGCCAAATCGGCTGCGACTTCCGCAAGCGGGTTTTTTCCGGGCACAATCCATTCGGCCCGCAGACGAAAATCGCCGCGGTCTACACCGCGTATTTCGTCGCCCCAGTCGACGGCGAATACGGCTTTGGACTATCCAGCCGCAACGCCTCGTTCCTGGAAGTCGACGGCAAAGTGGTTACGGAGTTCGGCGGATGGCATGGCCCGACAAGACGTATCCGCCGCCGGGGCAGCATTCGCTTGAGCAAAGGCCAGCACAAGCTGAAGTTCTATCATATTTCGCCGTGGAGCAATCCAGTGGCGGTGCTGATGTGGAAACTGCCGGACGGAAGATGGCATCTCATGCCGCCGGTGGCGTTTTCGCCGATAGCGGTGGCCAAGGCAGGCCCGCTTGAGCGGCATGGGCGCGGCGCGAGCATAGACTTCGCGATATCGCCCGGCGGCGAGACGTTTCTGGAAAATCGCTACCACCAGCGGCGGGGTTTCACTGCCCTGTGCACGGGCAAGGACGCCAAAAAGCTCAAATGGACGTGGGATTTCGGCGACGGCGTAAAGACTAAGGGGCTGACGGCGGAGCACGTGTACCTGCGGCCGGGCGAGTATAAGGTTACGCTCCGGGCGTCGGGATACCTCAGCCCGCTGGAAATCACGCATCGCGTCGCGATTGACCGCGACTGGGACAAAGTTACGCGAAACAAGCTCGACCGCGTCGCCGACCATGCCAAAATCGTAGCTGGTTACGATCTGGCCCGGCTGAGCTCGGCGAATCTTCGCGAGGCGGTGCTGCTGTTCCGCCGGGCGAAGGATTCAGCCAACATGCGGAAGGCCTGCGGGAGGTTCATGGACAAAAAGACCGCCGCCGATTCGGAAATCCGCCAGGTGCTGCCGATTTACGTCGAAGCCCTGCTGAAGGCGAAACGTCCGCAAAAGGCGGTGGAGGTGTTGACGCAGGCAGCCGGGATGACCAAAACCCCGGCTATCAAGGCTGATATGCTGGTGCGGGCGGCGAATGTGCAACTGGACGACCTCAACGACCCCGCCGCTGCGCGCAAAACTTTCACCGACGTTATCGACAAGTACGCCAGCCAGACGACCGACCCGGTTATCCGCCGGGCGCGTATCGGTCTGGGCGATGTCTGGCGGGCGATGGGCAAGTACGCCAAGGCTGCCGCCGCATACAAACTGGCTGGGATTACAGACAAGCGGGCCAAGAAATTCCGCCCCATCGTCAAAGGCGACTTCGCCCGGAAAGCCGAAGATTATCTCCGCCGCAAGGATTACCCCGCCGCGCTGGAGGCTTTGGACAAGTGGGAGGAAACTTTCCCGCTGGACAGGCTGGAGGGCTATTCCACGCTGCTGCGGGTCGAGTATCTCTATGCCCGCAGGCAGTACAGCCCGGCGGCCCGGCAGGCACAGCGGCTGGTAAAAGTAAACCCCGGCAGCAACTACGCCCCCGAACTGCTGATGCACGCCGCCAGGGCATACACCAAACTGCGACAAGGCGACAAAGCAATCAAAACCCTGAAACGAATCATCCGCGACTACCGAGAATCCCCCATCAGCAACGAAGCAATGAAAATGCTACGAAAGGCCGCGGGAATCTAACTAAAACAGGAACCGGGGGTGAAACAGGAACCGGGAACCGGTAAAACGGGAACCGGGGACAACAGGGTAAAACAGGAACAACAGGAACCGGGAACCGGTAAAGCGGGAACTGGGAACAACAGGGTAAACCAGGAACCAGTAAAATGGGAACTGGGTGGCATGGCTTGCTTGCAAGCCATGTGTTTTTCCGTACTGCGGGGAAATGAATTTTTTCATTCCCGCGCGGCGGCCTTCCCAGGCCGCCGCGAAAACAGCGCGGGATATGGTTGGGGGCCGTATGTTCGTGTCCGGCATACGCCGGTGGCACAGGTTTGTAGCCTGTGCCGTGGTGGCCTGGGAAGGCCACCACGCGAGCGTAGTTTATGCAATTTCCCACGATATTGGGTGGCATGGTTAGCCCGCGTTTTTTGCGGGATAGCCATGAAAGATAGACGTCGGATGGCATGCTTTGTTTGTAAGCCGTACAGGACTACAGTACATGGTCAATATGAATGAAATAAAATGCGTTATCTTCGACTTTGCATTTACGCTCTGTTCGGATTTCTTTTTCAAGGTAACGCCGCCGGAATGCCCCGACTGGTTCTATCAGTTTCAGCGGAAGATATTCTGCCGGCATTCCAGGTACACCGACGATTGGATGGCCGGAAAACTGACCAGCGGGGACATCGCCGAGATTATGACGCAACACATCCCGTTGCCGGCTGAAAAAATTCTGGAGGTCATGGCCGAGGGGTGCAGGAACCTCGAATTTAACCGGAACGTGTTTCGATTTGCCCAGGAGCAGCGTCAGGCCGGAAGGAAGACCGCTCTAGTTACAGCCAATATGGATGTGTTCACATCCGTCGTTGTGCCGTGTCACGGATTGGACGAGGTATTTGATGTGATCCTTAACACAGCCGACTACGGTGAGATTCGCAAGGACCGCCTCTGGCTGCGGGCCTTCGAGCAACTCGGGGATGACATCGGCTATCACAACAGCTTGCTCATAGAAGATGGCACCGAAAGCCCCACGAAATTCAGAGAACTTGGCGGAATGGCCTACCAGTACACCACAGACAACGCATTCGCCGAATGGTTGAAAAATGGAAATGAAGCGGACGACATTGGATAGTGCAAGCAGCATTCATGGCGTGTCATACTACAAGGCTCCGCCGGGTTGCATAACAATTTCCCGGCATGTCTTTCCGTAATTTCCGTTATGTAGCAAAGCTGTATAACCTGCAATCTGTCGGACTATTGGTACACATCGAGACGAAGAATTTGTTATACTTCCCGCATGCCTACTACATTTATCAACGTCAATCGTAACACCCCAATGCCCTGCCGCCGTACCTGCGAAAATGGGTATGTTAATACTGTTTCGACATCATTCGGGGCGATATCACATTTTGAGAACAAGGAAACCCAATCATGAATTCACGTCAGCGTTTTGAAGCCACTCTGAATCACTGCCAGCCGGACCGCGTTTGCCTGGACATGGGGGCTACGCCCGTTTCGGGCATCTCAGCCAGCACGCTTTCGAAACTTCGCCAAGCCGTCCTCGGCGAGGAAAACTATCGCGTACGAGTCCACGAACCCTACCAGATGCTCGGCGAAGTGGACGACAAACTGCGGGAGGCTCTGGGAATTGACGTGATTGGCCTGTGGGGCCCCAAAAATATGTTCGGCTATGAAAACTCCGACTGGAAGCCCTTCACGCTGTTTGACGGGACTCCGGTGGAAGTGCCCGCCGGCTTTAGTACGACGCCCAATGAAAAAGGCGAGCTGCTGGCCTATCCCAAGGGCGACACGACCGCTCCGCCAAGCGGCAGGATGCCGAAGGACGGGTTCTATTTCGATTCGATCAGCCGCCAGGAACCCATCGACGAGGACAAGCTCGACCCCACCGACAACTGCGTAGAATTCGGCATCCTGAGTGATGAGGAAGTCCAGGAACTGGCCGATAAGGCCGAGGCACTGGCTACCCAGACCGAGTTCGGAATTATTTCCATGTTGCCGGGAGCCGCCCTGGGCGACATCGCCCTGCTTCCCGGGCCGGCCCTCGAGCATCCCAAGGGTATCCGGGACGTGGAAGAATGGTATATCTCCACAGCCATTCGAAAAGACTACGTTCACGAAATATTCCGGCGGCAGACGGAAATCGCCATTGCAAACATCGAGCGGCTGGGCAAAGCCATCGGCGACCACGTGCAGGCGACGATGGTCTGCGGGACCGATTTCGGCACGCAAAGATCGCCGTTTCTCTCCTGCGAAGCCTACCTCGAATTATACAGCCCATATTACAAACAGATAAACGCCGCCATTCACGAGCACACCAATTGGAAAACACTCAAGCATTCCTGCGGCAGCATCATGCCGCTGATTCCACTGCTCATCGAGGACGGTTTCGAAATCCTCAATCCGGTGCAATGTTCGGCGGAAAATATGGACCCGAAACAACTGAAGAAAGAATTCGGCAGCGATCTGGTCTTCTGGGGCGGCGGAGTCGATACGCAACACACCCTGCCTTTCGGCTCGCCCGAGGAGGTCTATAACGAAGTCCGCCAGCGGATCGAGATTTTCAACGACGGCGGAGGATTCGTCTTTAACACCATTCACAACATCCAGGCAAGCACACCACTGGAGAATCTGATGGCGATGTTCCGGGCGATTAAAGACAGTGCAAAATAGCCGAGTAGGTTAGACAACTCGTTGCATAACAATTTCCCGGCATGTCTTTCCGTAATTTCCGTTGTTGAAGCAGGAGTGTGTGCCGGGGCACGAAACCGCCATGCCCCGACACACAAAATGAAAAAGACAAAAACATTAACACACTAACTCTAACTCTTTTTATTTCCGTCTACGGCGAAGGGCTAACGGCAGACCAAGCAGAAGCAACGTCATCGTTGCCGGCTCGGGAGTATACGTAATCTCCAATTCCGGCCTTGCTGATACCGTGCCATATTCGCTGCTGCGATAAGCAGCCCATCCAGTTGCGCACTTGAGTACAAAACCGGCGTTATCATCATGACTGGTAATCCAGGTATTCATCAGTGCAATAGTAGTGGCATCGGTTATGTCCCACTCATCCACCGCTCCGCTGGCGGGGGCGGTCGGAACCGTATCAATCGCAGTACCACAATCAGTACCTACTACACCACAACCATTCGAACCACCTGCCCAGGCGCTGGTGCTGTATTGTGCGTGGCTCCAGCAGCTACTACCGGCCTGTGTTCCAGAGGCGGTGGTGCCTTCCACCCAATCCTTATTGGCGGCAACTATCGCATGAAGAGAGATATCTGTCGCTGTATGAGTGGTTGTATATGCTCTCAGCTTCAGCTTTGCACTGGTGATGGTTTTTCCCGCAAGACTGGTGAGATCAAACCTGAGCAGGGTAGTGCGCATACCACCCTGTGCAGCATCTGCAATACGAACACAGATAGTCTGGTTTCCGCCATGGTTCTGGCTTGCAGTGGGGCTGTACGTATAATTGTCTTCGGTTCCGGTATACGCACTCCCACCAGAAAAGTCATTTACAACACCCTGCTGGAAACTAACCGTATCCGCCACCGCTGTCTGCGCGCCAACCAACAACGCTACCATCACTAATGCCAATAGTACGTTTTTCATCTTTCTGCTCCTTGTGTAAGAGTTATTCCAAACATCAAAGTTTTCTTTCGGCTTCGTTGTTCCCGAAGCACTCCACTGTTTCCAACAATCAACCTTCCAACTTTTCCCAACCATCAATTCTGCTCCTTTCCTTCAAAATTCCTCTATTTCCATTTCTTTTTTATTTTTTCATCTGTTACAGTTTTCTCACGGATTCCCTTTCAACCATCCGGCCTTGAATGTAAAGCTTGCGAGTGTACTCCTGCGGGTTTTTGATTCGCTCGAACAATTGCCTGGCTGCGGCCTTTCCGATATCCAAGGAACCTATATTCATTGAAGTAAGCCTCGGTACGAGTGCTTCGCAATGTTCCAGCGAGCCTTCATACCCGACGACACTCACATCCTGGGGAATATTCAGGCCGCGAGCAATCAAGGCCTTGTAAATCCCACTGCAGGAATAGTCGTTACTGAGAATCGCCGTAGGAGGCTTGGAAAGTGACCAGAGATTGTCGACGGCCCAGCCGCAATCGTATTCCGGCAGAATGTTGCGAACTTGAATCAATTCGTCATCAACATCAAGGCCTAATTCTTTAACCGCCTGCTTATAACCGGTTAACTTGGATGGAAAGAAAAGAGTGTCCTCTGGACTTACAATCGCAATCCGGCGGTGCCCACGAGATGCAAGGTATGCAATAGTATTGCGGATTCCCGTTTGATAATCGACCATTATGCAATCACAGTCGTCAGACGATATGTTGTTGCCGGGATTAAGCCATACCCTCGTAAAGCGACTCAGCCAATACTTGCTGGTCTCGCTTTGCGGTTCGCCCTTGACGATTATACCGTCGATTTCCCCATTAAGCAGAGTATGCGGAACCGTATCGTCGCCAGGTTTTTCGTTCCACGTGAGAAAAAGGCACTCTCGCCCGGAATCGGCGATTTCCTGCTGAGCACCTTGAATGTACTGCAGTGTGCAAAACGCATGCTTTACCCACTCGGACAGATTGAGAAACACCATCGCGATCTGGCCGGTCTGCTGATTCTTCTGGCCCTTAGCCATCCTGCGTGCCCAACGGTTCGGCTGAAAATCCAACTCTTCTATTGCCGCCAAAACCCGCTGCTTACGCTCTGAACCGACGCTGGGGCGATTGTTGAGCACGTGAGAAACCGTGCCCACCGAAACCGAAGCCTTCTTCGCTATGTCGCTTATAGTAACCGCCAACGCATTTTCCTCGACAAACCGCCTTGTTAAATATTCAAATGAACCGCTTTATTGAACCGCTTCAGTTTCATCGTAGCCGGAATCCTTCATCCTGTCAAGCAATAAATTTTGGAAATGGCAGATTAGTCGTCTCTGAAATTAAGGAAGAATATCGGATATCACGCTACTGCCTGCAGAATCATGCATGGGATTCCTCATGGCGAGATATGTTCGTCAATATTAAAACGCTTCCCATGCATAAGATTATTGAAATGAAATGATGTCGCGGGAGCCCCCCTGGGGAAAAGATAGACGGCCAACGCCGGTGGCACAGGTGCAATCTGTGTCGTAATTTCCGTTATGCAGCAAGCTGCATAACCTACAGACTCAGCGCTTTGCCTCGATTATGATATCGCCGTTATCGCCCTCTTTTTTGCCGCCGTCGTCCTTCAGGTTCATTCCGACGCTGTACAGCAAATACCCTTTGCCACGGGTCTTGTAAATCAGCGGCTTACCGGAGAACCGGTCTGCCGGGATCGCCTTCAGATACGCCGGCGACAATTCCGCGAGCTTTTGAGGATACGCACCCTTCTCGGCCTTGTACGCCGCCAGCGCCAACGCAACCCCAACAAGCTCGTCACGCATAATCCCGGATTCGTGAAACGTGATTACACGGGAATAACTTGCGTAGGTCTCATCAAACGCACCAGCAAGAAGGATTTTGGTCATTTCCTGTGTAATTTGTTTGCGTTCCCGCGGTTTTGACTTCCTGGCCTTGTCAATGAGGGCCTTGAGTCTGTCAGATTTTTTTTTCTGTGGCCCCAATATGTCTGTTGGCGCATGGTTTGCCGTGTCTTCAGAATCAGGACTTAATTTCCGCATTTCCTTGACAAATTTTTCATGAGCCTGTTTCCTCTCAGAAGTATTTGCAATACGAAATATTTTCATTTGTCTGTCATACAGACAATTTGCCGTTCGCAGTATTTCGTCCCAGTCGATCATGTTCAGCGGCGCAGCCTTTGACTCAGGCCTCAGCGTTGCTTTTTTGGCGATTTCCTCAGGGCTGTCGAGAAGATAAAAAACATCCGGCGAACCACCTCTGGCGATAAATAAAATCATATCCAATGCAAATAAGCGTTCATTTGTTATCGCCGGAAAAATATCCGGTTGCGGCAGCGTGTTATTTTCTGCGAGAAACCGTTTTGCCTGTTTTGCGGTTAATTTGCCACTGACCGCTATCTTTGCCATCCCATCACAAGCTGTTTCGTTTACGCTCCTCCCTATTAAATAATCGATGAGAAAAGGCCCCTGGTAAAGATGTCGGCCCATTTTTCGAACGGCCGCCAAATCCGCCCATGCACCTGTAACATCGCCAGAGCCATACTTAAGCATGGCTCGACAAGCCATCGCCTTGGCAAAGTATCGGCATTGCATTGTAAAACGAAAAAAGAAGGCTTCAAGTACCAAGGCTTCGGGCGCAAACGGGGACATCAAAGGCGCGAAATACCTGGGGCGTTGCGCGGCCTTTTGCAGTAGGGCCAGCGGCTTTTCGTTCTTCTTGAGCCAATCGGCGATTATCGGATAGTCCTTCGCCAACCATGGCCCGCTTCCAGCCTTGCCAAATTGTTTATAGTAGTCCACTGGTATGCCGGCGTTTTCTTTTGGCTCGATTGTGGGGACATAATCATACCAGCGTATGAAATACTCGCCCTTGGCAGGGAGCGATTCTATCCCCAATTTTTTGAGCACCTTGCCCCGCACCTTCTCGTCAATCATGCTCGGCCCGAATGCCTTCAGCAGCAGCACGAACGCGTTATTGTCTTTCGTAACTCCCTTGGAGTACTTGTTGTTGAAATACGCCAGATAGTTGACGGTGCCGTCTTCGTTAATCGGTCCGAGGATATACGTCGTCTCTTTGGAAATGGTGATGTCCAGCTTCGCCGCCGGCGTTTTGGCAACCGCGGCTGCCGGTTTGGGGGTATCCGCAGCCATGGCCAGACCGGGCAAAAAACCGGCCGACAAAACCGCGAGCAAAATAACGACGATTAAACCAGTGTTACGCATTTAAATTTCCTTTCCAGATACGGTTATCGACAGTGTGCGATATTATTTCGTCTATCTTTTCTCCAGGCCTGCCCCAAGGGGGGGAGGGCCACATCTACGCGTTTTCTTACCGCATGCTTCTGCAAGCAGAAGCATGGCACCCAACAATTTCCCACGATATCGGGTGGCATGGTTAGCCCGCGTTTTTTGCGGGATAGCCATGAAAGATCGATTTACAATTTCTGCGACATCCCTTCCTCAAAACCACCCAACAGACCATCCGCCGTCGTGTATCTATCTTTCATGGCCATCGGCTATCACCGCTGACCATGCCACCCGATATTTTTTTCTGGGCCAATCATGGCGACCCCTTCGGTGTCGCCATGCCACCCAATATCGTGGGAGGCAAAACAACACATGGCTTGCGAGCAAGCCATGCCACCCGACGATTATCGTGGCTGTCGCTTCGCTCCCGCCACGGCACCCGATGTCGTGGGAAATTGCACAGGTTACAAACCTGTGCCACCAGTCTATCTTTCATGGCCTTCGGCCCGGGATTTACGGTAGGAATTTTGAGATTTCTTTTAGTTTTTTGGGCAGGTATTCTCTGGCGACGAACTCCAGGCCGTGCTTGGCCAGGGCCTGCTGCTCGACGCGGACGCCCATGTGCAGCATCTTGTGGATCGCCTTCTGCCAAGCCTTGTAATGCTTGATGAACGGGTCGTTCTTCAGGGCGTCGTTGGCCCGCTTTTTGTCCACTTCCTTCAGCGGGTGCGTGGGCAAATCGTAGGCCTTGATGTCGTCGGGGGTTACGCCCAAAAATCTCGCGTGCGGTACGCAGAAATACTCGTTGAGGTGCGCGGCGTTGCCGCTGCCGACCTTGAGCGTGCGGTAGATATTGAAATACCCGTACGGGTCGCCGTCGGTGAAGACGTAGACGGGCAGCTTTTTGTCGTCGGCTAATCTGCGGATGAACCGCCTGCAGGCCCGGCTGGGCACGCCGCCCATCGATACCAGGATGCAGTGGTACTTGTCGTAAAAATCCTCCTCCACCAGCCGCTCGAACATACCCTTGGTTTCCACAGCGAGAATGAACTTCGCACTGGTCTTGAACTTCAACTCCTCCACCACCGTGGGTATGGAATAGGCTCCGCTGCCGAAGGCTGTGCAGTCGATTTCGATGAGCTTTTTCGTGCGGCGGTCGCGGTCGACGACTGTCAACTCGCCGGCGACCTCCCCGCCGTGCTCGTCGGCACGGAAATGCATCTGCTCGCGATTGACCCCGAGCATAGCCTCGGCGTCGTCCATGACCGTGTCGGACTCCTCCTGGCCGGCGAACGCAGCGGCTCCCCAGTTATACGCCTGGTAATACGCCTCCCGCTTCGTCGAATGACGCCCCGTCTCCACCAGATCCTTGCTCATCGCCAGCATCTTCAGCGTCTGGGCGAACGTCTTGACGGTGTTGACCGTCAGTGTGCGAATCTTGTTCTTGCCCAACAGTTGGAAATACCCCTCCTTAGGCCGATATTTCACGTTCGACAACGACCGGATGGGCAACTTCATTTCCGGCTTGGACTTTTTGTTGATCTTCGCGTGAACGTCCTTGGCTTCGGAGTCAATCTTCTTCAAAATAGGGGGCGAACTTTTTGCCATTCAATTTCTCTCGATTTTGTACAGTTTTCGTAGGCCGGGTCTTGACCCGGCAATTGCATGGTACATGCAACCATTCCAGCCTATTCGCATTCTCAATTTCTGCGCCATTCATCATGGCGACCCCTGCGGTGTCGCCATGCCACCCAACAACGTGGGAGGCGAACTTTTTGCCATTCCTGGCCACCTTGCGGAACGGCATGCTTCTGCGAGCAGAAGCATGGCACCCGACATATCATAATTCAAAACAATGCCATCCGCCATGCCACCCAACAACATGGAGAGCAAGCTTTTTGCCATTCGTCCCCCAGGGGGCCACCCGTCCCGTCGGCCTCAAGTCTCCGGCCTCCGGTCTCCAGCCTGTTTTTTACTTACCGGACGGGCACTGCGTCGGCGAGGCCGTATTCGGCTACTCTGCGATTCAGCCTCTCCAAGAGGCTACGCCGGGAGATTTCCGTCTCTTCGCAGGGCAGGATGTCCAGTTCGATTTCGCCGGCGATGATGCGGGCTGTGGCGGGCGATATTTGCCATATCCCCACCGCCAGATTCGCCGCCCAGCTTTTGTCCCACTGCGTAACGTTGCCGTCGTCGTGGCTGATCCGCAACAGCCGGCGGCGGACGGTTCTAAGCGTCCGGTGCAGTTCCAGCAGTTCGGCAGCGGGACCCCTGCGGACGCGGCGGAGAACCTTCAGGCCCATTTCGAAAATCGCCGCGCTGGGAATCGACCGGCGGCGCTTGCGGTGGAGGTAAATTCTGATGGCCAGAGCAAGTTCCCTGGCGTCGCGATACGCACCCCCTGCCGGCTGAAGCCCCCGCCACAACGACCCGGCAAGCTTCTCCACGTCAAAGCCCTCGGTCCGCCCATCACGCTTGCGAACTGTAATCTTCCGTACTGAAATCTTCCGTGTTCCCATGCCAGAATCTCCTTATTCTGGTACTACCACCATTCGCACAGGTTACAAACCTGTGCCACCATTTTGTCAGTCAAACAAATCCTTTTGTTCCGGTGCGACCACGGGGTCGTGCTTTACTTCCTGAGCCTCGCTTATCAGGTCGCCCACGTCGGTAAAGTCGCGATAAACGCTGGCATATCGCACATATGCGATTTTGTCCAACTCGCGAAGCCGGGCGCTTATGGCGTCGCCGATGAAACTGGAGGGCACTTCCTTGTCGAAATTCTTGAATATCTGTTCCTCAGCCGCTTCGACAATCTGCCGCAACTGGTCGTTACTGACCGGCCTTTTGTAGCACGACCGCTCCAACCCGACGATTACCTTTTCCCGCTGGTAAGGCTCGCGGGAACCGTCCTTCTTCACCACGCTCAGACGGATGGTTTCCTCGACCCGTTCGTAGGTGGTGAACCGGCGGCTGCACTCAAGGCAGTTTCTCCGCCTGCGCACCACCTTCCCGCCCTCGCAACTGCGGGAATCTATCACCTTATCCTTATCCTGCCCGCAAAATGGACATTGCATGGCCGACGTCTCCCGGGGTCAATCGTCCCTGCCCCAACATATAGGGCGCACATGAATCTACCCGCCCATATCTTGAGCGTCAACAGTTTTTTTAAAACGGGAACCGGGAAAAACAAGAACGGGTAAAACAGGAAACAGGAACTGGGAACCGGGGAAAACTGGAAAAACGAAAAACGGGGAATGGGGAACGGAAAATGTCTGGTGGCACGGGCCACTTGCCAGTCGTGTTCTTGCCCGGATATCACGTACCGGCGGGGTGCGGCACGTTCTCCGCCGACTCAACTCGATTCCGTCCGTTTTCCTTGGCGCGGTACAGCGCCTCATCGGCGGCATTGAGCAGTTCGTCCATGCTTACCTGCCCAAGCCGATCCGTCGCAGCGATTCCGATGCTGGCTGTTACAATCAGGGCGTTGTTTCCGCAGACAATAGGCTCGCCGCAAAGATGTTCCCGCAGACGGTTTGCCTGGATAGCCGCGTCATCAGAACCGGTCTCCGGCAACATGATAAGAAACTCCTCGCCGCCGTACCGCCCAACCACGTCATACGCCCGCGACTCCGCGTGTATACGCTTTGCCGCTTCGACGAGAACCGCATCGCCGGCGGCATGACCGTAAGTGTCATTGACAGTCTTGAAGTGATCCAGGTCCACCATGGCAACGGCTATGGGTTTGCCAAGCCGTTCGGCACGGGATGCCTCGCGTTTAAGCTCGTCAAACACCGCCCCCCGATTCAACAATCCCGTAAGGGCATCATGGGTCGCCTGTTTTTGCAGTGTTTCCTGGGCAGTCAGCAGTTCCCTCTCCAAATCCACAATTCGCTGTCCGCATTGCACCCGAACACGTAACTCCCCTGAATTAAAGGGTTTTATGACATAATCGTTCGCCCCGGCCTCAAGCCCGGCGATGATATCTTCCATCCGATCTTTTGCCGTCAGCAGGAGAATAAAAAAATACTCCCCGCCTTCCATCGCTCGAACACGTTGGCAAACCTCCGGGCCGTCCATTTTTGGCATCATCCAGTCCAGAATCGCCAATCTCGGCGTATCGGCAAGCTGGAATTGCTCCCAAGCCTCTGCACCGTCGTTGGTTACGATTACGTCGTAGCCCCACTTCATCAACGTGCGTTGTAGTATCCGCTGCGAAATCGGGTCATCTTCGGCAATTAGAACTCGCATGATTTCGCTCCTGTCTGCTTCTCACTGATAAAGGCCAGGAATCTCGCCAATTCCTGCTGCAACCTGGCCGCCGCCTCTCCGGCAGCAACGATATCCCCTGCCTTGGCAAGGGTTTCAACCTGCAAAGCCGCCGCCTGTGCCGCCTTGGCCGAAACATTGCCCATCGCCCCCTTGAGCGTATGGGCCGCCTTGGCCAGCAGTTCACAATCATGGGCTGCCAACGCCTCCCAAATCATGGTAATCATGGATTCGCTGTGCTCCTGGAACAATTCCAGCAGTTCCTTCAGCATTTCCGTATCGCCGTCCATCCGCTCGATCGCATCGGCTTCGTCGAAAATAAGCTTGTCGTCGTTCGCCGGAGGCAATGACGAAAATACGGGGGAACCCAAGACCTGCTCAGCCGATGCTGCTTTTGCCGCCGCCACAGCCCCACCGTCCACTTCCGTCATGACCCGCAGGATTTCTTCCCGCAGTGCATCCAGACGTATCGGTTTGGAAACGTATCCGTCCATCCCCACCTCGAAACACTTATCCCGGTCGCCTTTCATGGCGTGAGCGGTCATGGCGATAATCCGCTGATGACGGTTGCTGCCCTGTTCGTCCAGCCGAATATGAGCGGTAGCCTCGTGGCCGTCCATTTCCGGCATCTGTACGTCCATCAGCACCATATCGAACGTCTCCTCTGCCAGAGCTTCGACCGCAAGCCTGCCATTGCCGACCACCTTGACGGCATGGCCCATTTTCTCCAGGAACCTGACCGCCAACGTCTGATTAACCGGATTATCTTCAGCCAGGAGTATGTTCAGGCTTCCGCCTGTCTCATCGTGTTGGCTGGAAGCAGTTGCCGCCACATTGTTATCGGTATCGGTCTGGGCGTAATTCATGGCATTCAAAATCATTTTCAACAGTGCGCCAGCCCGGACCGGCTTCATGAGCTGCCCATCCGGCGACAGACTGGACACAAAACTGTTCTGGCCTTGAATAGACTTGGAGGAAAGCAAAATCACCTTGGGCGTACCGTATTGCCCCGGATTCGCCCGGATTTCCTTCAATACGTCCAGGCCATTCATTTCGGGCATGTGCACGTCCAGCAGAACCAACGGGAAACCCTGCCGGCGTGAAACCGCGTCCCGCAGATACCTCAACGCCGCCTCTCCGCCGGGAATCTCGTGGGGCGTTATGCCCCAACTGCTCAGATTCGCCTCGAAAATCCGGCGGCTGGACGCGTTATCATCCACTATCAGCACGGGCATATCGGCAAGACAACCCAAGTCTACGGCGTCTTTTTCGTCGGACGCCTCCAGGCTCAATTCGAAATTACAGGTAACATAAAACGTACTTCCCTCACCCGATTTGCTCTCCACCCATATTCGTCCGCCCATCATCTCAGCCAGTTGTGCGGAAATGGGCAGCCCCAGGCCCGTCCCGCCATATTGCCGGGTAGTCGAACCGTCCGCCTGCTCGAATGCCTCGAAAATCGAATCAACCTTATCCGACGGAATTCCGATTCCAGTATCCCGCACGCTTACCTGGAGCGTAATAGATTGCCCCTGCCGCGAGACACTCGATAAGTTGACCTCTATTTCCCCATTTTCGGTAAATTTAATAGCATTGCCGACGAGATTCACCAGAATCTGCCGCAGACGCAACGGATCTCCAATCAACGTATCCGGCGTATCATGCTCGACAAAACTCAGCAGTTCCAACCCTCCGGTATTGGCACGAACACCCAGCGGGCAAACCGCCTCGTTGACGCAATCACGCAGATTAAACTCGACTTTCTCCAGCGAAAGTTTGCCTGCCTCGATTTTGGAGAAGTCCAGGATATCGTTAATCACCTCCAACAGCGAATCGGCGGACTGTTTGACGAGGCTCAGATATTCGTGTTGCTCGTTGGTGAGATCAGTTTCAAGGGCCAATTCCGTCATGCCCAGAACCCCATTCATCGGCGTTCGGATTTCGTGGCTCATCTTCGCCAGGAACTCGCTCTTGGCGACGTTCGCGGATTCCGCAGCCACCGCCATCTCGTTGGCGCGGGCGATGGCGTCTTCCATCTCCTCGTTGGCTTTTTGCAGTTCGCGTTTCGAATCTTCGGAAGTATCCCGCGAGGCCTTGAGTTCCTTTTCCCGCCGGGCCAGATCGTCGACCATATTCAGCAGGGCAATCCGGGCCAGGTTCATCACCTCTTTTTCCGAAAGCCCCTCGACGCCCCGCTGCGATTCCCGGTTGGCGAAATAGCCCAGGTCGTACGGAACCGGCAGATTGGCCTTGGACGCCAGCTCGTTCATCTGCTTCTTCATCTCCACCATCTGCCGTTCCCGCCCGATCGCCAGGCGATTGAACTGCTCAAGCTCCTCGACATTCTTCTTCAATTCACGCTCGGCTTCCGTGTGCTTGGTAATATCGCGAATAATGCGAACCGACCCGCGGAATTTTCCCTTGTCGTCGTAAATTGCCGAAACCGTTACCCAGAAATCCCTGCCACCACCTTCATCATGAAATTCGCAATCGTGACTCTGCCCGTCGTTGAAACTTTGGACAAGTTTACAAAAATCCGGTGGCCAATTGGTATGATGGATCAACTGGCTGCATTTTTTGCCGATAACATCCTGCACGGGCATCGAAAGCTCATTGGCCATCGCCTTGTTCGCACGAATAATCGTGTGCTGTGCGTCCGTGAGAGAAATCATGTCCGGCACGGCGTCGAAGGTACGTTCCCACTGCCGCTTGGCCCGTCGGATATTTTTCTCAATCTGTCTATGTTCGGTAACATCCTTTACAACGGTATGGAGAACTTCTTTGCCGCTTAACGGGATGGCGGTCAGCGTTACTTCCGCCAGAAAATCTTCGCCGTCCGCCCGGCAAAAAAGCCACTCGAAACGGTGCGATCCCTGGGCAAAGGCTATTGAGTTCATCTCTTCGGCCTTTTCACCGGACAGCCGTCCGTCGGCCTGCTTTTCCGGGGAAATCTGCCACGGAGAAGACAGTATTTCTTCCTTGCCGGCATACCCGAACATCTTCATCGCCGCTTGGTTACAATCCACAAACCGCCCTTCCGACAGCAGAAAAACGGCATCGGTGGAGGCGTAAAACATGTTCAGAAATTTCGCTTCGTTTTCGACAAGGGCGTGTTCCCGCCGGATAACTTCCTTCCGCAGCAGACAGGTACGATCCCGAAGTGCTTTCCGCAGGTGATCCCGCATGATTTTTTGCAAAGCCAGAATCAATAAGCCATTCAGCGATATAAAGACAGCCCCCAGAACCAACGGCCTGTGCAGCACAACCTCCAAAAAGAAAATCCCCGCGCAAACGGGAATCCACAGCACCAGCAGCATAAATATCGCGAACTGCCGGCTCCGCCGCTTCGCCACCCCCGCCACGTCGTCAATTTTTGCGGAGTCTGACGATGGCTGTCCAATTTTACCCCCAGTCCTTGCCATGAAAACATTCCTCCCCCGAAGAATTGGGGCATGAGGCGATCTCTTTCATTCGGGCGTTATTCCCAAATGCGAAAACAAGTCCGGCGTTACCCATATCAGCCCCCGACCCCACAGCCAAATCTCTGGGTATAGATACACATTCTTCGCACAACGGCGTTCAAAAGAATCATCGGAATAAGCGAGCAGCGACTTAATTTGGAATTTGAGAGAATCTTGTCATTTAATTGGTTTTCGACTACTCTGGGCGGCATGATTCGTATCGGATTTGGCTATGATTCGCATCGATTCGCCGGCGATGGGCCGTTGACGCTCGGCGGCGTGCGTATTGAACACGAAAAAGGCTTCGCCGCGCACAGCGACGGCGACGTGGTGCTCCACGCCCTGACCGACGCCATCCTGGGCGGCCTGGCGGCAGGAGACATCGGCGAGCACTTCCCGGATACCGACCCGCAATACAAAAACGCCGACAGCGCCGTCTTCCTACGCCACGCCAACAAATTGGCTGCCGACGCCGGCTACTCCGTCGGCAACTGCGATATAACCATACTCGCCGAATCGCCGAAGCTAGGCCCGCACAAAGCCGCCATCGCCGCCAATATCGCCGAAATACTCAACATCGAACCCGGCTGCGTCTCCGTAAAGGCCAAGACCAACGAGACCATGGGATTCATAGGCCGGGCTGAAGGTATCGCTGTAATGGCAAACGTACTGCTGAGAGACATGTAAAAATTAAAAAATCCGTGCGGCGGGTATAGGTGGCACAGGTTTGCAACCTGTGCCGTGGTGGCCTGGGAAGGCCACCACGCTAAATGAAAGAGCAAAACCACCAACCACCCAAAACAAAAGAATATTACAATGCAACACGATGAAGAATATTACGACCCCGAAGGCCCAGGCCCGGAAGACGACGACCTGCTCGACGACGATGCCACCGATACCCGAACCTGCCCATCCTGCGGCGCGGAAATCTATGCCGGCGCAGACCGCTGCCCAAACTGCGGGCAATGGATTACCTCCGGGCCATGGACAAGAAAACATCGCAGCAAAATCGCCTTCGCGTCACTAATACTGGCTGTCCTGCTGATGTGGTGGCTGATGGAATGGGACGTCCTCGAACTGTTTTAGGTAAATTTAGATAAACAGATAACAAAAAATCGTGGAAAATTGAAAATGAGTCTGAAACTTTACAATACGATGACGCGTGGCGTGGACGAATTCACGCCCATAACTCCCGGTAAAGCCAGCCTTTACACCTGCGGGCCGACCGTCTACAACTACGCCCACATCGGCAACCTGCGGACGTATGTCTTTGAAGACATCCTCAAGCGGGCGCTGCTGATGGAAGGCTACGAGGTCAACCACGTTATGAACGTAACCGACGTGGGGCACCTGGTTTCCGATGCCGACGAGGGCGAGGACAAGATGGCCCTCGGGGCTGCCCGCGAAGGCAAAACCGTCTGGGAACTTGCCGAATTCTACCTGCAGGCGTTCCAGCGGGATATCGGCAGGCTGAACATTCTCGAACCGAGCGTCTGGTGCAAGGCTACCGACGAAATCGACACGCAGATCGACCAGGTGAAGATTCTCGAAGAGAAGGGCTACACGTATCGCACGTCCGACGGCATTTACTTCGACACGAGTAAGCTGGATGACTACGGCAAGCTGGCCCGGCTGGATATCGAAGGCCTCCAAGCCGGCAAACGCGTGGAAATGGGCGACAAAAAAAACTACACCGACTTCGCCCTCTGGAAATTTTCCCCCAAAGATCAGCAGCGGCTGATGGAATGGCCAAGCCCGTGGGGCGTGGGTTTCCCCGGCTGGCATATCGAATGCTCCGCCATGGCGATCAAGTACCTCGGCCCGCGTCTGGACATTCACTGCGGCGGCGTGGATCACGTAAACGTGCACCACTCCAACGAAATCGCCCAGGCCGAGTGCGCACTGGGGCACAAGTGGTGCAACTGGTGGATGCACGGCGAATTCCTCACGATGGCCAAAACCAACGGCAGCGGCGGCAGGATGAGCAAGTCTTCCGGCGAGTTCCTCACGATGGACCGGCTGATCGAAAAGGGCTATAACCCCATCGCCTACCGGTACTTCCTGCTCGGTGCCCACTACCGCCAGCAATTGGCCTTCAGCTTCGAAGGCCTCGACGCCGCCGCCAGCGCCATAAAAAATCTCCAGCGAATCGTAGTCGAACGAAAATCCGACTTCGACAACTCCGCCGACAGGGAAACCGTCAAGCCGATAGAATCTCACATGGCCCAGTTCCAAGCCGCCGTCGAGGACGACCTGAACATGCCGCGGGCACTGGCAGCGATGTGGGCCGTCGCGAAAGACACCGACTCCGACCGAGCGGAAATCTACAAAACCCTGCTGGCGATGGACGACGTCCTTGGGCTTGGCATAGCCGCCATGCAGGCAGAGACCATTGCCGACGAAACGCTCTCGCAAATCGACACCCTAATAGAAGAGCGAAACACCGCCCGCGCGAACAAAGACTACGCCCGGGGAGATGAAATTCGCGACCAGCTAACAACAATGGGCATAGAAATCCTCGACAGCCCCGAAGGCACAACCTGGCGAAAAATCTAACGCCAGTGGCATACAAATCTCGCGCGATGGGTGGCATGGCGACACCGAAGGGGTCGCCATGAGGAATGCGAAACGGCATGCTTCTGCAAGCAGAAGCATGGCACCCGACCTGATGTGATTTCCCCAATTCATGTTTTTACCCGTTTCCGTAGGCCGGGTCTTGACCCGGCGGAAAAAAGGCGAAGCCTTTTTTATGGAAATTCCCTCTGACAACACGTCTTTGGAAAAACGTGTTTTTCACCGCGACTAACCCGAATTGGACGAACTTGTTGCATGTGCCATGCAATCGCCGGGTCAAGACCCGGCCTACCAGAAACTGTGGCTCCGCGACACCCTTCGCGTTTAGGATTTGTTTTGGTTTGGGTGGCATAATCCCCTGGGGACCATGTGTTTTGTCTCGCGGGAGCGCAGAAGTTTTTCGCGGGCCGTCCGTTTAACCTTTATAGCCGGGGCCTTGTGCGTTACCATACCGCCATGGAAGGTAGCGGCGGATATCGCGTGCTCGGCATTGATCCGGGGTTGAACATCACCGGCTACGGGGCGGTGGAATTTTTCGGGCCGTCCGGCGGCGGCACACCGGCGATTATCGAAGCCGGCACAATCCGCACCGACGCCAAAGCCGACCTCGCCGTGCGAATATCGCAAATCTATACCGACCTGCGGGAAATCATCGCCGAAATCAAGCCGGACGTCGTCGCCGTCGAGCAGCTTTACGCCCATTACGCCCATCCGCGGACGAGTATCATCATGGGCCATGCCCGCGGGGTTATCATGCTCGCAGCCACCCAGGCGTCCGTGGCGATTCGCAGCCTCGCCGCTACGAAGGTCAAAAAGAGTCTCACCGGCAACGGCCACGCCGGCAAGCGGCAGATGCAGCTAGCCATCCAGAGCGTCTGCCGGCTGGACAAAATCCCCGAACCCCCAGACGTAGCCGACGCCCTAGCCATAGCACTATGCGCCGGAAGAAACATACACCCCGACGGCTTTTGACAGGCTCCTCATACCACCCACCTACTCTTGTTTGGCATCCCGCATTGCTTTCGAAAATCTCGAATCATTTTCGAGTCTGTTACGAATTTTCTTTGCGGTCTCGTTATCAAGATCGCACAATTCTCCGAACACTCGCACGGCCTGTTCGATGATCCTCTGCTTGGCAGGGATGGGCTTGTACGCCTGTAATACAGTCTCCAGTTTCCCTTTACTCAAGTCCTTAAGTGACACTCCCGAATCCTTCGCAGCCCTCACCCAGGCTTCAGGCACCCACATTGGGGCTAACGGATCTTCTTGGTGGTCGACCCATTGCCGTATTAATTTTTTAAGTTGGTCGCTTCGCTCTGGAGGGTCGGTCCAGTCTGGAGTACCGATGCGAGAATAGGTATTGCCAACCAACCAGCCCAACTTGCTCCTGAATTCTGAGCACAGTCTACCAGAACGCGCGCTTTGCACTATATCATAGTGCTCCACCTTCAGGGTTACCGCCACCCGAAGTAGTGCGACCGATGGAATTGCAATCCCTGCTTCCGTTTCCTCGTGAAGGTAGAAAAGCCCAAGTGCCTGCTCGTTCTGGTTGAACAAACGTTCTAAGAGCCTTCGAGCCTCGCCCTTCGTCTCTTTGATATAGACTCCGTCTACTACCGGGCGGCACACAACCGAAAACAGGTCATGGATAACCACCTCCAAGGGCCTTATCACAGCGATGCAGAGATATCTCGTTCCACATGTGCCCTTACGCATGGTCATGTCACAAGATTGCGTGAGTAGAAGGAATGCGCTGTACTTCGGATTAAGAAAGTGGGGGTGTACCTCTGCCAGAACGGATCGGAGCTCAGCCGAGGGTTCCAAGATGTCCCCCTGAAGCAGATCTTCGTTATTGTCAAATGATTCGTATGTCCAGTGCATGCGAGTGCGGGGGAAATCTGTTGTGATTATTCGGTTCCCAGTTCTTCGCCTGAGGGCTGCGGTGGCTTGGGAATAATTCGTACTTGGACCACGTCCTCTACCTTGTTGATGCTTGTAGACCTGGAACTAGGCGACCTTGAATTTGTCTGGGTCAGTATATCGGAAGGCGAAAAAGTGTTTGCCTTCAGATATGGGGCTGAGATTGCGGTGTAGTCAGTCGATTCGGTCATTTATCTGTTCCTTCGGGTTTGATGTCGATGACTTTAGTCAATATCTTGGATACTGTTTGTTCCACTGGCCCAATCGGCTTGCTAAGCCAATCGCTTAGCTCTTTTTGTTCGATCGATTGTTTGTGAAAGTTCATTTCGATCTTCGCTTCTGGCTCTGAGTGAAGCGTAAGATTGACAACTCCCTCCTCCCAAGTTAGTGACCGATTGAGAATCTTCGCCTGGATAATAAAACTACTATCGGAAAGCAAAGCATCAATACCAGTCTCTGTTCCAGCCAGAAGTTCATCCGAGGGTTCGCTGATCCTGTAGCGTACGTTGAAACCGGCAGCCTTGAAGGGTGTCTCGGGCAAGTCATTGATTGCACGCACCGCAACCATCTTTGCTTTCTCAAGGTTGGCGAAAATCGGTTTGTCTACATTTACGACTAGCCTACCTCCTTCGGCTGTCACAGTAAGGTCGTCGTACTTGACTCTGGGAGAAGCTAAACCACCCATCGGTACCTCTACGAGTATCGGTGTGCCTTCTTCTAGACCAAACAGTCTCTTTGCTATCCCTGCAGGGGTCAGAATGGCGGGGTTCCAATACCCAACCACAACCACGTTCCATTCGTAAGGTTCCATCTCCATTCTTCGCACCCTAGACAATATTATAGCGGTTCAGCATTCAGTGTGATTACGGGCAAATAATATAGGTTGAATGACATCCAAAAGCAAGCGAATTTGTGTTGTTACCCTATGAATATGTGAAAATTTTGTTGAGTCCGTAGATTACGCAACTTGTTGCATAACAATTTTCCGGTACATCTCCCCGTAATTCTACACGGCTTGCAAGCAAGCCGTGCCACCTGGTTCCCGTTTTACGTTTTACGTTTTACGAATCCTTGCCGCCTGTGCCGCTTTTGCGTAGGAGGTCTACTTCCTGCGGC
>JAIORC010000148.1 GCA_021108335.1 Phycisphaerae bacterium
ATACAGAAAGGGAAAAGCTGACAAATCACTCCACCAGGTTGTCAGCCACGTTCAGCACTCTGGTGGCAGCAGGTGAAACAAGGATGCCGAACAATTACGGCGAGGCTTTTTTCCGTTTATAATCTGAAAGCATTGCATCCTGTTTTTCGAGAACGGACTTTGTATTCGTTTTGCCATTCACATGCTTTTCGAGAAAGGCAATTGAATACCTGCGGATTACATCGAATTGCCTATTGGTTCCGCTGAGCAATTTCGCCGCGATAGTATCGGAAAAACAGTTAGTGAACGAAAAGTGGCTTGCCCCTCTGATTTCCAGCAGATATTTGGGGGCTGCAAGATTGTTGAATATCTTTTCCGTAAGCTTTGCCATGTTCTTGTCGCCCCGTTTCTGCTTTTTTTCACGTTCTCCAATGTACAGCATGGATGGTATTTTCACTGCTGCCAACTCTTTGGCTTTATAGAGATAGCCTCCGGCACCGGTTGAAAACAGCAATACCGCCTTGATGCGTCGGTCTGTTCTGGACGGAATCGTTCCACACAGTCCCAGCGCGGTGAAGCCGCCAAAGGAGTGCCCGCCGACGGCGATCTTTTTCTGGTTAATGAGTTTCCCAAATTTCCTGGACTTGATTATGCCGTTCAGGGCGCATTGCATTTCATCCAGCCGGTAAAGATAATCGCCGCGATCACCCGGTTTGGATGAGGAAATTTGTTTGGCGTGCCGCAGAAGACCTCCCCTGCTGAACTTCTGCGGCCCCGTCTTGCTACGCACAGCACAGTGCCTGTCGTTATGATCCGGGGCGACTACGATCCAGCCTTTGGCGGCAAGCGATTCTGTGAAAAAAACAGGAGCGATTCCGCCGCCACCATAGCCGTGCGAAAACACAAGGAGTGGATATTTGCCGTTCGCCAGCGGTTTGGCGTCCAGGGCGATATTGCCGTTGGTTGGGCCGCCATAGCAATACAGCCTTGGCGTCGCTTTGGTGGGATACCACACCGCGACGGAAAGTGTCTTGTTTTTACCGCCGCTTTTGACTTTAAAATCCAATACGGTAAATCCGACATTATAGATTTTACCTGTCGTCTTAATTTTTTGTGACGTGTTACGTCTGTTTGCTGTTCGATTATCCTTCTTGTCCTGCGCTCGGGCGCATGAAAAAGAAATGCATATGCATAAAAAACACGCGCATACACAGGGCAAGCCCGTAAAATTGATTTTAGTGCGTCTCATGGTTTCCTTTCTTCCCCCAGCGTACACCCGAGGTTGTTGTACGTATAGGACTAATTTGGATTCAGATCGACAGCCGCCTTCCTAGCCCCCGGCGATAATCACCCAATTCGAATCCATTTCATTCACATGCGGGTTGAAGAATGACACCTCGTGATCCTGCACCGAGGGAAATACCGTGCCGAGTGCGTCAAAGAACTCCGCCGCCGGCTTCCAGGCCGACCATAATGCAAAGACTCCGTTCGGCTGAAGGCAGTCAGCCAGATCCCGCAGGCCGTCGGCATTGTAGAACTCGCCGTGCCGGGCATGGAGCAGGAATTCCGGCGAGTGATCGATATCCAGCAAAATTGCGTCGTACCGCTGAGTCGAAGAGCCCGGCTTGACGTATTCGAAAAAGTCGCCGGCGACCAGGGAGCACCTTGGGTCGTCGATCAGCTTATCAGCCATCGGCACAAGCCGCTCGCGGTGCCAGGAAATCACCGGTGCAAGCAACTCAACAACCACCAGCCGTCGAACGTTCGGAAACTCCAACGCCGCAGCCGCCGTATAACCCAGCCCCAACCCGCCAACAAGCACATCGCACGGCTGGTCGCCTCGCCCCTCCAGAACCAGCCGTGCCAAGGCCAACTCACTGGCATTGACCGTGCTGGACATCAGCATCTCGCCATCGATCGTCACCTCATACACCAACTCATCCGGCACAGCCGGAGACTCGCGACGACGCAGTACCAGTTCCCCCAACGGAGTCTTCTGATAGTCCAATTCTTCAAAAAGTGGTGCCATAACGCCCTTTCCTAATGATTTTATATCGTTTTCTTCAAGAGCAGAATATTTTTGTCTTTCTTTCGTTTGTATTCCATCTTATCCATGATGTTACATACAAGAAATATCCCCAGCCCTCCTTCAATTCTTTCTTCGATAGGTTTGTCGACATTAGGCTTGGGGGCCTCCAGCGGGTTAAAAGCCACCGCATCATCAACAACTTTCAGGATCAGTTCTTTCCCTTCCAGGCTGATCCGGACATCTATTGAATGAACAGAATTATCTTCATATCCATAAGCGATGGTATTATGAATGATCTCCTCCAGGGAGAGATTAATGTCGTTTATCAGATCACCGGAAAGACCGGTTTTCTTTCCAAACATTTCCACAAAATCCGCCAGTTTCCGGATATCTGAAATATCATTTTTTATACGGTACTCCTCAGTTTTTCCAGAAGTTACCGAGGCCTCCTCACTCCTGCCGAGATACCTTAAAACAAGCACCGTAATATCATCGGATTGTGGCGTGCCCTGGGAAAAAGATTCTATCCCCCGAAAAGTCCCTTCAACCATTTTCTTGATGGAGTCATCCTTGTGGCTCCTTAGTTTTTCCTTTAAACTTTCCTCCGAAAACTCTTCATTGTCCCTGTTCATAGCTTCGGTAACACCATCGGTGTACATGTACAAAGCTTCGCCAGGCGCTAAGTCCAGTTTCCCTTTTTTAAAAGTAACACCTTCAAAAGCGCCCAGGGCACAGCCGGTGTCGCTTTCCAGGAACTCAGGATCTTTTCCTTTACGCAGGACAAGAGGCATGTTATGCCCTGCGTTTGAATAATATATCTGGCCCGTTTCTATATTAAGAATGCCGAAAAAAACGGTAACGAACATGCATGAAGCATTATCGTGCATAAGCGCCTTGTTTACCTGGGATAAAATCTCTTCGGGTTCTTTTATTATCTTGGCAGTTGACTTGATGAAGGTCATTGCCATGACCATAAAGAGAGCCGCGGGAACACCTTTGCCTGAAACATCGCCTATGACGAACGAAAGGTGTTTGTCGTCGAGAAAGTAAAAATCATACAAATCTCCCCCTACTTCTCTGGCTGGTTTCATTGCGGCGTAGATTTTGAATTCCTTGCCTTCCGTAAAAGGCGGGGCTATTTTTGGCAAGATACCCATCTGTATCCTGCGGGCTATTTTTAGTTCGCTCTCTATCCTTTCCTTTTCAGATGTGATCTTTGTCAGCTCTTCTATGTATTTCTTGAGCGAGTTTTTCATGTATCTGAAAGATTCAGTGAGGCTGCCTGCCTCGTCCCTTGATCTGGTAGACGGCAGCTCAAAATCCAGGTTACCTCCGGCTAAATCTCTGGTCTTGAGGGCCAGAATCCTGAGGGGTCTGGTAATCGAATTAGAAAGCAGAATAATTACCAGCGACAGGAAAAACAGTCCCACAAGGCCTATGAGTACAACAGCCCTGTTAAGGGCATGAAGGGGCGCCATCAATTCGTCTTTCGGGAAAATGACGCCCAAAGACCATCTGGTGGTGGGGACGGGTGCGAATGCTATCCATGTTTCTTTTTTCGTAACAGTATTCTTCACGGGTACGAAACCTGCTTCACCCTGCAGCATCTGCCCCCCAACCTTAAGAAGTTCCGGGTTGTTTCTGGTCCTGGCGACTTCCTCGAGGGTTTTGTTCATAACGAGGTCTTTATCGGGATGTGTTATCAGGGTTCCTTTATTCGAAATAAGGAATCCGTAGCCGGTTTCACCCACCTTTATCGAAGAGACAAATTCCTCAAGCCACGAAAGAGAAACATCCACAGTAACAACTCCGATGAACTCTTTCCTGCCCTGGCTGGTCCTGTAGAAGGGGACCGAATAAGTAGCCATCAGGATA
The DNA here is from genome assembly GCA_021108335.1 of Phycisphaerae bacterium. Classification (GTDB taxonomy): domain Bacteria; phylum Planctomycetota; class Phycisphaerae; order SM23-33; family SM23-33; genus JAIORC01. Next base: position 3,884 of record JAIORC010000148.1, read on the forward strand.
CCGCCGCCCCCCTTGTCGAAATAGGGGTCGATCCATACGGGGCGGTTGAGCTTCTTCGGAATCTTATACCAGTCCCATTTTGGATAGGCATATTCATCTGTGCCAAGATCGACGAACTGTACCTTGCCGTTTTTTCTGTAATAATAAGGCGAGAAATAGGCATAATCCTTATTGAACGCATACGGTTCGAACGCTATTGCCCCGCCGTATATATTAGGATTCCCTTCCACGATGGAATGCAATAGGCCCTTCAATTCGTCCTCCGTAAATGAGGATTCTTCAAGAATATACGCAAGCTGTTCCGGGATTTTTTCAATGGGAAGCAGAGTTGCTTCGATCTTGCCAGCTGCTCCAGATGTAAGGTTCTGTGCGACATCTTCGATTTTTCCGATTAGTAGCCCCCGGGAAATGCTGTAATTATAGCTGAAGATAGATGCGAAAATGATAACGCAGCTTGAAAGGATAAAAAATACGAGCTTAAACGCTATGCCCCGATTTCTTAGTATGGATATCATGATTTTTATTGTAGCGCTACTTTAAGATTATTACAAGTATTTAGGATAAATCTTTGACTTTTTGCATATAGATTGATAGGATTATACTTGATTTGAGGAGCTTTCTTTAACAATCCTAATTCAGGGGGCATTAAAAATGGACAACGCAAAAACAGTCGATATAAATGAAGTGATGGAAAAAGCTACCCTTGCGTCGGCCGTTTTCAGCCAGCTTTCCCAGGAGCATACAGATCGGATCGTAAGAGCTGTATACGAAGCCGCGTTCAATAGTCGCGTAAAACTGGCGAAACTCGCTTACGAGGAAACCGAAAAAGGTAAATGGGAAGACAAGGTTATAAAAAACGTCGTTGCGACACAGTTCGTATACGAAAATATTAAGGATCTAAAAACAGTAGGGATTATTTCCGATGATGAAGAAAGCGGCATCGTTGAGATCGCCCAGCCGATAGGGCCCATTTTCGCCATGATCCCCGTGACCAATCCCACCTCGACAGTGATGTTCAAGATACTTATAGCTTTAAAGACCAGAAACCCTATTATCATCAGCCCCACCTCCAAGGCGATAAAGTGTTCCACTGAAGCTGCTCGCATTTGCTACGAAGCAGCTCTCAAAGAAGATGCTCCGGAGGACTGCGTGCAATGGCTCAGCGAAGTTTCCCGGGATATAACGCACGAGTTTATGATCCATAAAGACCTTTCCCTGGTTCTAGCTACCGGAGGCGCAGGGCTGGTTCATGCAGCTTACTCATCCGGCACACCTGCGATAGGTGTCGGGCCTGGAAACGTGCCTGTTTTTATCGAAAAGAGCGCAGACGCCCGCTTTGCGGTTGAACAAGTCATAATATCCAAAACCTTCGATAACAGCACTGTCTGCGCCAGCGAGCAGGCCATAGTCGCAGAGCAGGCCATTGCCGATGAAGTTATAGAGCAGTTCAAGCAGCAGAAGTGCTACTTCCTGCCACAAGAGGAAGTTAAAGCCCTTGAGGAGGTGGCGTACGACCCTAAACGCGAACGTATGAATGCAGAGATAGTTGGTAAACCCGCGTCTGTTATCGCTAAAATGGCAGGCATTGACGTTCCCGACGACACCAAGCTGCTTCTTGCTCCCCTTGGCGGAGTGGGAAAAGAATACCCCTTATCGGGAGAAATCCTGGCCCCGATTCTTGCGTTCTACAAAGTGGAGGGATTCGATCATGCCGTCAATCAATGTATCGACCTGAATTTTCATGGTGGTACAGGACATACGGTAAGCATGTATTCCAACGATGAAGAGAAGATCAAAAAGTTCGCCTCTGTCATGAATGCCGGCCGTATCCTTATCAACACACCTTCATCGCAGGGTGCCGTAGGCGGGATATATAACACTCTCGACCCTTCATTCACCCTGGGATGCGGATCCGGCGGGAAAAACATAACGACTGACAACATTACCGCAAAACACCTTCTTAATATACAGCGTATCGCCAGACGCCGGATCAACAGGCGTCTTGAACATTTTGACCAGAACTTATATTTTGACGAATCTCTCGACACGAATGCTATTGAGAAAAAGTTCAACATGAATGATTAGAAAAGGAGAATTTTTCATGGTCCAATATAATCTAGACTCGGATGTAACGAATGAACCAAACCTGATATGTGCTTTCACGGAGCGACTGGATACTGTGAATTGCCTTAAAATTGAGGATGAACTTTTTAATAAGGTGCAGGAATCGAAAACCCCTGTTGTTTTTAATTTGCAGGATGTAAACTATGTTGCTTCTGCATTTCTCAGGATATGCCTTAAAGTAGCTAAGGAAGTCAGCCCCGGGAACTTTTCGGTTATTAACGTACATCCCAACGTTAAAAAAGTTTTCAAGATAGCGGGATTTGACAAGCAGATATCCATAACCTGATATTTCCGGGGTTCATACCACTTTCCGTTACATTTGCGGTAAATGGGGGCTTTGAAATGCGAGAGTAAACTACTCTTTACGGCTGCCACCTGGATATTAATTGGACGCTGCGTAATCTAAAACGCCCCTTAACTGCGATTACTGTCCTCATTCATTCGTTCAATTCGCTGGAGGCTGAACAGCAGCGCTCGCGGTACGTGGAAGCAACCCTTGTAGTTTCCGCCTTTGCACGTATTGGTCAGCTCCCCCTGCCGGTCGCAATAACCGAACCACTCGCCGTATTTCTCATCGACGAACTTATCATATGTGTAACTATGCACCCTGTCGAGCCATGTCAGCCAGCGGTCATCTCTGCTTAAATCGTATGCAAGAATAAGTGCGTAAATCGACTCGGCATGAGCCCACCACAGCTTCATTTTCTGTTCGAGCTGCAAAACCGGGCGATTGTCGATATCCATGTAATAGAACAAACCGCCGTGCTTCTCGTCCCAGCCATACTCAAGCGAGCCGGCGATTATGTCCATCGCCATTTGCTTGCACGATTCATCGGGGAGAACCTCGAGGATACGCAGCAGAATCCATGCGACCTCGATCGAATGCCCGGGAAGAAACAATCGCCCCTCAGGCCAATCGCTGATATCCTCGCCTTCCAGCGGAACGTTCTCGAGGAGTATCTTTCGCCCGACGTCGTAATGCAGCTTTATTTTTTTGAGGGCGTCCTTCAGAAAACCGGTGTAATCGTTTTGCCGGTCTATGGCGTGCAATTCCAAAGCCATCACCGCGAGAACCATCGGATCGGCCAGGGTGGAGGTTTTAACCTCACCGGCAAAGGCTGGACGATCAGTCAGCGCCGGGTCTTCAATCCATTTCGCAATATCCCTGAACAATCCGACCGCCTCGCCTAGATATTCCTCCTGGCCGGTAGCGCGATAATATTCAAGAAAACCCATCATGCAGAAAACGGCCCCGTATGGTTTCCGTTGAAAAGCGAACGGTTTGCCTTCGCGCGTCAGGCTGAAATACACCCGCCCTTTCGGATCCCGGCCGTAACGTCGTATAAAATCAACACCAAGGGCGGCGGCATCGAGGTATTCCTGCTTGCGTTCGAATTCGTTATACAAGCGAGAAAACGTCCAGACTTCGCGGCCCTGCAGCCAGAGGTATTTTTTCGTGTCGTATATCCCGCCTTCTCGATCAAGGCAGGTAAAATAACCACCAAATTCCTTATCAAGCGAATGATCAAGCCAGAATGGAATCACCGATTCGGTCAAATCGCGACGGTATATACGTGCATATTCTTCAAGCATTTTTTTTAACTCCCATATGTGTGACAGTGTAGAGTGGGGTTGTCCGTATGCCAAGTCGAAAATATGCCAAAGCATCATATCGGCAATATCAGCCGCAGGGCGTGGTCAAGCGCAAACGTTGGCTTTGACGGTGCCGATGCCTTCGTTCGTAGTGACAGTTATGCAAACATCAATTACGGCAGTAATAGCTATCTGACCGCAAAACAGGTTCCCTCGCCACCGCTACTGTTGTTTTCCGGGCAGCATTTTTGCCGGGTCAGAACCCGCCCTGCTTGACATAGCCGGAGCAGTGGATTCTCTGCCGGCGTTTTAATTCTAGCGACAGAAAGGATTTGTCATGAGAAAGCCAAGCATGCAAGTTGGTCGCTACAGTTTTGCTCAAGCCTTGCAAGAAGCCCGTGAACGACGGCGACGACGCAAAATTGCAAGGCCGCCAATGACCAGCAAAGACAACGTAGCCGGTTCGGGAACCGCTGCCAAGCTCCCACCATTAAGATCAACCGACCCGCCAAGATCGGTAAAGCTGAGATAGTAGAGATTTCGGCCGTTCAGGTCCAAATTCGAGCCGACACCGAGGATAAGATTTTCAACGTAAAGAGCTTCGTCTCCAACCCAGCCGGGCTGATTGTCAAAAACATCAACCAGTAGAAGCTGTCCTATCCCTGCGCCTCCGCCAAGTTGCAGTGTGCCGAGCGCGAAGTTGGTATCGAAGCCAGCCATCACGGCTCCCATGTCTTCGCCGGCAACTTCAAATGGATCAACAACCGCTCCGCCACCTTCGAAAACAAGGGTCAGGTTCGATAACCCGGCAAGACTGGCAGGATCAGTACTTTCGTTCTCAAAAGCCGAGCCGGTCATGTGAATCGTCGCACCAGACACTGCTTCCAGATTTGCATAGCCACCAAGATGCAACTTGTTGGAGATTTCAATGTTGGCTGTCGGCGAATCGATATTGAGCGTTCCCTGCCCATTTACTCCAACGTACATGTTCGAAACCTCAAGGCTGCCTCCGGACATCTGGAACGTGCCTGAGTGCGAATTCGAGTAGCCGACGTACATTACATCTCGCACCTGGTGGGTCCCGCCGGTCTGTATGAATGTGCCCGGGCCGTTTTTAGCGATATATTCTTCTGTTGTTACAAGTTGCCCATTGCTTAATTCGTATGTGCCTGTACTTCCGCTGTAGTTGGCGATAATCACCTTCGCTTTGGCATATTGGTCGATATCAGTAAGCGTAACACTCCCGCCGGTCTGAATGAAATGACCCTCACCAGATCCGCCGACAGTTACACTGTAACCCTCCAGTTGTCCATCTATCATCTCGTATGTACCATGACCATACATATACGCACCGATGGTGGTATAGAGACTACTCACCAGCCCACCGGTCTGGCGAAACGTTCCGTTCCCATGGCCACCAATATTAGAAATGGTAGTTAATTGCCCATCTTTCATTTCGTACAGGCCTTCAGAACCAACGAAAGCTCCTACGCTAAGCGAATTAAAAAGAACATCACCGCTTTCCTGGATGAAATTCCCTTCGCCAGAACCTCCTATGTACCCATGCTGGGCGGAAAACTGGCCACTTTGCAGGATATATGTACCTTTCCCGCCGGTTTCAGACCCAGTATAGAAATGGAGCTGAATGGTATTGCTGCCGCCGTTCTGTGTAAATTGGCCGGTACCACCCCGACCAACCTCCATTTGGTGCGCCACCAAGGTGCCATCGGTCAGACCGGAATTGGAATTGTTAATAATCAGTTCTTGCCCTTCTCCACTCATATCCACACTGCCTCCGGGAAGAACCTGCAGGCCATTGGTCAATTTAAGTTGTTTGTAGAAGTCGTTTGAGCGGAAACCGAAATTTCCGGCACATTCAACATGGTCATCAATACTGCCGAAAGCCTTAATGTCGAAGCCAGCCGGAATTACCATCGTATTACCTACGACATGAGTAACACCACCATTCTGGTAGTTCGCAAAATCAGTATCAGGGTCAAAGCCGGCCGAGAAAATAGCCAGAGAATTGGTCCCCAAGGTCATCGAGGCGTTAGACGAATTGAGCGGGCTGGTAGGCCGGAAGTCCACAAATCCATCCGAGCCAACGGGAAGGGTAGCAGCACTGTTGAGGAAATCGAACTCGCCTTCGCAAAACAGGAGGTCGCCTACATTGAGCTGGCCGTCTGAATATTCGTATCTGCCGTTTTCATAAATAATCAGGCCGCCGGCATCATGCGACCCTCCCGTCTGGACAAAGTGGGCTTCCTGGCTTCCCGTGCCAAGCACTGTCGTCTCAGTTGTTAATGTTCCGCCGCTAAGTCCATATCGGCCTGGCCCGTAATGATTATTTGGACCCGAATATCCAACGGTAAGCCTACCTGTAAGATTCACCGTTCCGCCGCTTTGAATGAAGCTTGACGCAGTATCCCTTGATGCCACGCGAAGCGCCCCCGTATTTATAGTGCCATTACTGATTTCATACAGCCCTTGGGAGCATGCCTCCTGTGAACCGACACCTATAGTTCCGCTGACATTCACTACACCACCAGTTTGCACAAAGTGCCCATTTCCTTGATAATCCCCTACCCTCATTGTGGAGATATCCATCTGCCCGGCAGATAGTTCATACTTACCCTCAGAACCATATTGACTTCCCACAACAAGTTCACGTCCGCTGTATGTTCCTCCAGACTGAATAAACAATCCTTTTCCGCTACTCCCCACATAGGCGTGCTCGCAGGAAAGTTCCCCATCACCGCTCAGTTCGTAGGTACCATCGCCGGAAGAATATCCGAGAAGCATCTTCGACAATTCGCAGAAACCGCCCGTCTGTTGGAAATACCCCGTGGTTTGGTCGCCAACGCGAAGTCCGGTATCGGCAACGATGTTATCGGGGTTGACACTCTTTAATGTGCCGTCTGACATACCTGAAACAAGATCATTTACAATCAAGAGGCCAAGGCCGCCGTAACTGTAATCGACCGAACCGCCGCCAACAATATTCAGGCCCGACTTCATGTTAAACGTTCCGTGCAGCGTGCCGGCACATGTTACATGGTCTTCGATATCAATCGGGGGCCCGCCCACAAGTGTCTGGCTGGCCGGCACATACAACGGCGTGCCGATGATATACGTAACCCCCGCGGAAGAATACGAGGCAAAACTTGCACCCGGATCAAACCCCTCCGGGAACACGATCAGAGTGTCCGTTCCGGCGATAACGGAAGCGCTACCACAACCCTGAGGGTATAAAAAGGCCATGTCTGCCATTGCGCCGGATTCGATATGTAAAGTAGCGTTGCCTCCCATGAAGTCAAAATCGTGATAATTTTGCACATCCAACGCTTCAGTAATATGTAGGTCGCCGCCCGAAAGTTCGTACCGTCCGTACCGCAGAAGATCAAGATATTCCGCTACATGCGTACCGCCGCTTTGCTTGAAAAGACCAACTTCATTCTCTCCGCCAACCATAGCACGTGTGGCTGCGAGCTGTCCACCTTGCAATTCGTATGTGCTTAGTGCGTCGGCATAGTATCCATAATGCCCGACATAAAGATCCTCTGTTGTATGAACACCACCTGTCTGAGTGAACGTACCATTTCCCCTATATTCACCAACGTGGGTTGCCCCGGTAATCAGTTGCCCAGTTCCACTAAGCGAATATATCCCTGTCGTAGAGTTGATTCCTATGCTCAGGGAATTTTCCACCATAACTGTCCCGCCACTTTGATTGAAAACACCGCTGCCACTGAAACCGACAGATATATGATCTGAGGAAAGTATGCCTGAACCACTCAGATTGTACGTGTTGGTAGAAGAGGAGCCATCTTGTCCAAGCCATAGTTGCCCGATTGTCGAGGTGCCCGAGGAATGCGTCAGTGTAACGCCGTTGGCCAGCTCTAATGCGATATCGGTCAATTCCAGCCTGGTAGCGCCGGGTGCGTCGCCGACGAGAAAATCCGCATTGAGAGTAACTACCTGTGGGTTGGAGTAGTCCCCCTCAGCCGTGATGACGGATACGTCAAGAGTACCGCCATTATACACGAAAGAGCCCCCCCTGCTTATGATCGCAATGCCCTCGGTAGCTGTAAGCATACCGCCATCAAGCTGATAGCTTCCCGTGTTTCCTATCACCAGCCTTGAGAAGCTTTGGTTGCCGCTGGTCTGCGTGATTGCTCCATGGTTTATTACAAATCCACCCTGCCCCGCTGAGGTTACGCTTATCGAACTACCTTCGCCGATAAACACATAGGCTGAGGAGTCCGGCTGGCCAGCGCTCCACGAACCGCTGTTCCAGTTACCAGATCCGCCGGTCCAGATCGTATCCCACGTGCCTGTACCATCGGGACGGTAGGTATGTCCACCATATACACCCCAACTGTAGGTATCGGAAACTGGGCGAAATCGCTGCCAGCGGGGCGTTGTGCTTGTGCCCCATGTATCTCGGCAGGCGTATTCCTGATAGCCGTTCGTATCGCGATAACCTATCGCCGTAACGGAGTGGTCCGTTTCGCCATCGCCGTCGGTGTCCACGCTAAAACTCATAGGTCGGCCCATGCGCATTTCCTGCGTGAAGGTGTTCCAGTCCGGCATGGTGCTATTATCCCCTCCGACGTTGAGCGTATACCCACGCCAGGAAGCGTAATCCACCATTCCTCCGGCAAAATTGCTGTTACGCGTAGCCCCATGCCATAGATTGTCCACACTGCGTGAAGTGCCCATGAAGTCAGCCAGGCTATTGTTCGTATGCGCCCCTCCCGGATTGATCTCGGACATATCGGCGTATATGCTATCTTTGGTGTCGTCCACTCCGTCATACAGCGCGTAGTCAGCTATATGCCCTGGGCTGGCGATTGAGTCCTGGACACTTGAACCGGGTATCAGGTTCGAATACCCGTAGGCGTCCCAGTAGCCCATAATCATCATTCCTGCCGTTGGACTGCAGCCGTGGTACCAATCGTAAGCCGGTACGTCATTGATAACCATCTCGTCGGCGTGTACCGGGGCGACGGCCAGGATCAGCAGGGTTATACAGAGGGCGAAAAAGACGGGCATGCTGGAACGCAAGCGTGAACGTGACATTACAAGCTCCTTTCAACAAGCATTGTCTGAACAAAAGCACAATAAGCGTAAGCGTAAGCAAAAACCTTCGCGGCCGATATGCCGATAGATTGACATACCTCCCATGGGTAAGCAGTAAGCAACAAACAGCACAATTGTACCTCAAATTCCGGATATTTAAAATAGTTTTCCAGGTGTTTTTCGCGTTTCCCGCAATTGCGTACAATTACACCAAAGGACAACAGGATGTTGCCTCACAAGCCGGCACCGCAACGGGCGACTCTTACACTGCAGGCGTTTGGAAAGAGGTGGAAATCACTTGGGATACAACCGCTGGACAGTATTATGTTTATTGTGATGGTACCGAAGAGACCAGCGGCACAGTTGAGCGTTGTAAATTTTAGTCAGGATGATACAATGTAAGTGTGGACTTTGATCCGATTTATAGTACCATGATGCCGAACAAAGTTCGGGGGCGAATTGGATTCGACCGGACGGTGTGAAGCGTCGGTGGCGTGTCGAGGTTCCAGGTGGCCTCGTAAAAAACCTGGATAACTTATAGTTGCCAATAACAACTATGCAATGGCTGCGTAAATAACGCAACCCGTCCCCGGGGTCTTCGCCTGTGAGGCCTTGACGGACGTCACTTAGCAGGCTCGCTGGTGAGGAGTTGCCGTGTTACCTCACTGGGACATTTGCCCGGCTGGCTGAGACAGAATCGTGTCGTTTCGAGGCTGTCCCGGCGAGATTTAAAAAAACGACTATGCACGTAGAAGCCGACGTTGAAACGTCACGGGACGCGGGTTCGATCCCCGCCGCCTCCATACGGGAGACTGTGCAAACCAGTTTCCCATGAAAAACCACGCCCACCGGTCTCGGCCGGTGGGTTTTTCTATATCTCGTGCTTCTCTCGTGTTTTCAAAGGATTTTACGGCATGTTCCGTCTAAAAATGCGTCAATTTGGCGATGGAGGCGAATCTGTCGAATATTCAGGCCGCGATCTTTCAGGATATTCACCACGTCGCCCATAGCAAATGTCACGCCTTCCATGACGGAGCGGACAAGCTCATTGCGGCCGGTTCGGCTGGTGATTCCGATCCAGCCGCCACGTGCGTTCGGATCGGCATGCGCGTGCGTTCGCCGGTCAGATACGGCAGCCAGAATACGCCCTCGCAGCCGGCGGGCGATTTGGCTGCCTTGGCTGTGAGAAGCTCGTATGGATCACGATTTTTCTTCTTCGCCTCGGCGACTTCGTCATTGCCGAGCGTGTTCCGCAGCCACTGGAAGCTACCGCCGGCTGACAGCACGCAGCCGAACATGCACCACTGGCCGTCCACGCAGGCATTTGACCGGACTTCACCATTACCCCAAAGAAACAAAAATATGTTGACATGAGCAACCGGGGTGTTAAACTGTCGATTGAAATAGCCATTTGAAACGTGCGTTAGGCTATAGGGAACCTCTAAAAATTGCTTTCGTCGCGAGAACGAGCGAAATTGTCGCGGGCAAGGCGGAGGGTCAAAATCGCCGCAGGCGTAGCCATAGCTACGTCGAGGACGATTTTGCCCCGACAACGCAGCCCGCGGAAATTGCAGCCGTTCGCAACAGAAATGAATTTTTAGAGGTTCCCAATATGGAGATTGGCATGAAATCGGCTAAGAAAGATCGTGATACGCAGACCCGGCTGCTTGAAAGTGCCTGCAGGATGTTTGCGGAGAAGGGTTATCGGGACACGACCGTCGCGGATATCTGTAAGGGTGCCGGCGCGAATGTCGCAGCGGTGAATTACTATTTTCGCGACAAGGAAACTCTGTACGTCGAGGCGTGGCAACTGGCTTTTCGGCGAGCGATAGGGGCTTATCCGCCGGATGGCGGCGTTGGGCCGGACGCGCCGCCCGAGCAACGACTTCGCGGGCGGATTCTTTCCCTGATGCGGAAGATTGTCGATCCGAATAACTATGGCTTCGAAATCGTTCACAGAGAGCTTGCCAATCCAACCGGGCTGTTGACGGAATGCGTGCGTGAGCTTATCGGGCCGGTCCGCCTGGGGATGATGGCTGTCATTCGCGAACTTCTCGGAACCAATGCCTCCGAGAAGCAGGTTCAATTGTGCGAGATGAGCATCCTGGCTCAATGCTTTCACGCCATGGCCCGTGAGCGTCGTCGCAAAGCATCCTCCGAAAAGAAATCGCTGCCGATTCCTTTTCCCTTCCCCCCTGAATTTGACATAGAGATGATGGCCGATCATATCGTCCGCTTCAGCCTGGCGGGTATTCGGGATTTACGCCAACAAATCGACAGCGGCGAGTCTGGCGACAGGGAGTAACGAAATGAGCATGGTCTCCGGGAACAATACCGCCCTGACGAACAAACCGACAAGCCGTCTGCGCCGATACCGTTTACTTTACCTTATGCTGCTGCTTCTGCCGGCGTCGCTCGGTTCCTGTACGTCCAAAAACGTTTGGATTAATCCGCCCGTTACCCTGCCGCAGGCGTTTTCGTCGGAAGGCAAGGATGCGATGCCCGAAAAGTGGTGGACCGCATTCGGCGACAGTCAACTCGACTCGCTGATCGAGCAGGCGTTGCGGGGCAACTTCAGCCTTCGCGTGGCGTGGGATCGGCTTGACCAGGCGCAAGCGGTTTCGGCTAAGAGCGGAGCACCGCTTTGGCCGAGCCTGGACGGCAGCGCCGGCGCGTCGCGGTCGGTAACGAAGCAAACGTTGGAGACCCCCAAAGGCTCCACTTCCGAGCGGGTCTACGCTACCAAATATTCGCTCGGCGTCGTAGCCAGTTACGAGGTTGATCTCTGGGGCCGTGTCCGCTCGACCCGCGACGCCTCGCTACTGGATGTCTACGCAACCCAGGAAGACCTGCACGCCGCAGCCGTCACGCTGACCGCCGAAATCGCCCACACGTGGTATCAGATTCTTGAACAGCACGAGCAACTGAGGCTATTGGGCGAGCAAATCCAGACCAATGAAAAGTACCTGGAGATTGTTACGCTGAAGTTCCGCCGCGGCCAGGTTTCCGTAGTCGATGTGCTCCAGCAGCAACAGCTCGTCGAATCGACAAAGGGTGAAAATATTATGGTCGCCTCCGCCGTTAAGGTGCTTGAGCATCGGCTAGCCGTTCTGGTGGGTCGGTCGCCGGGAAGTCTGGACCTCAAGCCGACGGAAAAACTTCCGGAATTGCCGCCATTGCCGCGGACGGGGTGTCCGGCGGAGTGGATTCGGCGTCGGCCTGATGTCTGTGCCGCCGAACTGCGCGTACGGGCGGCGGACAGGCGTGTAGCGGCGGCGATAGCGGACCAGTTTCCCAAGCTGGGGCTTACGATCACCGCGGAAACCTCAGCCGAGCAGATACGAAACCTGTTCGATAACTGGCTGGCGAGCATGGCTGCAAATCTGGCTGCGCCGCTGTTCGACGGCGGCTTGCGTCGCGCCGAGGTGGAACGGACGCGGGCGGTTATCTCCGAGCAGCTTAATTCTTACGGCGAGGTCGTGCTGAGATCGCTCGGGGAAGTGGAAGACGCCCTTTCGCAGGAAGCCAGGCAGGCCCAGTATATCGTGAACCTGCGGAAGCGGCTCAAACTGTCGAAGCTGTCTACCGGCCAGATGCTGGAAAATTACACCAAGGGAACGGCAAGCTTTACCCGTTACCTGACGACGCTGCTGTCCCACCAGCAGTTGCAGCGTACGCATTTACAGGCCGAGCGGGAACTCGTGGGGTTCCGCATCGATCTATACCGGGCCCTGGCGGGCAGTTGGACGTTAGAGCGACCACAACGCGCCAAGATTCCCGAACCGCAAAAATCCGTGAAAAATTCCACCGGCGAAGAAGGCGGCAAGCCTGTCGAGCCGGCGGACAACAAGAGGTCATAACCATGTTATCCGACAAAGAACAGGCCATTAAATACGCCGCTGCAACAGCGGGTAAAATTAAAACTGTCGCCAGACGCTTGCTGGGACAGGGCGGGCGTTTGCTGCTTGTGCTGGTAATCCTGGCTGTCGGCGGCGGGATATCTTTTTACTGGATGACGCACAAGCCGACGGCGAAGCGTCGGCAGCGGAAATCGCGTACCACGCTGGTCGAGGTCAGCCGGGTTTCCCCGCAGAGTTACAAGGTCGTCATCAAGGCTATGGGCACGGTGATTCCGGCAAGGAGTATCCAACTGGCGCCGCGAGTGGGCGGCCAGGTGGTGGACATCAGCCCGAAGTTCGTGCCCGGCGGGCGGTTCCAGGCGAACGAGCGAATTCTCCAGGTGGATCCGAAAGATTATCAACTAGCCGTCCAACAGCGTGCCGACGACCTGGCAAAGGCGCAATGCGAGCTGAAATTGGAAATGGGCCAGCAGTCGGTAGCCCGGCGGGAGTCCGAGTTGCTCGGCGAGACCATCAAAGAGGAAGACAAGGAATTGCTTCTGCGGCAGCCGCAGTTGGCAATGAACCGGGCGATGGTAGCAGCGGCGGCGGCAGCTTTGGAGCAGTCCCAGCTCGACCTGAAGCGAACGAGTATCGCAGCCCCGTTTAACGCGATGATCCAGTCCCGAAGCGTCGATCTCGGCTCGCAGGTAAACGCGGGCACCGCGATAGCTTCGCTGGTGGGAACCGATGAATACTGGGTCAAAGTTTCCGTCCCGGTAGACCAGCTCAAGTGGATATCAATTCCCGGCATCGGTGCCACCAGGGGTTCGCATGTCTACATTCACTACGAATCGTCCTGTGGGCCGGACGCGGGCCTCGAGGGTAGCGTCAGCCGCCTGATGGCGGAACTGGAGCCTCAAGGCAGGATGGCCCAATTGTTGGTAGCGGTGAAGGATCCGCTCTTACTGAAATCGGCTGCGGTGCAGCGTTTTCCGTTGATTCTCAACTCGTACGTTCGCGTGGAAATCCAAAGCCGGGACGTACCGCAGGCTATCCGTGTTCCGCGAACCGCCCTGCGAGACGGCAGCCGCGTCTGGGTCATGCGGGCGGATAATACACTCGATATTCGCGAGGTGAAAATCGTCTGGAGCGGTAACGAATGTGTCTACGTAACGGACGGCCTGCGCGACGGGGACATGTTAATCACCAGCAACCTGACGACGCCGGTGCAGGGCATGACTCTTCATATGCCCAAGAAACGCCGGCAGGCCAAAAAACCGGGGGGACGCAAGTGATCGGGCAACTGAAATCCAGAGAAAAGCGTGGCCCCATCGGCTGGATGGTCGGCCACTCCGTCGCAGCCAATCTGCTGATGCTGATGTGTCTGGTGGGCGGGTATCTGTGCCTGCGGAATATCAAGCAGGAATTCCTGCCCAGCTTCACCCTCGACAAGGTTACGGTTACTGTCGCCTATCCCGGAGCCAGCCCCGAAGAAATCGAACGCGGCATAATCCTTGCCATCGAGGAGGCTGTCCGCGGACTGGACGACGTGGACGAAATAACTTCGGTCGCCAACGAAGGTTCGGGAACGGTTACCGTCGATCTGCTGGTGGGAGCCGACGTGCAGAAGGTAGCCCAGGACATCCAGAGCGAAATCGACCGCATCACCACGTTTCCCGACGATGCCGAAGAGCCTCAGGTTCGCACCATTTCGATCAGACGCGGGGTGCTTACGGTGGTACTTTACGGCGATGCCGGGGATACTGTCCTGCACGAACTCGCTGAGCGGATGCGCGATCAGTTCCTTCAGGATCCCGACATCACGAAGGTCGATCTGTCCGGCATTCCGCCGCTCGAGATTAAAATCGAAATTTCCCAGGAGAACCTTCGTCGCTACGGGCTGACCCTCTCGGAGGTCGCCGCCCGGCTGCGAAAGGCGTCGGTGGACGTACCCGGCGGCGGGCTTAAGACGCAAGGCGGCGAAATTCTCGTCCGCGTGAAGGAGCGCCGCGACTACGGCAGCCAGTTCGCCCGACTGCCGATACTGACGACCGCCGACGGCAGCGAAGTACTGCTGGGGCAGATCGCAACCGTTGATGACGGATTCGAGGAATCCGACCGCTACGCGAAATACAACGGCAAGCCGGCAGTAATGCTCGACGTGTATCGCGTCGGCGATCAGACGCCCGTGCAGGTTGCCGATGCGATCCGCCGACAACTCAAGCAGTTTGATTCGTCCCTGCCGGCTGGTATCCACACGAGCATCGAAAAAGACCGGTCGGATGTCTATCGCCAGCGGGTGGAACTCCTGCTGAAAAACGGCGCAATGGGGCTTGTGCTGGTGCTCGTGATTCTGGGATTATTTCTGGAAGCGAGGCTGGCGTTCTGGGTGATGCTCGGCATTCCCGTTTCATTCCTCGGTTCGTTCCTGGTGCTTCCAGCCATGGACGTTACGATTAACATGGTGTCGCTGTTTGCGTACATTATCGCCCTGGGCATTGTGGTGGACGACGCCATTGTGGTCGGCGAAAATATTTACCACTATCGCCAGAAGGGCATGGGGGCTATCGAAGCCGCCATCAAGGGCACCCGCGAAGTGGCTATGCCGGTTACCTTCAGCATCCTGACGAACCTCGTCGCATTCATGCCGATTTATTTCATACCGGGAATAATGGGCAAATTTTTCCAGATGATCCCGGTCGTCGTCTGCACGGTGTTTCTGGTTTCCCTGGGCGAATGTCTGCTCGTGCTTCCGTCCCATCTCGGCCATCAAAAAGACCGGCAGCGTCGCGGGATAAGCGCCTGGCTGCATCACCGTCAGCAGGCGTTCAGCCGCGGCTTTATGAATTGGGTCAACAATCGCTATGGCCCTTTCCTGGAATTCTCCCTTCGCCATCGATATTTGACCGTCGCCCTGGCGTTGAGCCTGCTGGCGGCTATGTCGAGCTACGCCCTCAGCGGTCGGATGGGTTTCGAGCTGTTCCCCAAGGTGGAATCGGACTTCGCCGAAGCCAAGGTTGTTCTTCCGTACGGCTCGCCGGTGGGCAGAACCGAGGCGATCCTGCGTAAATTGCGGCAGGGCGTTGAGCAGGTGCTGGACGAATGCGGGCACGAAGAACTGGTCAAAGCCGTCATAATGGACGTGGGATACAGCAGCGCTGGTGGCGGCCCCGCAGCCGGGGCGGGGCGGGGCGGCAGCCATGTCGGGCAGGTACGCGTTACGCTGGCCGACCCGGACGTTCGCGCGAAAATCATGAGCACTGGGGAATTCACCAACCGCTGGCGAAAGGCGGTGGGGAAAATCACCGGCGTGGAGAGCCTGAAGTTTTCCGCCGACTCCGGCGGGCCGGGCGGGCGAGGTCGGCCTGTAACGGTGGAGCTGAGTCATCGCGACGTCGGGGTACTCGAACGTGCCGGCGAGGAGCTGGCGGCAGTTCTTCGCACGTATCCGCGGGCCAAGGACGTGGACGACGGATTTCAGCCGGGCAAGCAACAATTGGATTACACCATCAAGCCGGAAGGCAAAAGCCTCGGCCTTACCGCCGACGACGTGTCCCGGCAGGTTCGCAGCGCGTTTTACGGAACCCAGGTGCTGCGGCAGCAACGAGGCCGCAACGAGATCAAGATTATGGTTCGCCTGCCGGAAGCAAACCGGACTTCCGAGCAAACTATCCACGACCTGATGATCCGCACCCCGGCTGGGAGCTACGTGCCATTGCGGGAAATCGCCACAGCCAAGCGAGGCCGGGCCTATATGTCGATAAATCGACGCAACGGCCGGCGCGTCATCGACGTTTCCGCGGACGTAACGCCGCAAAGCAAAGCCGGAGAAATACTCGGCAGCCTCAAAAAAACCGTCCTGCCGGAATTGCTGGCCAGTCATCCGGGGCTGCGCTACAGCTTCGAGGGACGACAGGCGGACATACGCCAGAGCATGGACAGCCTGAAGATATCGTTCGTGATGGCGCTGCTGGCGATATACGTGCTGCTGGCGATCCCGTTCCGCAGCTATTCCCAGCCGTTGATCGTCATGGCAAGCATCCCGTTCGGCGTTATCGGGGCATTCCTCGGCCATCTGCTGATGGGATATAACCTCAGCGTAATGAGCATGTTCGGCATAGTCGCGCTGTCCGGCGTGGTAGTCAACGATTCGCTCATCATGATCGACTTCGCCAATCGCCGGATAAGAGAAGCCGGCCTGTCGCATCACGACGCGATTTGCTCAGCCGCCGTACAACGATTCCGCCCGATCCTCCTGACAACGCTGACGACGTTTGGCGGCCTGGTGCCCATGATCTTCGAAACGTCCAGGCAGGCGAGATTCCTGATCCCCATGGCCTTGTCGCTCGGGTACGGAATCCTGTTCGCCACATTCATCACACTGGTTCTGGTACCGTCGCTGTACCTGGCTATCGAGGATGCCAAACACGCCGCCGCTAAAGTCCGACAATTCCTGGGGATTGCTCCGACAAGCTCTGCCGACGGCGACGGCGGTGACTAATTCGTTCAGGTCGGCATAGGTGTAGACAGGCGGTTCATCAGTGGAATTATAAACGTAAAAAAATCCAAGCCTCTTGCGTCCATACGCCCAACATGTTACTATGTGATAGATTTGTAACGTTTACATGGAGCAGAAAATCACGTGGATGCAAAAACCAAAAAACTTTACGAACTCAAGGCAAGAGTAGTTGCCGCGATTGGGCATCCGATTCGTCTGGCGATCGTCGATTTTCTCAAAGACGGCGAGCAGTGTGTCTGTAAAATCGCCGAACACGTAGCCGCCAAGCGGTCGAATGTATCCCGACACCTGGCGGTATTACTGAAAGCCGGTATCGTCGAACATCGCAAAGAAGGCCTGCAAATGATCTATTCGCTGCGAACTCCGTGTATCCTGAACTTCATGCGATGCATCGAGGGTGTCCTCTGCGAACGGGGCAACTGCACGTTGTAGTACTTTTAGAAATTCGCTGAAGCCGTTTTTTTACTCGCCTGCGTGAGTGTTTGGTAACGTAGTTGCGAGTATGGAGCAATGATAATGACCGACTGGAAAACGGAATGGAAGAAGCTTGCTGTCATCGCGGCTGTGTTTGCGGTGTTCTTCTGGCTGCCGGTGGACTGGTCTCGATTTACCGGCGGAGTTATGGAATCGCTGTATCTGGCCCGGTGGTACGCCCGGGAGCACGTGCTGCTTTGTTTGGTGCCGGCGTTTTTTATCGCCGGAGCTATCGGTGTTTTCGTCAGCCAGGCTGCGGTGATGAAGTACCTCGGAGCAAGGGCCAACAAGGTATTGGCCTATGGTGTAGCCAGTGTTTCGGGGACGATTCTGGCGGTCTGTTCCTGCACGGTGCTGCCGCTGTTTGCGGGTATTTACCGGATGGGCGCGGGGCTTGGCCCGGCGACGGCGTTTTTGTACTCAGGCCCGGCGATCAACGTTCTGGCGATTATTTTAACAACCCGCATTCTGGGCCTTGAGCTTGGAATCGCCCGGGCGGCGGGGGCGATTGTTTTCAGTATCGTGATTGGCCTGGCGATGCATTTTATTTATCGCAAGGAGGAGATCGCAAAGGCCGACGGCCAACTCGCCATGCCGGCCCCGGAGGTCAGCCGGCCGCTTTGGCAGAATGCAGTATTTTTCGCAGCCATGATCGGCGTGCTGATTTTCGCCAACTGGGCCAGGCCGTCCGAGGCTGTGGGCGCGTGGCAGGCGATTTACTCCGCAAAGTGGTTGATTACCGGCGGTTTCGCAGTTGCCCTGGCGGTTGTGCTGGTATTGTGGTTCGGCCTGGCGTTGTGGAAGGTCGCCCTGGCGGCAGTACCGGCGGTGGTATTGGCCTTGCTGTTCCCAGCCGACGGCCTGCTGGTGATGATTCCATTCGCGGCAGCGGTGGTCGGCCTGTCGGTCATCACCAGCACCGACAAGGGTGAAACCGGCGAGTGGTTTTCCGCGTCGTGGACATTCGCAAAACAGATTCTCCCGCTGCTGTTTGTCGGCGTGTTGGTGGCGGGGTTCCTGCTGGGTCGGCCAGGCCGGGAGGGCGTGATTCCCAGCAGATACGTCGAGATGCTCGTGGGCGACAACCCCGATATGCTCTTCGCGATTACAGGCTGGGGCGGCGGTGGATTCGAGTCGTTCGCCCGTGCAGTCTGGCCGCTATGGACGAACTTTTTCGCAGCCGTCTTCGGAGCGTTCATGTACTTCGCCACACTGACGGAAGTGCCAATTCTCCAAGGACTTATCGGGGCAGGCATGGGCAAAGGCCCCGCCTTGGCGCTGCTGCTGGCCGGGCCTGCGCTGTCCCTGCCGAATATGCTGGTTATACGAAGTGTGATGGGGACACGCAAGACACTGGTGTTTATCTCGCTGGTGGTGGTGATGGCTACGATCAGCGGCATGATCTTTGGTACATTTTTCTAACTGTTGAATGAAGGAGAGTAACTGTGAAGAAAATACAGATTCTTGGAACGGGATGCCCCAAGTGTAAGAAGCTGGCGGAAAATGCCGAAACAGCCGCCCAAACCCTTGGCATCGAGTATGAAATCGAAAAGGTTACCGACATCAATGACATCATGAAATTTGGCGTGATGATGACGCCGGCCCTGGCGGTAGACGGACAAGTCAAGGTCGTAGGCAAGGTGCCCTGCCCGAAAGACATTCAGGCTACGCTGATATAATACCGCCCGGTGATGGTAATGCAATCAAGACCCGTGTAAATGAAACATCAGTGTCTCATCCTCGGCCATGTCAACTTCGATGCTTGTAACGCCTTGCCCGTATGATTGCATTTTATAAACTTCGTACGGATCGCAGGGAACAGGGAATTGTATGTGTTTGCGACCTGCGCCGGCGGCGTGGATGGCGACAAAGCGATTGTTGGCATACAACTGGTCATCGCTGTCGCAATACACGTGGCAGCCGGCGGCGGAAGCGAGTGACCGTAACACATCGCTGCCAATTGTTTTTGTGCCGCAATATACGCTTGTCCAGTCGTCGAATCGTCGGGCGGTCAGGGCCGGCTTGTCGTTGTCAACGTATCGGCCTAGAATCGTAATCTCGGTATCAGTCTGGTCTGGATAGAACAACGGAGACAAAAGCGTCGTCGGTGGAGTTCCGATATCGCTGCCGGCCATGCCGCCGGAGATGAACGGCCGATCGAAATATCCCTGTGTACGGTCTGCCCGGGCCTGTGCCAATAGCGGATCAAGCGGCTCGATAAGTTTGAATCGCGGGTCGCAAACCGCATTGTCCATTTGCATGTCCATTCCAACAAGCTCGGAGATATACTCCGGGGATAGTTTGGGCATGCGGTCCGGGCAGATGAAGCCTTGTGCGTACATCCACAGGACGAGATTGCCGTTACGCTTGACCCTTGCGTTGATAACTTCTCGTTCTGCCTGTGTCAGATTAAAGGCATTCACAAATACGTAAAATTTATAATCCGGCATGTCGGGATTAGCCAGGTCGTTGTGATTGTAGTAATCAACCGGCACGCCGACGCGGAGGCTTTCCATCATGCGGAACGTCTTGATGAGGTCTTCCGATGTGTTCTGGCTGACGTGGTACATCGATTCCTCATCGTAGATGAATGCGATTTCTGCCGGCTTCCGTCGGTCGGCTGCGTAGGCCAGTTGGGCCACTTGCTGCTGTCGGCGGATCAAAGCCAATATTTCAGGATGATTGTACCACTGGCCTTGCCCTTTTTCCCAGCGGGCCATATCGAACCACCAGGCGTGTGTGTCTTCACAGATGATGCGTGCGAAGTCGCGTTTCATTTTGGTCAGTGTATCTGCCAATGTGTGAACACCCATACAGACTCGATTTCGCTCGTCGGCCAAATGCGTTCTCGTGTCCTCTTCGGACATGAAAATCATGCCACGCAGCCGTATGGAGTCCTGCATTTGCCGTTGGACATTGGTGCCTCCGGGTTTTCGGCTTTCGTAGTGGCAGGGGGAAGCCAGGAAATCAACCACGCCGGAATCCATCACTCGCCACACGCCGGCGGAGTTTCCGGATTCGACATATGACCGCGATCCGCCGAAAAACGCTCCGGTTACGCATTGATTTGCCGTTTGATCCTTGACGATGCGGGAGAAGTGGATAATCGAATCGGCTGTGCCGTAATGCCACGCCCGATAAAAATCCGCAACCGATTGGTGGCGGTCGAGGTTCAGGAACGAGCCGACGTTCGCATCGCCATCAGACGGCTGGGAGGTGCGACCGTTTTGCGTTTCTTCGTCAATCCACACAAAACGATGGCTGGGCAGATCGGGAACCGGCGCGTTGTCGAAATCAATATCGTCCATACCCCATGCTTCGCGCAGTGCCTCC
>JAIORC010000264.1 GCA_021108335.1 Phycisphaerae bacterium
ATTTTTTACGGGAATACTCCATCAAAACATAAGATATGCGCGCCCCTCGTGTGGGACGAATGGGTTTTTAATAAAGGCAAATTCCACGCAAAAAGCGTCGAACCCCGCCAGAAATCAAAAACACCTCCGCGAAAACGCTGACAATGTACACAACCCGCCGGGCATCGAAAACCAGGCAACCCCAACCCGCAGCCATAATCAAGCCAAGCCGCGAGCCTGCACCCCCATTATCGAACCAAATAACAAAAACTTTAGGGCCGAAAGACAAAAAATTGGATTTCTCACAATCAAGCCGGGTGAAAAGTAACTATTTTGAAAAGGATGCCATATTTGTGGGGGGCAACAGATTTTCCGGTGGCGATGCTGATTTTTCCTTGCGTAAAAAATTACCTGATACCTTGTGGAACTATTTGCTTATAACGGTGTCTAAGAGGTACTATCTGATTTCTACAGTCATGTTTTCAGGAAAGGGATTTGTTATGAAGCGAACGGCGATTTTTTCGAATTGGATGATTGCGGCGATTTTCGTGTTGGTTTTGGCGGCTTCGTCAGCCTCGGCAGGGCCGATTGGATACGTCGAGGATTTCTCCCTCGCAGCCGACCGTACCAAAGCCCTCAAGCAGTTAATCCCCGGCACGGATGACTACTACTATTACACTTGCCTGCACTACCAGAACACCGGCCAGTTCGACAAGATCGACGGCCTGCTGAAACGCTGGACAAGGTTACAAAGCAGCGAACCCCCCCGCTACCAGGAAATCCGCCATCGCCAGATGCTGCTGACCTTCGATCCGAAGAACCCAGACCCGACGATGAAATACCTGAAGTGGAAGTTGGGCCTGCACTTCAACCACCAGCAACAGGTGGTGCGCAAACTCGATTTCCCCACGCGCCTCGATGAGAAACTCATCAGCCGCAAAAGGCTCATCGCCCGGGCATTTGGCCATAGCAGCAACACCCTCAGCGGATTCGAACATTCCGCACTGCGATGGCTGGCCGGACAGAAAATCTCCAACCAACAGCGGCTGGAGCTTCTGAATCGCCTTCAACGCCCAGATATCGATAACCTCGTCGAACTGGTAGCCGCAGACCTGAAGTATAAACAGAGCCGCGGGTTCGGCTCGCTGCCGATTCACCGCATAATGCTCAAAACCCAACTCGACAAACTGCTGAAAGTCATGCCCAACTTGCTGAACCAGACGTACTTCGTCAACATATACCTCACGAAACTCGTGCCGGACAACGATGCCGACCGACGGTTCGACCCGAAGGTCAAAGAGGCGTATTTCGACCGGCAGTGGGAGTTCGTCAAGCGGTTGGCACCGATGCATAATTCGCTCAAGGCCGCCGTGCTGTACCATCGGCTGAAATTCGACCGCAGCCGGGGCGTCTACGACAAAGACCGCTTCATGACGTACCTCAAGTTGCCCCGCCCCGTGTCATACATGAACCCCAAATATCTCGCCCGCAAAGAAAACCGCTTGCATCGCGTGAACCTCCGCGCCAACTACAACACGCAAATCCACCTGCCGCCGATTGGCAACGACGAAAAACTCGTCCGCAGCTACCTGATGCACTTCTTCCTCAAAGAAGACAGCTATAAACCCTACGCCGAGTACATCAACAACATTTACCTGCGGGAATGCTTCGCCGAGACGAAAATCCTTGCCGGTATCGGCGATATGGAGAAGTGGTACTCGCTGCTGCCGCCGGCTAAGTACAAGCGTATCAAAGATCGCGTGGACATCGACTTCGCCTACACGAACAAAAAAATATTCAGCCCGGACAAGGAGGTCGTTCTCGGCTTGGACATCAAGAACGTCAAGAAGCTGATCGTGAAGGTCTACGAGATCAACGCCTACAATTATTACCGCGAAAAATCGCGCGAGCTGAACACGGCGATCAACCTCGATGGCCTGGTCGCCAATCACGAAAAGGTGGTTGAGTTCAAAGTTCCCGCCATTCGCCGGGTGCGGCGGACGTTCAGGTTCGACCGCCTGAAGAAGCGCGGCGTGTACGTGGTGGAGTTTATCGGCAACGGCAAATCCAGCCGCGCGCTTATCCGCAAGGGTCGGCTTCGCTTTCTGGAAAGAACAGGTGCCGCCGGACAGGTTTTCACCGTTCTGGATGAGGCAAACCGCAAGGTTACCGGCGCTAAGGCCTGGATCGCCGGGCACGAATACACAGCCGACAAAGACGGCGCCATTACCGTGCCGTTCAGCACCCGCCCCAAAAACCAGCCGATCATTCTGTCCGTCGGCAACTTCGCCTCGCTGGGAAATTTCTATCACCAGGCGGAAAATTATAAGCTCTTCGCCGGCATCCACGTCGAGCGGGAATCGCTGCTGAAGAACAAAAAAGCCACCGTCGTCATTCGCCCTGTCCTGAAAATCAACACGCAGGACATTTCCCTGAAGGTGCTCCAGGACGTTACGCTGGTCATCCGATCAAGGGACATCGACGGGGTAGTTACCACGAAGGAAGTGCCCAATTTCAAATTGCGGGAAGACCGCGAAACAACATACGAATTCGCCGTACCGGACCGGCTGAGCAGGATAACCTTCAGACTCAAGGCAAAGGTCAAGAACCTCAGCCGCGGCGGCAAGAAACAGAACCTCTCCGCCGGCCGCAGCTTCAGTCTGAACAAGATCGACAGGACTACCCAGGTCGAGGAGTTACACTTTACGCGAACCGACGACGGCTATGTGCTGAGCAAGCTGGGCAAGAACGGCGAGGTCAAGGCTGACTCCCCGGTGAATATCCAATTGAAAAGCCGCGACTTTAAAAACGCTGTGCACGTCTCCCTGCAAACCGACAAAGCCGGCCGAATTATGCTGGGCCAATTGAAAGACATCGTCTGGATCAGCGCACAGACCCGGAGCGTCAAAGGCCGGAGCTACAAGTGGTATCTGCCGCGGGACTCCCGCAGCTATCCGACAGCCGTCAACGGCCTGGTGGGCCAGCCGCTGCACATCCCGTACATGGGCAAGGAAAAAGCCCCCACGCAGGCAGAACTGTCGCTACTGGAGATGCGGGGCGGAACGTTCGTGAAGGACAGGTTCTCTTCGCTGTCGATTAAGGATGGGTTCATCGTCATCGACGATCTGTCGGCCGGCGATTACAACCTGAAGATCATGCCCACCGGCCCGACTACCACAATCCGTTTGACCGGCGGCGAGATGCGCGAGGGTTACGCCCTGTCCGGCACCCGCCATCTGCAGGTGCTCAACACCCAGCCGCTGCAAATCACCGGCGTGGACGTGGGTAAAGACAAGATCAAGGTGCAACTGGCCAATACCAGCGATTACTCCCGCGTAACGGTCGCCGCCGCGCGTTACAGTCCGGCCTACAGCCTCTCCGGCAATATGTTCATTCCGTTCGTCGGGCCGAAAATCATCCGCATCAATAAGACCGACTCGCTCTATGTCGCCGGGCGTAAAATCGGCGACGAGTACCGCTATATCATCGAGCGGCAGTACGTCAAAAAGTATCCGGGCAACATGCTCACCCGTGCCGGGCTGCTGCTGAACCCCTGGGCGATTCGCTCGACCGACGCAGGCAAGCAGCGCGCTGACGCCGGTGGGGCTTTCAGAAGCATTCACGGTGCGGCTGGTGAGGGACGGTACTTCGGCCGCGGCGCCGGCGGGCGAGGTAGGCATGTCGATGGGAGCTTCACGAGTCTGGACTTCCTCGCGGCCCCGGCTGTGCTGCTGGCAAACCTTACGCCGGATGCCGACGGCGTGGTAACAATCGACCGCAAGGCCCTTACCGGCCACCAGGATATCCGCATTCTCGCGGTTGACCCGGACAATACGGTATGGCGGAGCGTCGCTCTGACCCAAAGTCCGCGAAACTTCAGAAACCTGCGGCTGCGGCGGGCGATGGACTCCAAAAAGCACTTCGCCGAGCAGAAGCAGATTACCGCACTGCCGAAAGGCGGCAAGCTGACCATCCCCGACATCGCGACAAGCAAGGTCGAGGCCTACGACAGTATCGCCCGCGTGTACAACCTGTACCGGACACTGAACTGGAACTCCACGCTCGTGGAATTCAGCTTCATCACACGCTGGCCGAAACTCAAAGACGCCCGCAAACGCGAGCTGTACTCCAAGTACGCCTGCCACGAGCTGAACTTCTTCCTGTACAGGAAAGACCCGGAGTTCTTCAAAACCGTCATCAAACCGTACATGGCCAACAAGAAGGACAAGACGTTTGTAGACCTCTGGCTGCTGGGCCAAGACGTAAGTGAGTACGCCCAGCCGTGGAAACACGGACAAATGAACATCGTCGAGCGCATCATGCTGGCCCGCGTAACAAAGGGCGAACGGCCCGTTACCGCCAGGGCTGTAAAAGACCTATGGGATATGATCCCGCCAGACCCGAACCGCTACGACTTCCTGTTCCGCACCGCCATCAAAGGCCGGTCGCTGGATACCCGCGAGGGAAGCAGCGTCAGCTCGTTGAGGCCGGGGGGCAAGATCCGCACGACGAATCTGGAGGATGAGGACGGCATGGAGGATGCAAAGGTGGTGAGACCCACACCAATGTCCGTGATGAAACCGCGAGCGCCAGGCAAGAAACCCCACGAGCTTAGCAAGCTCAAGAAGAGCGATAAAGGTAAAAAGTCTCGTAATGGTCGTTCCTCCCGTAGCCGCCCTAGCGGCGCCACTCGCCGCCGCTTCAGAACACGATATGTGACGGGCCTGAAGGGGCGTGGCAAACAACGGCAGTTGTATCGCAAGTTGGACAAGACCAAGGAATGGGCCGAGAACAATTACTACCACTTGCCCATCGCTCAGCAAAACGCCGACCTCGTGAAAGTAAACGGATTCTGGAAAGACTACGCCGCCCACACGGGCAACGGGCCTTTCGTTTCGAAGAACCTCGCCGAGGCAAGCGGCAGCTTTACCGAGATGATGCTGGCGATGGCGGTGCTGGATTTGCCGTTCGAACCGGGGAAGCACAAGACGCAGGTCAAAGACGGGGCACTTACGTTCACAGCCGGCGGCGAGACGGTGGTATTCCACCGGGAAATCAAGCCCGCCGAGACCGTCAAGACACCCGTGCCGATACTCGTCAGTCAAAACTTCTTCCGCCACGGCGACCGGTACATTCGCGTCAATAACAGGAAGATTGACAAATACGTAACCGACGAGTTCCTGCCGGGCGTAGTTTACGGCTGTTGCGTGGTAATCACGAACCCCACGTCTTCGCAGCAGAGGCTGGAGGCGCTGCTGCAGGTTCCCGCCGGGGCAATGCCCGTCGCCGCGGGGCAATACACCCGTAGCGTGCGGCTGGAATTGTCGCCGTACCACACGCACAAGATGGAGTATTATTTCTACTTCCCGGCTGTGGGCAAATATCCGCAGTATCCGGTGCACGTGGCGAAGGACGAGAAGTACATCGCCTCGGCCAAGCCGTTCACGTTTAACGTCGTGCCGAAACTCAGCAAGATCGACAAGTCCAGTTGGGACTACATCTCGCAATTCGGCACCGGCGAGCAGGTCATCGACTATCTCAAAGCCAACAATCTCAACCGCCTGAACCTCGCGAAAATCGCCTGGCGAGTGAAGAACAAGGACTACTACAACCGCGTTATCGCAATTCTCAATCGCCGGCACGTTTACAATATGACGCTGTACTCATACGGTATCCGCCACGCCGACGTGCCGACGATCCGCCAGTACCTGCAATATCGAAACGGCTTCGTCAATCGCTGCGGCATGTACATCCGCGGCGATCTGCTGACCATCGATCCGATAATTCGCAAGACGTACCAGCACATTGAATATCTGCCGCTGGTCAACGCCCGCAGCCATCAATTGGGCAACGTCCGCAAAATCGTCAACGAGCGGCTGAGCAAGCAATATCACCAACTGCTGAAGGTGCTGAGCTATCATCGCGGCCTCGACGACGATGCCCTGATGGCGGTAACGTACTACATGCTGCTGCAGGATCGGGTCGAAGAGGGCCTGAAGTTCTTCGCCCGCGTAAAGCCGGAAAAACTCGCCACGCGGCTGCAGTATGACTACTTCCGGGTCTACACAGATTTCTACAAGAGCGACACGAAACACGCCCGCACCATCGCCGAAAAGTATCGCAAGCACCCCGTAGACCGCTGGCGGAAGGCGTTTGCCGCGGCATTGGCGCAACTGGACGAGATAGACGGCAAGGCCACGAAGGTCATCGACACCGACAGCCGCGCGCAACAGCAGACGAAACTGGCGGCAACCGCGGCGGGATTCGAGTTCAAGGTCGAGAACCGCAAAATCACCCTCAACTACCAGAATCTCAAGCAGGTGCGGGTGAACTACTACAAAATGAACATCGAACTGCTGTTCAGCCGCAACCCGTTCGTTCAGCAGCACTCCGGGCAGTTCTCGTACATCAGGCCCAATGCAACGGCCCTCGTGAAACTGTCGGAAAAAGACAAGACCGTTACGTTCGATCTGCCCAAGGCGCTGGCCAACAGCAACGTGCTGGTGGAAATCGTCGGCGGCGGGGTCAAGCGGTCGCAGGCGTACTACGCACACTCGCTGGGGTTGCAGATTATCGAGAATTACGGGCAGGTCAAAGTTACCGACGCCAAAACCGGCAAGGCCCTGCCGAAAGTGTACGTGAAAGTCTATGCACGCATGACGGACGGGACGGCGAAGTTCTACAAGGACGGCTACACCGACTTGCGCGGCCGGTTCGATTACACTTCGCTGAACACGAACGTAATCAACCATATAAAGAAATTCTCGCTGCTGATCCTCAGCGACACGCACGGAGCAGTCGTCCGCGAAGCAGCCGTGCCAAAAAGGTAAAAACGAAAATGACCAACACCCTAATGAAAACGATTATGATATTCGTTGCTTTTGTAATATTAATCCCTGGGTTTGGTTGTAAAAAAAACCAAAATGATACTACGCGCCAAATTAAAACCAAACATCCAATTCCGTTTGCTTCTGGAATAGAATGGCATTTTTCTGTTTGTCCACGTAGTATCACTCTCGGTGAGAAAACCACGATTGAGCTCGTACTGTCAAATCCAACAGACACTCCGATCTCAGTAGATTCGGACATTTTGGGCCATTTCTCTGTCCTTATCAAAGAGACTTCGCAACATATGCAACTGGCACCAGTCGCCAGTGCCAAGGCCCCTGATAAACTCATTATCTCCAGTGGCAAAACTATCTCCGTCAACTGTTCGGTCTTCACGAAGAAACAGCAACTTTGGCACGAAGGCCCAAGTGGTCCCTCGCGATTCGGTTTCCTGGTGCCCAGGAAAGGGAAATACCATCTGCAGCTATTAAATCGTGGAAATGAATTCAAAACCCTCCTGCTGGAAATAAGGTAGGATGCCTCACCATGGACTTCTGATGACAAAAGTTGTCAGGAGTCCATGGTTTTGTTGCCCTGTTGCAGCCCCCCTGCCCTGCCGCTCAACCGGATTCAGGACACTACCGCAAGTCAGCAAAAGCATTGATCGGTGCTTTGCGATTCCAGTTGGATTTGATTCTCATTTGCATTTTATCCCACGGCTGAACGCCGCTGGTTGCGTCGGCAGTTTCTACGCTGCATGCGCCGGTTGCCACTGCCGCGGTTAGAGCGTCTTCGGGGCCAAGGCTTTGGAACAGTCCAGCCAGGAAGCCGGCTATCGTGCAATCGCCCGCTCCCGTCGTGCCCACAACGTCAACCTTAAAACATGGGGAATAAAACTCTCGATTGGTCCAGGCTGCGATGTCTTTGGGCGCGGATGTGCCCATGGTCTCTAATCGTTGTTTGTCATTTGTCGTTCTGAGATACAAACCGGCTTCGCCGAGCTTGATAACGACGATCGCAACTCCCATATCAATAAGCCGCTGCGAAATATCTTTCAGCAACCTGCCGTCAGCAATTGGCTGATTTTGCAATTCTTTATCGCCCAGCATGAACACTATCTCGTCCAGACTGGGCAGGAAGACGTCTATGTGGGGAAGGAGATCGGCTAGTATTTTCGGCCAATTTGCTTTGCCGGCAGGCGAATTGGGATCGGGCAGCGCCATGTCGAGTGAGGTTGTTATGCCTAACTTTTTGACGCGACGGAAGATTTCCGTCAATTCCCGGCCGTCGTTTTCGTACATTGTCCGCATAAGGGGCGGATAACCGAAATGAAACATCCCGGACTTGCTGAGAGTTTCGTAGTCGATATTGTCGGCCCGGAAGGTATCGTTGGCTCCGGGGCAATGCAGGAAAATCCGGTCAACATCCGGCGGGCTGATTACAACCGAGTAAGACGTCTGATCCGAATCGCTGACTATCATCCCCTCGGCCAATTTGTCTCCCCGAGACTCGAGTAAATTCAGAACGATCTGCCCGAAGGGGTCATTCCCGACTTTACCCATCAGCTCCACGGGCAATCCCAGCCGGTGCAAAGCAAGACCGGTGTTGGAAACCGCGCCGCCGGTTGAAACCACGGCTTTGCCTATGTCGATGAGCTTGCCCGGAACCAGAAACGACTCCAGGCCGCCATCGAACGGGTTGATTGTGGGTATGATATCCAGGCAAATATGCCCGGCAACGACAATATTGGAGTAGTGTGTCATCCTTCTATAATACCAATTTTATTTAACCAGGGACAGCTTTACTGCCTGTTTTTCCCTGGCCGAGATCATGGCTGCTTCCAGTACCCGCTGGGTCTGATAGGCGTCCTCGAAATCGGGCATCGGCACGACCGGTTTTTTGCCGGCGAGTACCCGCAATATGTCATAGGCCATGTTGGTAAACGCGTGCTCATAGCCGATCGGGTGCCCGTCCGGCCACCATGCGTCCAGGTAAGGATGGTCGCCGGCATGAGTGCACATAAGCGTCGTCCAGCCCTGCACGGTACGTTCCGCGGTGGCGTCGAAATATTCCAACTCGTTCATCCGTTCGAAATTGAAGCGGATCGCGCCTCTGGTGCCGTTAATTTCAAAACCATTACGATTGTAATTGCCGGTCGCCTGCCGGGCACATTCGAAATTGGCTACCGCTCCGCCGCTGAATCTCGCCAGAAACAGTACCGTGTCATCAACTGTAACCTTGCCCTTTTTGCTGGATTTCTTCAGGCCGTCGGCGATGCCGCCGGCGACGGTGCCGGTCATTAACTGTCGTTCCTTGATGAACGTTTTGGCTATCGCACCGCAGATCTCGGTGATTTCCTGGCCGGTAACGAAACGCATCATGTCGATGATATGTGCGTTCAGGTCGCCATGCGCGCCTGCCCCGGAAAGTTTTTTATCGAATCGCCATGCCAGCGGTACAGAGTCATCCGCCCATTCCTGCAAGTATGATGCGCGAACGTGGCGTATCTGGCCGACCTTGCCTTGCTTGACTAACTTATACGCAAGTGCTACCGCCGGGCAGCGACGGTAGTTATACCAGACGAAAGTTTTGACCTTTGCCTTTTTGGCGGCGGCTGCCATCTCGCGTGCGCCTTTCAGCGTGGCGGCTATGGGCTTTTCGCAGGATACGTTCTTGCCTGCGGCGATGGCGGCTTCTGCCACCGGCGCGTGCATGAAATTCGGCGTAACGATATCCACCAGGTCGATTTCATCGGAGGCGATGAGCTGCTTCCAATCGGTCGAGGCGTTCAGCCATCCCCAGTTGTCGGCGAAGTCTTGAGGTTGCTCCTGCGGCTGCCCGAATACCGTGTGCATAATGGGTGTTCGCGGCGGATCAAAGAACTTCGCGACCTGGCCCCACGCGTTTGAGTGAGTGCGGCCCATGAATCCCTGCCCAACAAGGGCGATATTGACACCTTTTTTCTTTGCCATTTTTTAATTCCCTTTCGTCGAATGCTCTAGAACCACCAGGCTTGGCCAATTTTTTCTCTCAACAAAATACCTTTGAGATAACCAACGGCCTTCTCAAAACCTTCCTTCATGCTCATCAGCGAATCTTCATGCTCGATACTCAGCACGCCATCGTAGCCATAAAGCCGCAACATGGAAATGAAGGGTTTCCAGAATTCATCGCCATGCCCGTAGCCGACCGTGCGGAAAACCCAGGCGCGTTTTTTTACGTCGCCATAGCTTTGGATGTCCAGGTTGCCGATGACGCCGGAGTTTTTCGGGTCGATATACGTATCCTTCGCGTGGACATGGAAGATACATTTATTTTCGCCAAGATATCGCGCTGCCTCTATCGGGTCAATTCCCTGCCAGAAGAAATGGCTGGGGTCGAGGTTTGCGCCGAGCTGTTTGCCGGCGGCTTTGCGAAGCCGGACGATATCACCCGGATTGTGCAAAGTCATTCCCGGATGAGCCTCGAAAGCAATCTTCACGCCATGCTTGGCTGCAAAGTCATTCTCTTTCGACCAAAATGGAATCAACACCTTATTCCATTGATAATCCGCCGCTGCGGAGTATTCTTCCGGCCAGGGGCAGGTTACAAAGTTCGGCGTCTTGTCGGTAGCGCATCCAGCCGGACAGCCCGAGAAATTGACGACAACCGTATCAAATTCGGCTGCGAGCATAACGCCATCGCGATGAGCCTGCTGGTGGGCCTTGGCGATGCTTTTGTCAGGATGGACAGGATTACCGTGAATTGCAATGCCCTGTACCTCCAGGCCATGGTCGGCAAGCTTCTGCTTCAATTCCCTAAGTTTGGACTTGTTCTTATGAATGCCGCCCAGCTTCCATGGATCGCCGGGATAACCGCCAGCCGGCAGCTCAATCGCGTCCAGTCCCACCTTCTGACAATAATCCAAAGCCTCATCCAGTTTCATACCGCCTAATAATGATGCCATTACGCCGAGTTTCATGGTTGTTTCCTTTCCTTAGAGGTTCCCTTATTTCTTTCCGTGTTCAGTAAGATACTGGTAGCTTTCGCGTATAGCCTGCATCATGTCGGTAGCACACTCATCGATTTCGACCACCAGCCATTCCACTGTGCCGGGATCGGCGGCGTTGATGGCGGCTGGGATATCCATTTTGCCCGCTCCGACGGCGGTAAGCGGCTGGCCTTGGACTAACGGGCCGTCTTTTACGTGCAGCATCGGCAGGCGGGCGGCGTATTTGGCAGCCACAGCCGGCACGTCTACCTTTCCAAAGTTGCTGGCCCAGTAGATGTCCAACTCGCCGAGAATATCGGGGGCGAGTTCGAGGAGAATATCAAAGCCCAGCCGGCCGTCGATTTCATTGAATTCCCACCAGTGATTGTGATAAATCATCCGCAAGTCGTGGGAAGCAAGCAACTCGATGGCTGTCTGAAAAGTGTCCGCGGCGGACTTGATGCCGTCGAGTGTTTTGAACTCGTCGGGACTGTTGCCGGCAATGACCATGTCGTAACCGAGCGCCTTGGCGGTTTCCACTATTTCGTTGACGCTTTCGGGCGTCGGCAGCGGACAATGGGCCGAAGAGGCTGTCATGCCGAGATCGTCGATGACCTTTCGTATCTCCGCCGGCGAGTGATCGTGCAGCCCGGCGAACTCGACGCCTTGATAGCCGATGTCGGCAACCTGTTTCAGGACGCCGATAAAATCTTTCGCGGCTGCGTCGCGGACACTGTAAAGTTGAAGACCAAGTGGTTTTATCATTTATTTTCTCCTATCTATATACCCATAATGTGTTTAAGTATCGCCAGCTCAAGGGCTTCGTAATCGCGAGCCTCTATGCACTGCTTTTCCAGTTTCTTGTCGAACGTTCGGACTTTCTCGACCAAAGCCAGGAATATCTTCCGGCTGTTGGATAAATGCATCGTGGCGACTTCCGCTTTCTGTGTCCGCATAGCTTTAACATCCAGGCCGATGAAGGCTCCGGTTTCGGCGTAATTGGCTTGTTCGAGAATTCTTACCTGATTGAATGCCCCGCGTAGATTGGCGGCTCCGAATGTCTTGTCCTGGTCGAACTTCATGCCGTTCTGGTCGTTCAGGTGCACGGACCAGAGCTTATTGTGAGCCAGAGCATAACCCATTTCATCCGACGGATCCAGCCCGGCTAGCAGGGCATGGGCGCTCTCAATAAGCGTACCCACGCGGCTGGCGTCGCTGGTCAGCAGGCCCAGGCCGATGGCATGGCCGGTCGTGGGAATATAAGTATGATCCATCGGCTCGTTGGGCTTGGCTTCGATGGCGATTTGAATATTCGGATCATATTCAAGCATCGCGTTCATGGCTTCGACAATCCGCTCGACGGCTAGCTTGCTGTCCTTGGCCTCGCGGATATACGTACCCTCACGGGCCAACCAGAGCACTATCAAATCCGTACCCATCGCCTTGGCGATATCGATGGTCCGCTTGCTGCGATCAATTGCATATTGGCGGCAGGCGGGGTCGTTGGAAGTGTAACCGCCGTCGATTGTGCGGGGATCTTCCCAGAGGCGCGGGGCGACGAACTCGGCAACCAAGCCGTGATCGTCCAGTTTTTTGCGGACGGCGGTGGCTTCTTTGATCATTTGATCCGGCGTCAGGTCGTTCATGTTCGGCACGGCGTCATCGTCGTGGAACTGAACACCGTCGAAGCCAAGCTCCTTGTACATCTTCAGCTTCTCATTGAATTCGATAGTGTCACGAACTACGGGGCCAAACGGATCGGAACCTTCGTGAATGTTCCAAGGGCCAAAAGAAAAACGATAATCATTGCTCATTGGTTTTTTTCTCCTTTCGAAAGAATATGCCGTTTTTTGGCAGGATCAGTTGGTTTCGGCCAGTTTCTCCAGCAGCCGTACGTTTTCCGAAACCAACACATCGTCTATGTTGTCTGCCAGCAGGTGCGTCAGGGTTCCGATGCTGACATGAGTTTCATATCCACCGCGATGGCGGGATTCACGATCGGGCAGGTAGCATAGCATTCCGTTAGTGCCGCCACAAGTCAGCGTGTACTGGAATGGACTCCATTGACGCAGACGCAGGGTCGTGCTGGCGAAGGGTTCGCCGGGCATGGGAACCAGTACCAGCGGGCCTATGTTGATGATCGTTTGCCGGAAAGGTCGATGGGTGGGACAAGGATGTTCGTGGGCTTCGATTACCCGCTTCCAATATCGGTAGCGGCACATCGGATCGCCCCATTCGTCTTTTCGTGGCTCCCATTCCTTCATCTGCTCCTGGGCTTCAGCCAGCGAAGGCAAAGGCGCAAGGGGAAACTCGATTTCTTCGACAAGCAGGTTTAAGCTGTAACTGTCTGAGAAGTGTTTGATGGATTGATGGCATCGCAGGGCGTCGGAGGCTGCGCGATACCCAACTTCATTGACGGACTCAATGCCGTCGCCCAAGCCAGCCGAGAAGATTCCAGACGCAGCCAGGCAATTGGTTCTCGGGCCTGTGTCACCATAGGAGCCGTTAATGAAGATGACGGGGGCCTTGGTTTGTGATTCAACCCGATCCACCATTACGCCTGCCCAATCGCGGGAAATCAGGCGGTTGCATCCCATCGCGGTGCAGTGAGCGCTGCAGTGAATCAGCGATGCGACGGGGCCTTCGTCGGACTCGAAACGTACGACAGTCATCGTGGAATCATAGGGGCCAAACTCATTGCCTCCAAAGCCGATAACACTGCCTTCTTTGTTGATTCCCCGCCGGTTGATTCCCACTTTTGTCTCGATCGTCGCGATTCCCATTCGCACGGGGACACATTTCCTGCCGGCCTCTGCGACAACCTGGGCAACCTTGGGTATCAGCGTCTGCATGTAGGCTTCGTCTTTGTCGCCCCAGCCTTCGAATGTCATCGTTTGTGGACCGGAGTGAGTGTGAATCACACCGATATTGATGTGCTCCGCGGGGATACCCGACTCTTGTGAGGCAAGGCTCCGCATGGTTGCGGTGTCGCCATTATCGATCTGCGCGACATCCAGCGTTACATGAGCAGCACGATGAGAGCCTTGTTGGAAAACCAGCGCTGTGGCATAAAGCGGATCATGGACTTTCTCTGCCGGCCGCTCCTGAACACCGTATCCCATAAGCCTGCTTCCCAGAGGCGGCGTGATCTCGATTTTGGCGACTGCGACTTTTAAAGTAGGCATGATGTCATCTCCTGCAAAAATTTCTCGTTGTCAATTTTTTGATTTTAAGCTTGGCGTAAGGCCTCGGCATCGAGGGCGACCTTTGCGATTATTTCGCCGATAGCGTCAATGGTTTTCTCGTCGGATGCCAGCCATTGATGCATTAAAAGCAACGCGTGTTTTTCGCAAATCGTCTCGGCGACGGGGCAACTTCCGCCGTCGATGCGGTAGCTGTCGGCGGGGAGATTATACAGTGTATGCTTATAGACGGGGCCATAAGTTTTGGGGAAAACCAGGCCTTCGGCTTCCAATGCGTTGCCGATGCGTTCAAGCGGCACATCCGCCGTCTGTTCCCCGTCGAAAATAATGGTCATGCAATAATATCCCTGGGGGTCGGCCAGTCGCCCACGGGCCTGAATCCGCACGCCCGGCACGTCGGCTAGCCGTGCTTCGAGACGGGAAGCGTTTTCGCCATAGCGTTCGATGAGGCCCTTGAGCTCTTTCAACTGGTCGCTGAGTATAACCGCCTGAAATGCCGTAGCCCGGAAGTTGTAGCAAGTCAGCCCGGCCGGCGGGCCCTGATCGGCCTGGCCTTGGCTCATGCCGCATGCGTATCCGATGTGCTTCATGCGGAAAAGCTTCTCCGCCAGTTCATCGTCATCGGTAATACAAATACCGCCCTCCCCGCTGGTAACGGTCTTGGACTGTTGGAAACTGAATGAACCAATTTTGCCCCAGCTTCCGACGCCGCGGCCGTTCCATTTGCCGCCGTGCATGTGGGCACAATCTTCAATTACCGTAAGCCCGTGTTTCCCGGCGATGTTCAGGATCGCATCGATATCGGCCATTGAAGCATAAAGGTGGACGGGCATTATCGCTTTGGTTTTGCCGGTGATCGCCGCTTCGATTTTCGTCGGATCCAGGCAGAGGGTGTCCGGCTCGATATCCACGAAGACCGGTTTGGCGCCAACATAATGGACAGCCATTGCGGTGGCCATCCACGTCAGGGCGGGCACGATAACCTCATCGCCAGGCCCAACGCCACAGGCAGCCAAGGCGCATTGAAGAGTAACCGTGCCGTTGGCCATGAAAATACCGTGTTTCGCGTCATGATAAGCGGCAAACGCCTGGGCGAACTCCTGCTCAGCCGGACTGTTGAAAGACCACTGGCCCGAGAGGTAAACCTCCTTGAGCCGTTCCGCGGTTGCTTCGGATATGGGAGGCCAGGCTGGTTGCTGCAATGATTCACTACAGACCGGTGTACCACCAAGAATAGCAAGCTTTGAAGTTGTGAAGGTTGTGGTTAACATTTATTTCCTACTTTCTCGTAAATTTTCCATCAAAACACCAATCATATTCCGTCATGGTATCCCTCCGGAAGTATCTTAGTTGTCGCAAGTATGCGTCGTGAATGCAAGGCCGAGCTGTTAAATTGCTGACGCAGACAATCTGCCTGGCCAGGTACTTCGTCTTGTTGAGCGATGGCAGGAGGATCGAAATTTCCAATTGTCGATTGTAGATTAAGCACAGCATCAAGCTTTCAATATTTCAAAATTCCAAAACTTATGGATAAATCGAAAATCGATAATCCATTTACTCTCCCTCGGCGAAGGACGACATAAGCATAATAACAAGTATTCGGCTGCGGATTGCCCCCGCGTGTGGGACAATCCGCAACCGTATTTTACGGGCGAAGCATGGCCGCCATGCTACTGGCCGCGCATACTCTATAAACTCCTTAAAAGAAGGAGGGTGTGCCGGGCATACCTCTTGCCGCCCGGCACACCGATGAAAAAGTACTCTGTCTGGTGGTGGCTTTCTACTTCCTTCGCCGACGGATCAACAGGCCGATACCGCCCATGCCCAGCAGCGCCATCGTCGCCGGTTCGGGAACAGACTCGATCTTGAACTGGTCGATGTTACCAGTAAGGAAGTAGTTACTAGCTCCACGGGCACCGATGTAGAAAGTGTCATTAAGGAACGGAACCGTGTTGGAAGCCTGATGACCGGCGGAGGCGGTTCCTCCTGGAGTTATCACATCCACGATATCAGCGGTTCCGGTTCCGGTACGTATGTCATACTCCACTTCAAAATATTCCCACGTACTATCCGTCGCATGCGAGTAGTTATCAACGTTAAACCCAGTGCTCGTCCTCACACCCGCCATTCCCGTACCCGCGCCGCCGTCGTTGACCCAACTTGTAATCCCGCCATTATTAGCGCCGTAATCGCTGGAATGCTCATAAATAGTACTGACGGAAGTCGACCCCGTTTTCATGTACCAACTGACGCGGATATAGTCGTAGCTGCTGAGGTCCAAAGAGACAGACAACGCATCGCTACCGTCGAGCGCAACGCTGTTTGTCCCGCCTGCCGCGGCAGCTTTGTCGGCAACACTGGTGGGGTCGCCTGTGGTTGCAAGCGTATTCCCGTTTCCTGAAGAATCGGTGGTAAGGGCACCGCTCTCAAACTCCCAGAATGCGATTACATCCGCACCGGCGGTACCGGCGGTGGACAACAAACCAGCCATCGCGACTGACATCAAAATCGCTGTCAACTTGTTCATTTTTGTTCTCCTTATCCTCAATTTGCCTGAACCTTCAGGCTCCCGATCCTGCTGAAGCCGTTTCGGAAGACCGTCTTCCATGTTTATTCCAACAGGAGTATAAAACAATGATATCCCATATTTCAATTTTAGGGAATAGAGAAAATAACGTACTATGGCATGGATTTTTCAACGCGCGGCGTTGAGTGAGGCAATTTAGATGTTTCCCCTGTTTTCTTTTGTTTTTGCAAGGAATTCCGTGGGGGACTTCCCAATTTTCCTTTTGAATAACCTGCTGAAATATAGCGGATCATCATATCCGACAATGTCGGCGACTTCATTAACCTGATGCCGGCCTGTTTTGAGCAATGCAATTGCACGGTTAAGTCTTCGTTGCAGAATATACTGATGAATGGCCTGTCCGGTTTTTCTCTTGAAAAGGAAGCCCAGGTAGTTGGGGGTATAGCCCGCTATCTCCGACAACTCAGCGATATCTATATTTTCGGTGTAGTGTTGGTTTATGTATTCCTCGGTTTTTTCGATTACTTTCTGTTGCACCGATGTGGGTGTCGGCTCAGGCGTCTGTTCGATTTCGGAAATCGCATTTATACAGGCAGCGAGAATATTGGAGAGGAATCTCGCTTGCGGGATAGGATTGCCTGGCAGATCAGGGGCACAACCGTCCATCATGAGTTGCCGGGCCTGCGGCAGGCTCGCCATGAATCGACGATTAATAAGTAACTGCGGCTGTTTGTCTTGCAAAACATGTTCGCTGATAAAAAACAACGGGCCGCTGGCCAATATGTCAACCCAGAGTAATTTTGCGGGCGAAAATTTACCGACATATCCTTCGCAATGCTCCTGGTGTGGCCGGACAAACCATATTTTACCGGGAGTTAAATTTATGATTTTTGTACCTGTTTTCAGTGCGGCGTTTCCGCTGAGAGGTATGACGAGTTCGGCAAAACGGTGAGAGTTGGAATCTATCAAAGGCGTGAAGCGTTCCTCTGCTTTTTTCAGGCCGGCTGAACCATCCCCCGGACAATATTTAATATTGCCCTTCAAAAGCAGTTGCATCATCTTTTCAATTGCTTCTTTCAACATAGTCCCAACCTGCCCCTGATTCCCGTGCCGAGAAGAGGAATGAAAGTCATAATGGTCAAGTTCCGGCTAATGGATATCAGGGAGATTTCCTCCTATAAGCTTTACTGTCCTATTGCCACTTTAGCTCCAATATCCTGGCATTGCCACTATAGCGGTTGCTTTTGGTTATGTATAATCTTATTTTCCCTGTTTTTACACTTGGAAATCTTGAGATTACTATCTGTTTGGTATTATCCTTAATGCTATCCTGCGTTACCCATTTTCCCGTGGTTTCGTCCCATGTTTGTACCCGGTAGGTGGATGTTCTGGCTGGAAGGCCTTTATGGTGACGTACATGTACCTGACTTATTTCCCTCGGCTTCTTGAATTCCACCACCAGCCAATGCGGCGCAGGTATATACGCTGCGGAAACCCACCAGGTACCCAAATCGCCATCCATCGCCCGATACGACAAGTTGTGTGCGTTCGTTGAACTTGCCGTTACTTGTGCTACTTCGTAAAGCGGGCTGACGTTTAACATATCCGCGCCGACTATCTTCTTTAGTTCGGATTGGCCCGACAATACATCTTTCTTGAGGGCTGGCCTGAGTCGCTTCAGCGAGGGGATAGTTTCCACGCGGTCTTTTGTCATTACTATTTCATGTTCACCCTCAGGCACTGCCAGCGTGACAAGATTCTTACTCTTGTCAAACTCGAAAGTTTTCTTCTTGCCGGCCACAAATACCGTTTCTGCCTGGAATGGACAATAAAGACTTATTTGCCCGGGCTTGCCCAGCTTTACCATTCCCTCAGCCAGGGTGTCGCAATAATTTATACACACATTCATACTCGCCTTGCCGGAAAATAACGCTTTGCCCGCTTCTTCGAGATTCTTCCCATAATGCATGGCGAGACGCTGGATCGTTCCTTTGCCGTCCCTGCTTATTACCGCGATCTTTCCGTCGCTTACGATATTCTTGTATCGAATTCGGGCTGTGGGGCTGTAAAGGATCACGTCTGTCCCATCACTCCGCTTCACCGTAAAGCCCTTTGTGCTTTCCTGTCTTATGGCTTTGGTATCCGGCTTGGTTTTATCCGCATCGTATGGATAGAGTATGGTTACGAAATTTGCGTTTTTCAGCAACTTCTTCGGCCTTATGCGTAGATACTTTGCGGGGTTATGCTTTATATATCCGTCTGCGACCGTTAATTTTTTCTCCCGCGGTTCCGCCATTTTTATAAGCAAATTCGCATTGTTCGTGGTCAGAACGATATCCTCGCCATCCGACTTGAACGTGCCTTGAGGATGGCAAAGCCATTCATATTTATGGGGCTGATCACTTCGCAGCTCATCGATCATCACATAGTAATCAGGAGATAGATACAGCACATGCCTCCGCCATTTGTCGATCAGGCCCGGATATGCAGCCGCCAGGTCGATGGCTGTATAAGCATATGCAGCCGACTTCACAAAAGCGGACACCTTACCGTTTGTTCTCTTCTGTTTGACGTCATCGACCATCACCACGTTATGGCCTTGTGTCCAACGGGAATAAGTTCGATATACGCGTGAGCCGTATCCGGTACTTCCAGAGTCGACTATGAGTTTCTCGCCATTTGCCGACAGGGAAAAAGTCCCAAGATCGTGATGCCCCCGATTCTGGCGAGACTTAATGGCCAGCATATTCTGCCGCGGCCCATAACCACTTCTCATTATCACCCAGCCCACGCCTCTGAAATGCTTGGCGCATACGTCGTTGCTGGGAGGACTCGCCGAAACACTGTCGTCATACCACAAAAGCGAATGCACGCCGCTCAGCCACCAGGGAAACGATTTGAGCAACCAGCTCGCCTGGGTGTCTTTTTGCTCGCGTGTCAATATCGAGTATATCTCTCCAAAGGAAAGACGTCCCTCGGTATCGCCAAAGTCCGGCGTCCAGGTTCCCATGCCCTGTTTCCCGCCCTGATACATCATGCATACGAGTATATCAGTTATATTGGAGGGGAAGTATTTGAACAGGTCCTGGTCCGTTGTATTCTTCAGGGCACTGCAAAAGTAGGAAGTATATCTCATGGCGTAGTCCATATAGGTCGGGGTCTCGCAAAATCCGCCATCCATATGGAAATTAGGCCCGGACGGGCCGCCAGGCTTGACGGCACGACGAGACATACTGCCAATCCCGTAATCTCCGCCGTCGTTAGTCAGCCATCGCCGGACATTGTCCCTGACCTGCCTGGCCCATTTGGGAGCGTCGGCCTCTTCGTTGATAATCGCCAGGGCTGCGACTCCGGCGCCTCCGCTGCATACCATATCCCAGTTACCGCTCCGCCCCATGTGACGCGGAATCTTACTGTAATAATCGGGATCAAACCAGTCCCGCAGGGGTTTTATCCCTTTTTCCACCAGAGCCTTCCTTATAATCGCTCTTTCCTCAGGGGAAAGGAAATCGTAGATACAGTCATAGCCGACTGCCACTGCGGCGGCGATTTCCCCGGTCTCGAGGGCGGAAGTCCACAACGGACCGAATCGCTTCGGTTGAAGGAACCCTGCTCCTACCCATTTTTTGAGCTTCGCCAAGGCCAGCAATCGTGCTCTGGCCTTCCGGGCATACTTGTCGTCGCCCGTCATAACGTACGCAAAGCCAAGGCACTGCAATTCTCTTTTCATGTCGCGGGCCAACCCAAGATAATGCCCATGTTGCCCGCGACGGCCGCCGCAATCCAACCCTTCGTCGTCCTTGAAGGCGGTGGAGCGATCCACCAGCGAGTTGGCCATGGCCAGTATATTGAGCCAGGCCCCTTTGCATGCCGGAGACCTCTTGATTTTTTCCTTAATTAGCGGAACGTCTTCCCGCGTGAAGTACAGATAGGGATGCTTCAGATTCTTGCGACAGGTTATCCTGTCTTTGTCCGTCCGGCTTACGCCAAACGGCTTCACCGCCGAGAGGAGGCTTTTCTGCCCTGTTTTTGTCAGATAGCTCACCCGCCAATACCATTTGCCGTATCCGAGCGCCTTACCAGCCGGGAGGACGTACTCGGTAGCCGTAACGGCGAAACCATTCTTCGCGTCCCGCACATGTTCTGTTGACGGCTTGATTCCTTCTATCTTCAGCACATTTTTGGCGAAGTTTTTGTCGGGCGATATTTCCAGAATGTAGCCAGCCGCGTTGTGCCTGTTATTCCATCTGAAAGTCGGCCTTGTTGTGGTAAGAGTGGTGTGCTCGACAGGCAATATCGGCATGGGCGGGGCGATGACTTGCTTGTTTTTGACAAGCGGCAGCTCCTTAAGATACAAGTCATCAAACCACACCTTGCCAGTATTGTTCACCAACACCAGACCCAAAACGCCGCAGGCAGTATTTTCGGGCGTGGTAAACCTGTGTACCGTACGTTTCCAGCCAAAAGTACCTGCCGACGAAGTGCTGCAATATTCGCGGCGGGCCTGTTTGCCGTTTTTATCTCTGAACCATATCTGGACCCTTGCGCCTCTGGCACCTTCTACCTTCCTGCCTTTGACGTATACTACCAACTCATACTTTGCGTTCGGTTTCAGCGATACCGTTTGCCGCCACCAGCCGGCCCCGGCTGGCTTGTCCTTCCTTATGCTGACGGAATATTTCCCGCTACGTTTCACCTTGCCGTCCCGCGTGAACAAGACCGGCGGACTGTTTTTCCCTGCCAATTTCCTCCATCCGTCAGGAATACCGTCGCCGTTACTGTCGGCCTCGAAGCCGGGATTGGTTATCATGTTCCCGCTACCTGCCGGGCGGGCCTGCTTTTTTACAGGAGAACCATCGCCGACCGCCACAGCCGCCATTGTCAACAACGCCATCCAAATCCCAATTACCTGCTTTGATCCAGTCATGCGGTTTTTCTCCTGTGTAAAAAACTTCGTCAGTAACAGACCCCTTCTATTCTCCATCAGCCATCTGGAAGTGGTCCCGTGCTATGTTATTCTTACGTGAGCGATCTGATTTTCCGGCGGGTTTCAACATGGATACCACAGCTAAAACCGTGGCCTGATACACAGTAGCGACAAAACCCGGAACCAGCCAGAAAAATTCATACACCTTTCTTGCGGGGAATTGAGATAGTGCAGGCGGATTACGGCCACCAGAACGTATCGGTGAAGTAGGATATATGATAAACGCTCGACTGGCCATCTGGCGCGTAGAAGCCCTCGTTACCGTTACTTTGCCACTCGGTATGCCCATCGCAAAAGACTATGTTTGCCCCCTCGCAGTGACGAAAATCTGGAAAGAACCGGGTGTCGGGAAAACCGCCGATGGGAAAGGAACGATCTACGGCTCTGGGAATGTCCACCAGCAAACATGTCTCCGCGGTATTTGGAACGTTACGCAACTTTCGTCCAACAAATGCCGTGTATGCCAGGACCTGGCTGTAGCCATAACAAGGGAAAGGAGGCGGGTCTATGCTGGGGCATCGCGTAATTGCAGTTTGATTATCGACGTAGGGACCAATGCGAGCCCACCACCATATGCACTTCCCGCTCTCGTCGTAATGAGATCCCTTCGGAAGAATTTTGCTTTCGATGTAATACGTCGTGAAGGCAAAGCCGAGCTGTTTCTGGTTGCTGGCACAGGTAACCCGCCTGGCCAGTTCCTTGGCCCGGTTCAAACTCGGCAAAAGAATACTGGCTAGCAGAGAGATAATGGCGATGACGACAAGCAGTTCTATGAGCGTAAAACCGCGTGATTGCCCGATATCGATTTGTGCTTGACGTTTATCCATAATATCGCCTCACGCTACGGTACGTAAACCTTACCTGTCGCCACCTGCTTGCAAAAAGCAGGAGTAGCGTGCCGGGGCATGAAGCTGCCATGCCCCGACACACAAGCAAAATGAAAAAGAGAAACGGAAAAACTTTTTACTTTCTTCTACGGCGAAGGGCAAGCGGCAGACCAAGCAGCAGCAACGTCATCGTCGCCGGCTCGGGAGTATAGGTGATCGTCAATTTAGGCCGGAAACTCGCAGTTCCGTATTCGCTCGAATGGAATATAAGCCTGTTAGCTGTATCCTGAAGAACAACAAATCCGCCGTTCGTCTTGGTACCGTCAGCCCAGTCCTCAAGTACATCAAGACCGGCAGCCGAAATCACAAAGTCAGACCACGTGTTTAATGCGCCGGTTTCGGTAGCCATTGCAGTAGCCACATAGTCCGTGCCAGAGGTTGAACACCCGTTAGAGCCAGCC
This sequence comes from Phycisphaerae bacterium, assembly GCA_021108335.1. Classification (GTDB taxonomy): domain Bacteria; phylum Planctomycetota; class Phycisphaerae; order SM23-33; family SM23-33; genus JAIORC01. The sequence continues at coordinate 22,783 of JAIORC010000264.1, forward strand.
CAGACATCGGTATTATATTTCTCATACCCCCAGGTAGCTGAGCCGATTTCATAACCAACGCTATTGCCTTCGCCCCAGTCGGCGTTTGCGGCTGCTATCTCATAAATGCTGGTGGTATAAGGACCACTACCGCCTGCGTTGCGGCTATACATGGAAAGTGTTGCCGAAGTGATCTCCAGATTGGCAATATTAAGGCTACTGAGATCAAACCGGATTAGACCATGGCCACTGCCGTTGTACTCTTTTACCTCTAAATCCGGGTGCCCTCCGAAGTTTCTCGCGTCAACACTGAACAATACCGTATCCTCGGTTCCGGCATAACCGTCCAGCCCGTTCTGTAAGGTAACGGTATCCGCCTGCGCCGACGAAACCAACAAGGCAACCATCGCGACTGACATCAAAATTGTTGTTAACTTATTCATCTTGCGTCTCCTTCTTTACTTGCCTGAAACATCAGGCTCCTGACCATTGAAGCCGTTCCGGAAGACCGTCTTCCATATCCCGCCACGCACGGGGCTTCATGCCTCTCTTACAACCTGCTCATCTTTCATCTTATTCCATTTCCAATAGACCATACCATTTATATCAACATAGTACTCTCTTTAAGCCCGTTATGTCAAGATAATTCATCCCGATTATAAAAAATAATTGATACCTATCTTTTTAACTTGCCAAGCCCTACATAATCGAGTACCATGGAATATGAGATAATCAGTTGCAGTTTATCTTGACATGTTTACAGGCAACAATTGTAATAAAAAGCAGGATGGGTTTATTATGGCTTCGCTAATCACAGAGAAAATAAAATACAGGCAGGTTGGTCGCAGAATACAGGAAGCGATTGGCACCGGTCGGTACAAGTCCGGCCAGAGGCTTCCCACGGAAAAAGACTTAATCAAACAGTACGCCTGCTCGCGTTCCACTATTCTTCGGGCTTTGTTGGACCTGGAGTATCGTGGGGTCATTGAACGGCGGCGGGGATCGGGAACATACGTTAAAGAAAAAATGCACCAGAAAACATTGGGATTAATTGCTCCCAGACTGCGGATGGAAGCCGCCCAAACCAGTATTTTCCCATTCTTTGAGCGTTATCTCGCGGAACAGGCACAAAAAAATAAGCTGAATTTGCTGTGCGAGTATTTGGATTACTTCGACAACCCCAAAGAAGAAGATATGATGGAATCCGTTCGGAGACTAATCTCCCAGGAAGTGGAAGGGGTGTTTTTATTCCCAAGAGAAACTGGCGAGGGAAAATCCGACGAGGTTGACCAGCGAACTGCGAAAATCCTCTCAGATGCGGGAATCCCCATTGTTCTCCTGGACCATGACATATATGACTTCCCAAAATACAGTGGCCTGGATATTGTGAGTG
>JAIORC010000157.1 GCA_021108335.1 Phycisphaerae bacterium
CGCAAGTCATTGTAAACAAAGCATTAACGTCGCGCCAGAAAAAAATGTCACTCACTAAGCAAGGGAATAGATCAAAAGATGGGAAAGTCTTTTACGGGACTTCTCCTGCGTCGATGTTCGAAGGCCGGCCCGCCGCCAGGTCGGCCCCGAACAGCGACGCCGGCGCAGCCGGCGTTGCTAGATTTAATAAAAAAGGAAATAAAGTAACAAATGCCAGGCACGTCTTGAGAAAGTGCCGTTGCAAAAGTCGTTTTTGTCCTGATTGTGGATTGAGTATGGGTATTAGATTGAGACAACGTCTGTTGGAGTCGGCTTCGGCCTTCAAGAAACCGCTGTTTCTTACATTGAGCATTGACCGTAGAGGAACGACGACGGGCAAGGGGTTCATGTCCGCCTCGGACTCATACGACCTTGTAACACAAAAGAAATATATCTGGCGGCTGATGCGTGCGGCTGGAATAAGTCAATGGATGTGGGTTCTTGAGTTTCAATCCAAGACCGGCGAGGGTTGGCCTCATTGGCATATGATTATTGATGTCAGCAAGTATCCCGGTGGTCGGTTGCCCAAGGCGGTGCTTAAGAAGCTATGGGGGCTGTGGCGTGATAAATGGGGAATCGGAGGGCTTGATATTCAAAGGGTCGAATTGAAAGACAGGCACCACACCATTTGCTACATCACGAAATACGTTACAAAACAACCATCGCGGGGATGGCCTCGGTGGGCATTGCAGCGTAATTGTATCCGGTTGATTGGAAGTTCTCGAAGTATCGGGTTACTGGTTTCAACGGAAATGCGGGAAACGACCAAGAAAAAAGTCAACCCGGAAGAACCCGAAAAGGACAAGAAGGAACGCAGGCCAATTTACAAACGGGTTGCGTCATGCGGTTTGAGTACAACGATATTAAGAGAGGCGATAGATTCGGAAGGTGAAGTTTCGTACTGCTACCTTGGGGAATTGCCGGGGCGGCTCAAGGATATTGAGAAACTGTCAAAAGAAGAAGGGTCGCCTGTAAAAATCGAGCAAAAGGAAGTAGAAGAATTTGGCTATACTTGGACAAATTTTGAAATTCGCGGGCCATGTCTTGACCTTGAAAAAGTCGAAAAATGGCTTGATGGCTGCGGTTATCTTGAGTCCGTAGAATGGGATTACGTAATGAAACAAGACGAAATTCTAGGGCAATGGGAAAATCTTTGAAAAACTGGTTGACTCTGGGGAAAGAGCCGTATAAATTACTGCATGACAAGCTGCATGACATTGATATTGATGGAGAATGAGACTTGGCAAAATATGAACATGGAAAAAAGGCGCGTTTGACGATCAATTTAAATAAGGGTTTGTATCATCGTCTAAAAGAGTTGGCAGAATGTCGAGACGGAAATGTTTCTGCTGTAATTGAAGAGTGTGTTGCGCGTGCGTTGTCCGGGCTGGAAGTGAATACTTCTGTTAACCAAAATCTGCTGATCGATAAACTAGTTACAGAATTGGTTAAGCCGGAAACACTCAGTCGGGCTATGAAAATCGCGTCAATGTGTACTGGCAAAGACGTTGATCCTGATGCAATCGACGATATGGACGAACTTATGGGAAATGTACCAAAGAAAATAAAACAGAGGAGAGCATAATGTCTTGGATTCCATTTTGTAATCAGAAGGTACTCAAGAAAATTGTAAAAAGAGATTGTCGCAATATGCGTGTTGTTGGTTTTTCAAACGCGAATGCCACACCATTCAACGTTTCAGAGGCCGAGAGAGCGTGCATTATTGCATCGTTCAAGTTTCCAGAGCCCATCATTCTTGTATTTGAATATGTTGGTGGTGAACGTGGTGCATTGAAATCGGCTTATTTGTGGACGGGAAAAAATCGTTCGCCCATGCGTAGCCTGAATGATAAGCGTGTGAATCTATTGATTGACGAAATGGAAAAACTTTATGAGCAAGAGGAAAACGTAACCGTTGGCAGAATTTGCAAGTTGGTAGACAGAGGCTGAAACAGGTCCTTGGTGGTCTATTGAGAATACATATTGGCAAATCAACTAGAGCAGGATTTTCAAGAAGTATGTTACAAGGATGACGAATAATGGATTTTCGAGAAAAGCTATTGTACACGTACCATGAAGTGGCAAAGATTTTAGGGTTCTCCGAACGGAAGGTTTGGGGGCTGGTAAAGTCGGGAGACTTGGCTTCCTGTAAGATGGGACGCAATGTCCGTATTCCCTCCGATGCTTTGATGGAATACGTTTATAACACCAGAACACAACAGGTACGCTAACAAGGGTGTATTAGAATGGCGAGTATCAGCACAGCCAAGGATGGCCGCCGCCGAATTTTGTTTGTCGCTTCTGACGGCAAGCGACAGGCGATTCGCTTGGGCAAGATGCCCAAGAAGGGTGCTGATGTGTTCAAGGGTCGTGTTGAAACCTTGCTGGCAGCAAAGATGATGGGGTATGCCGTTGATCGGGATACCGCAGCATGGGTCGATGGTCTGGCCGACGTTATGCGTGAGCGAATTGAACGGGTGGAGCTGATCGAGCCTCGCGAAAAAAAGAAACTTCATACGCTGGCCGGTTGGGTGCGGGGGTATATCAAAGGTCGGAGCGATGTAAAGCCGAATACGATTCGGAATATGGAACGGGCGGAAGCCGATATTCTGGACTTCTTCGGGGACAAGAAAATGCTCGAGGAAATCACGCCGGGGGATGCCGAAGATTTTCGGCGGTACCTGTTGGAGCGTGGACTTGCGGAAGCAACGGTTCGGCGTCGTTGCAAGCGAGCGAAACAATTCTTTTCCGCCGCGATCAAGAAACGCCTGTTCGCCGGGAATCCCTTTGATGAAGTGCCTACTGCTGACAGGGTGAATGTTGCCCGCCAGCGTTTCATTTCCTGTGATGATATTTACCGGGTTATTGAAGCCTGCCCGGATACGGAATGGCGGTTGGTTTTCGCTCTTGCCCGGTTTGGTGGGCTGCGTATTCCTTCGGAATTGCTTCCTTTGACGTGGGATGACATCAATTGGGCGGAAAACAAGTTTCTTGTGCATTCTCCCAAAACAGAGCATATCGAGGGCAAGGATGTTCGGTTGGTTCCCCTGTTCCCCGCATTGCTGCCGTATTTACAGGAAGCCTTCGACCAGGCGGAGCCGGGGCAAAAGCATTTGATTACACGTTTCCGGCATGCGGGCGTCAATCTCGGAACGCAGGCACACAGGATAATCGTTCGTGCGGGGTTGAAGCCTTGGCCGAAAACATTTCAGAATCTTCGGGCAAGTTGTGAAACTGAACTGGTCGAAGATTTTCCCATTCATGTCGTAACAGCTTGGCTGGGCAATAGCCCGGAAATTGCAAAGAAGCATTATCTTCAAGTTACCGAAGATCACTTTCGGCGGGCGGTGGAAAAACCGACGCAGAATCTGGCGCATATTCCGGCGCAGCATACAGCCGAACGGTCTCGTAGTGACTCGCAACAAACTACCGGGTGGGATTTGCAAGTACCTGATTTTGCAGCTACTTGCGAGATAAAAGAAATTGGGTGCGGTTCTTTGCGAACCGCACCCGATACCCCTACGGGGACTCGAACCCCGGTCTCCAGGATGAGAACCTGATATCCTAGGCCTCTAGACGATAGGGGCGTATATTTTACATTGGTTTGTTAAAGCCAGCCTAATGCACAATACCGCAGATTTCCTGGAACGCAGGATACTAACGCCGAAGGCCCAATTCGTCAATCTGTTTTTTATCGTGTCAGGCGCGACGTTTTCGGTTGCGGCGGTTGAGGAGGGTTGCGGCGGTTCCGACCGATAGCAGCATCAGCGTTACTGGTTCTGGAGTAAGGGTCAGTTCCGGCCCGCTGCCGTCGCCATCTTCTTTGGAGGCGAACCGGTGGCAGACGTCGTTGCCGCTCATGTGGCCTTCATTTGTGCGTGTTACGATAAACGTAACCAGCCCGTCCGTGTCGGCATTGAGAAAATCGACAAGCTCGTCGCCGGTCGTGCCGGTAATCGAAACCGCCAGGCCGTCGGCGCCCTTGCCGATAATTTCAAACGTTCCGAGCAAGGTAGCGTGTTTTACGCCACAGCCGCTTTCGTCGTCGTTGCCGGGGGCGTTGTCCCAGGTCAGGCCATTTGCCAGCCATGCGTTGTTCTGGTCGTCGTCCAGGCCGTAAACCGCGAAATGCCACAACTGCCCGGGCAGGCTGCTGTTCAGGCCCTCCAGCACGTGGAACGTAAGTGTCGCGTGGCTGGTGGGTTGCGGATGGCTGGAAATGTCAAACCGTATCCAGGCCTTCCGGGCGTTTTGGATATCCGTTCCGCCGTCGCCCATGTTGCATACCTCCAGAGCCGCCGCTGAGCCGAATTGTCCACCTGGAATACCACCGTAGATATGGGCATCGGCATTGGCGGAGAAGGTAACGGCATCAGGCCTTGCCGCGGTACCGAGGAGAAGTAAAGGCAACCAGACGCCCAGCCCAAGACGGAAAAGCTTCCGGCGATCAGGAACGATACCATTGAGCATTTCGTACGTTTATCCTGTGTAAAAGAGCAAAATTCATCATCCGAGCGAGCCGGTTTGCAATACACAGAACGAAAGAGCACGAAAAGACGCGGCAAGCGAAACGAGCAACAACGCAGTCAACATAACCTGCCGCGATGATAGTGTCAACGGGAAATGAGAACTTTATAGAGGTTCCCTTAAAGTGCTTTTATTGCGTGATTCGATGGTATTTGTTGTGTTGTCGCTGGCCGGAAAATTCCCGTATTTTCTGGCCGAGCAGCGCGAGAGTGTCTCTGCCTTCTTCGGAGTGGCCCAGACCTATGAATTGGAACCCCAGGGAAAACTTCATGCCGTCCCTGCAAGGGTCGCAATGCCGGAACTGTGCATTAGCGAAGAGCGATTCTTCGCCCATTCCGAAGGCGATACGCACCCCGACGAGATGGCCTATTTCCCACTCCGGAACCTGCTCCAGCGAAACAATCACCTGGAATCCGCCGGCACTGATATCTTTAACCGTCCCGGAAAAGACCAGGGTATCGTCGTTGATGCCGGCTGGTTCGCATTGTCGACCGCCCGGCCAGACGCTCGCCCGGACAATCCGCCCCGGCGGTATGCCCACACGCGTAAAATTGCGACGTTGCAGCCGGTGCATATGCGTGGGGAAACACAACGAAAGTACAGGCATTTCCGGGCCATCTTCGAAACGGAATGACGTAATGCCGGCAAGGCGAACGTCGCACAGGTATTTGTAGTGTTTGAGCTTGAAACTCAGGGAAATTTTCTCCGCGGGCACAAATTCGTGAGGCCCGTGGCCGTTGCCCTGCGGCAGTTCGACGAGAATATGCTCATCCCGGATGGCGACGAAGCGGCTGTGCAGATTCTGCCAGCCTCCCGATTCAATCGATATGCTCAGCGGAATAAACCGCTCGGTTGCTTCGTCAATGGCTTTGCCGATCTGTTGAATGTCCAGTTCCTGCATGGTAGCACCACCTATAGAGAACCCCTAAAAATTCATTTCTGCTACGAACGGCTGCAATTTCCGCTGGCTTCGTTGTCGGGTCAAAATCGTCCTCGACGTAGCTATGGCTACGCCTGCGGCGATTTTGCCCCTCCGCCTTGCCTGCAGCAATTTTGCTCGTTCTCGCGACGAAAGCAATTTTTATAGGTTCCCTGTATTTGTTCAGTCCCTCCGCCGGGCACCTTGGGCGCAGCGGGTTCCCTGCAATCTTTTTCGTCCTGTTTGGGGGGGCACTTCAGTAAGGGGAGCTTTTTTTGGAAAATATTTCAGACTTATTAACGTGAAGTCCGCTCGGCTTTTTCCTTTGCGTCCAGTTCCGCCTGCATGGCGTCGGCTTTGGGCAGTTTCGGGCCTGTAATGGCCACCACAAGCCCCGGCAGGCCCCAGAATACGGGAATCAGTCTCGCCAGCATGGCCAGGGCGATAATCGGACTGGCTGCTGCTGCGATTCCTGCGCAGAAAAATTCAAGGTAGAGATTCTCGATCAGCCCCACGCCGCCGGGCGTAATCGGCACTGCACCGATAATGTAAATCAGCGGCAGGTAGATGAAGTAACTGTATACCGGTGTTTGGATGTCCATCGACAGGCCGATCAGGGCGATCGAGCCGATGTAGCAAACATGGCTGATAAGGGTGGTGAACCACGCCCAGAACAGCGCCTTGGGCCGCCGGCGGAACAGCCGTACTGATTTGCCCGCGGCTTTGATGTGGTGGGCGATTGGCAGACGTTGGTAGATTTTCTGCAAGCGGAATACCCGTCGCAGCCCGGCTGAGAGGAAAAATGCCCCCGCCGCGATACATATCGCGCCCACAATGCATACCGTTATGATCGACATTTGCAGCCGTTCGAACGATTCGAGCCCGGCCACGAGCACCACCGTCAGCATCACCGCAGCCATCAGTACCAGCTCGATAAGCCCGATCATACGGTCGAGGAAAATCGTTACCAGCACCGCCGCCGTGCGGGTCGTGTGCTTGCTGACGTACCAGGCCTTGACCACGTCGCCGCCGACCGTACCGGGTACGACCATGTTGAAAAACTGCCCGAGAAATGTCAGGCGAGTTGCTTCCCACAAGGTAATACGAATGCCCTGGCTTTTCAGCAGGAACCAGAACCTGTATCCCACAATAAGCAATGATACGAGAAAGCCCAGCACGGCTATTGCGAAAAAAACCGGCTGAATGTTTTCGAACGTGCCGGCCAGTCCGCGACGAACGATATTGCCTTTTTCGTCGAAAGGTTCAAATTCTTCGACAGGCCGAACCTGGCTGGGGGTTTTCCACCATAAAATCCCCCGGCTGACGTGCAGTTTTCCCTCGGCAGGCCCAGAGACGACCGACCAGCTCTGCCCGCCGAGATCTTCCTTTGCCTGGACGTAATCGCCCCAGTGGGCCTGGGAGAAAACCCACACCAGCAGACAAGCCGCCAGGCAGCACTTTATAAGCACGAGAAGACGCTTTGTTGTTTTTTTACTCATTATGATAATTGAAATTATATTTCATACTTGACCGGCAACAATCGAGAAAGGATTATATCTATCCCGCATTATGGGGAAAAGAAAGAATATTATATATCACTTGTTGCAAAAGAGATATGCGGTTTTTGACGATATTGCTTTAGGGTAAGATAACATTGTGCAATTTGCGTTTGTCTTTGCAAATGGTAATTTAATTCAGACTGGGAAGTGGGATATCAGGGGATTGAAGCAAGATGATAATGTCAACAATGAACGGAAAAACCCGAACGTTTCAAATACCTGGCTACCAGGCAGTTCGTATTATTGGCAACGGCGCCCATAGTACGATTTGGGAAGTTCGCAGCCTGAAAGATTCACAAACCTATGCCCTTAAACGGGTTGTGAAGAACGAGAAATCCGATGAACGTTTTTTCACCCAGACCATCAACGAATTTGAGATAGCTTCGCAACTGGACCATCCGAACATTCGCAAAGTAATTGAACTTCGCAGGATACGCAAGCTCTTGGCGGTAAAGGAGTTGCATCTTATCATGGAATACTGCCCCGGGCGGAATCTCCAGCAGGCACCTCCGGCGAATGTGCGGGATGCCTGCCATATCTGGGGCAGGGTCGGCATTGCGTTGTTCCAGATCAACCAGGCGGGGTTTGTTCATTCCGACATGAAACCCAGCAACGTGATTGTGGACTCCGCGGGCGATGTAAAGGTTATCGATTTCGGGCAGGCCTGTCCGATCGGCACGGTCAAGGAGCGAATCCAGGGGACGCCCGATTTTATCGCCCCGGAGCAGGTAAACCGCCAGCCCCACAACGAACGAACCGACGTTTTCAATTTCGGAGCCAGTTTCTACTGGACGCTTACCGGCAAATCCGGGCCGGTCGTGTTGCCCCATGAGGGGTCGCTTCAGCTTCCCGGCCATAATGCGGTCAAGCCGCCTTCGGAGCTTAATCCCGAAGTAACTCCCATGCTCAGCAAGCTCGTGATGGATTGTATCGAGTTGGAGCCGTCGCATCGGCCTGCCGGCATGAAGGAGGTCGTTATGAGGCTGGATGTTATTTTGCGGAAAAATTTTACGACTGTTTCCGGGCAATAGAAGGGAGTTCGTGCAAGTGGCGGTAGCGGCAGCGGAGAAATTTCGAGAAGCGGCAGCCTGCATACTTGACGACCCGAACCGGCAGGGAAATCTCCTGCGTATTACCGGCAGCCGGCGGGTTATCGTCTCCGGCGACATCCACGGAAACCGCCAGAACCTCGCGAAGATAATCTCCCATGCCTCGCTCGGCTGCGATGACGCCCCGATCCTGGTTCTCCAGGAGATTATCCACGGGCCGGTCGATCCTCGCAGCGGCTGTGATCGCAGCATCGAGATTATGCTGCGTGCGGCGAGGCTGAAAATCGACCACCCGGATAACGTTTACTTCCTGATGGGCAACCACGACCTGGCCCAGATTACCGGAAACGAAATAACCAAGGAAGGCCGCGGCGTCTGCAAGAGTTTTGTGAATGGCGTGAACTACTGCTTCGGCGACGATGGGCCGGAGGTACTCCAGGCGGCGATGGATTTCTGCCGGTCGCTGCCGATAGCGATCCGGTTCGACAACGCCGTCCAGGTCAGCCATTCGCTGCCCTCGCCGGTCCGGGCGGAAATTGCCGGCGTAGATATACTCACGCGTCCATACCAGGACGGCGATTTCAATCGCGGCGGCGGGGCGTACGAGTGGACGTGGGGCCGCGACCAGACGCCGGAGCAACTCGACGAACTAGCCGCCAGGCTGGACGTGGAATTTTTCATCCTCGGCCATCGGCATATCGCGGACGGCTGCATGATGCTGCCGAACCGGGCGATGGCGATTAACAGTGACGGCCCCGGCGGATGCATCGCGGAATTCCCCACAGACAGACCCTTCCCAACAGAGCACCCCGACTGGACACTGAAAAAAATCATAACACTGTAGTACTCCATCCGAGTAGTATTCTGTCCGAGAAAAAACATTGGGTGCCATGCTTCTGCTTGCAGAAGCATGTATAGGAAACTTTGAATGGAAAATATGGAAGATAAATCGGAACGTCCCGCGTCCAGCCTTATCGGTAAGCAAAGACGCCACCTGCGAAGCCTCGGCCAGCGTTTGCCCGATTCGGTTACACTCGGCAAAGCCGGCCTGACCGACGCCGTCGCCCAAACCATCAGCGAATTGCTCGCCGGGCGAGAGCTTATCAAGATTCGCCTGAAAGACGAGCGGGGCGCTCAGCGTAAAGTAGCCGCTGCCGATCTCGCCAAGGCCACCGGCTCGCAATGCGTCGGCATAACAGGCCGAACCGTGCTGCTATACCGCCCCAACTCCAAACTCGCGACTAAGCAACGAATCAACCTGCCGTAATTGTGGTGGCTGTGCCGTAGTGGCCTGTCAAGGCCGCCGCGCGTAGGGTGGGTGCTTGCACCCACGCGGTTTTTCCCAATGCGTGGAATGACAAATTTCTTTCCACGCGATTCCTCATGGCGCCCCCTGCGGTGTCGCCATGCCACCCGACATCCATTTGCCATCGTGTATCTATCTTTCATGGCCATCGGCTTCGCCGCTGACCATGCCACCCGATATCATGGGAGGTAGAAAAACACATGGCTTGCAAGCAAGCCATGCCACCCAAAAACTCATTGGGCCGCATGTTTCTGCAAGCAGAAGCATGGCACCTAACGCGCCGCGTGTTTTCAGACATTAGACATTGGGCATTAGGCATTCTGGGTGCTTGCCCCTGGGGGCAAGCACCCAGACGCGTCTATTTCAACGGTTTCAATACCATTCCTGTGGCTAGTTTGGGGTAGAAATATGTGCTCTTGTGGGGCATGGAGGCTGCTGCGTCGGCGACGTCTATGACTGCCTGCAGCGGTGTGCCCTGGAGGCAGAATGCTACCTGGGCGTCGCCGGACTTGACCATGTCGCGGGCGATGTTGCCGTCGGGGGTGTACTCGATACCGAAGTCGTCCGTCTTGAATGCCGCCAGTGCCTTATCGAGAATCAATTCGTGCAGAACGGCTACGTCCAGCGCCCGCCACGCGTCGCACTGGTCGGGTGCAGCCTCGACCATCGCCTGCGGGTCGGTCAGCCGGGCAGTCCACATTTCGCCGGCAGTTACTATCGCCATCGTGCCTTCGCCCAGTGGCCTGAGGAACGCGTCGGCGTCGGCGAGGTCTACGTCGGGGGTTTCGACTTTCTGCCAATCGAAGCTGGGCATTGCCTGGCGTAGCTTCTCCAGCGAGAAGTCTTCGACCAGGCCGCGGACGACGCGATGCGTGGGCAGCACGAGCAGGCCCTTATCGTCACCGGCTACCAGTGCGAACATGACGAAATTCGTTTCGTGCTGCTGGTCGATTTCACCGGCATCCCGCAGAGACTTCGCGTAGTTCATCGCCGTGGTGTATCGGTGGTGTCCGTCGGCGATATAAACCGGCACGGATGCGAGGTCGGCGGCGATTTCCGCGATAACCTTTTCGTTCGTTACGATCCACAGTTTCTCGGTTACGCCGTCCATTTCGCCGCTGAGGTCCGGCTCGCTGTTGGCGGCAGTACGGAGCTTGTCGTACGCGCCGGCGGGGTCGTTGTAGAACCCGAAAATCGGCGACATTTGCGTATTGGTAACGGTTGTGAGCTTCAGCCGGTCTTCCTTAGGCCCGGCGAAGGTGTGTTCGTGGGGAATCACGTCTTCGCCAAGCGGCGTCGCCCGTACGCCGGCAAGCATCGCGCGGCGGGTGTAGGTTTGACCGGCCCAGGTGTAGCTCTGCTCGTAGGCGTAGAGTGCGGGCTTGTCGTCCTGCACGAGAGCACCGGATTGCTGCCATTGCTGGAGCAGGGCGGCTGAGGCGAGGTATTTTTCTTCCGGGCCGAGGTCTTTGGGGGGCACGTGCGGCAGATCGATCGCGACGATATTATGCTCGCTGCGGGCCAGCAGGTTGTCTTTATCGTTCTGGTCGAGAATATCGTACGGCGGCGCGATTTTTGCGCTGATATCACCTTCGGGGAACCGCCAGCCTCGGAATGGACGAATTTTCATGTTAATCTCCTTGATCTTTGTCAGAAATAAGTGGAAAAGGCTACTTTACTCACCGGCCCGGCGGTTGCAAGCGGAAATGTGCGGTTTCGCCTGAAATCCCCGGGAAAAGGGATATTATTGCCTGCGAGGGCGGCTGCGGGTGTGGGCGTGGCGCAGGCCGCTGCCGCCTGGGCGCGAATTGGAGTGGTTGCCGCTATGAGACACGACATCGGCCAATCCGCTGAGTGCGTCGGATTCAAGCGATTCTTCTTCCGGCGGGCTTGGTGCGGCAGCCTGTTTTTTATCAGTGTCATTCTTTTGGCTGAGGGCGCCGCTGATTTCCTTGAGATGCGTATAAATCCACTCTACCTTCTTGCGGATCATTGTGAGGAACTGGCTGCCGTCGAATCGCCCGAATCCGCCGGTTGATGCTATAGGCAGGATTGCTTCGGCGATCATGGCTTCGCACATGAGGAACGGAATCGCCCGCAGCTCGTCGGTCGTAACGACGTTGACCGAATCGTAGCCGTGGAGAAATCGCTTAAACCGCGACATTTCCAAGTGCGTGGGCCACTCCAGTGGACTATCCCCGCCTCCGAGAATTGAAAACTGCAGCGCCCCGTTGGCAAGGTCGATTACTCGCTGTTGCAGGCGGGCGGTATCGTAGTCGATTACCGCTACGACCATCTTGTCGCGGAAAAGCATATTCCCCGGATGCCAGTCGCCGTGGACGATCTGCGGCGGCCATTCCCGTAGGCCCAGCTTGTTGACGGATTCCGCCGATTTCTGGTAAGCGGCGCCGAGGAACTTGATTGAATCCACGATATTATGCCCGGCAAGGTCCTGTGGTTTCAGGACGTTGAGGGTTTTGAGTATCGATTGATGGATGGCCTTGGCGTTGTGATAACTGGCGGTGGGCGGTTCCCATGCGCCTTCAAAATCCTGCAGCAGTTTGTGGTACAGCCCCAGGGCGTGCCCGCCTTCCTGGGTGGATTCGCAAGTGCCGTCAAAACCGCTGCCGGAAATGTACTCCTGCATCTCGTAGATACGGTCGCCCATTACCAGCATGGAATTGTTCTCGTCACGCGTGCCCAGCAGGTGTGGCAGCGGGAAATTTTTCGCGGCAAGGACAAGCTGTATCTGGTGGGTAAAGGCGATTTTCTCGATATTATTAGCGCCCTTCTGGCGTCGCTTGAAGAGAAATTTGCCCCTTTCACATGTTATCACGGTTTTTGGTGCGCGACGGCTGCCGCGGGCAAACTCCTTGATAGAGTAAATAATTCCAAGATCATAGTGACTCAGACAAGTCGCTAATTCCTCGGCACCAAATTTTTCACGGATTTTATCTGCCATAATGCCTTTGAGATGGCAAAAGTGTTTATTGCGGGTTCAGACTACGCACCCCGCATTCTATACCGGAACACAACGCGGGGATAAATCAAAACCTCATTGGATGATTCTAATGGCAATATGCCGTTTGGTCAAACGTTCTGCAGAGTTTTTATGTCTCCTTTTTTGTTACGGCCGGTTTGGCCCGGTGGTTCATTTCGGTTCTTTGCGTTGCCGGGGCTGGTGTTTATAATGGCGGCTATGAAAATTCTCGTAACAGCCGACCTGCATTACGATATCAAGCGTTCACGCGAACCTGTCGAGCAACTGGCCCGGCGGGTTTGCGCCGAGGGCGGGGACGTGCTGGTGCTGGTGGGAGACACCGCCGGGGCGGATATGGACGTATTTCGCCAGTGTCTGCGGCTTTTTGCGGATTTCCCGGGCCGAAAGCTGCTCGTGCCGGGCAACCACTGCCTCTGGTGCGAAGAAGGCCAATCGTCCATTGAGCGCTACGAGAAGCTGATTCCCCAGGCTGGGGCGGCTGAGGGGTTCACCGTGCTGGATTTCCAGCCGGTTGTGCTGGGCGGCGTGGGGTTTGTCGGCTCGATTGGCTGGTACGATTATTCGCTGCGGGACGATTCGCTGGGCATTCCGCTGCCGTTCTACCGCGAAAAAATTTCTCCCGGGGCGGCGAAATATTACGGCAGCCATGCGGAATTGCTGGCTGCTCATGCCCATGAGATTACCGAGCGGCAATTGTCTATCGGTACGCGGTGGATGGACGGCTGGCGGGTGAATCTGGGCATGACCGACGAGGAATTTCTCCGGGATGTATCAGCCAGGCTGGCCGGGCAGTTGCACACGCTGGCTGGGCAGGTGGAGCGGATCGTCGCCTTTGTGCACCATTTGCCGTTCGCCGAGCTTGTGCCGCCGGATCGGCCGGACCGTTTTGCCTTTGCGGCGGCGTATCTTGGTGCCGAGCGGCTGGGCGAAGTGTTGGCCGATTGCGAAAAGGTTACGGATGTATATTGCGGGCATTCGCACTGGTCGAATAGTATGCAGGCCGGGAAAATAAACGTTGTCAACGTCGGCAGCACCTACATAGCCAAAAAGCTGGAAGTGCTGGAAATATAGCAAAATTGCGGATAAGAATTGCTAAACCATGAGGAAACTGAAATGAAAGTAGTGATCGCCCCCGATTCGTTCAAGGAGTCGCTGCCGGCGGCTGAGGTTGCCAAGGCGATAGCCGAGGGCGTGCTGGGCGTTTGCCCGGACGCGCAGATAGACCTTTGCCCGATGGCCGACGGCGGGGAGGGCACGGTCGAGGCGATGGTCGCCGCCACCGGTGGGCGATATGTTACCGCCGACGTGTTCGACCCGCTCGGCGGGGAGGTTCGCGCGAGGTTCGGGCTGTTGGGTCACGACGAGACAGCCATGCTGCCCGGTGAGGTGGGCTTGACCGCCGCCGAGGCTGCCACCGACGGACAGGGCAGCAGCTCCGGCGTGGCGGTGGTGGAGATGGCCGCAGCCAGCGGGCTGGGACTCGTGCCGCCGGGTTGGCGAAACCCTTTACACACAAACACTTACGGCACGGGCCAATTGCTTCTTGCCGCTATCGACGCCGGCGCGGAGGAGATAATCCTCGGCGTGGGTGGTTCAGCGACGGTTGACGGCGGCTGCGGGATGGCTCAGGCGTTGGGCGTGGATTTTTACGCAGCTAATGGAGAACTGTGCATGTGTGGGCTGCCCGGCGGGAGATTGGCCGATATCGCCCGCATCGACACGCGAGGCGTAGACCCGCGTATCGCAGCAGTCCGCATTCGCGTCGCCTGCGATGTTACGAATCCGCTGACAGGCCCGGAAGGGGCAGCGGCGATATTCGGCCCGCAGAAGGGGGCTACGCCCGAAATGGTCGAGAAGCTCGAAGCCGGCTTGGTGCACCTGGCGAAACTGGTGCGGGAGCAATTGGAAATCGAACTTGAACTGCCCGGTGCCGGGGCAGCCGGCGGCCTGGGCGGCGGGCTTGTCGCCTTCGCCGGCGCGACGCTGGAAAACGGCGGAAAAATGATCGCCGAGGCGATAGACCTGCCCAAGCGATTAGCCGGGGCGGACCTGTGCATTACCGGCGAGGGCAAAATGGACGGGCAAAGTCGCTACGGCAAAGTGCCCGTGCGGGTAGCCAGCCTGGCTGGTGCGGCGGGCGTCTCGACTATCTGCATTCCCGGCATTGCCACCGACGACGCCCCGACAGAACTCTTCCGCGAAGTGCTACCGCTCGTGGCCGACGGAGTATCGCCAGCCCGCTCGATGGCTGAACCTGTTCCCATCCTCCATGCACGGGCAGAAGCAGCCATGCGAACGTTCATGGCTGGCGGCGGCAGGTAATGAATTCTGTTCAATATCGCGAAAGGCTATTTTGCTGAAACAGATGATGGACATCCATATCGGTACAAGCTACATTAAAATGGCACTTTAATTCGGGCACGGGATTGCGTTTTTAAAACGCGTGGACGCAAGCACTTACCGTGCTTCCAATTCTTTGTGGTTACGTGGGTTTACAATGGAATATCAGACGGGAAAAATCGGGCGTGTCGTGGTGGGGCGGTGTTTTGAGGGGGAGGACATCTACGCCGAAATCGAAGGCCTTGCCGACAGAGAGAATATCCGCGACGCCGCGGTGCTGCTGGTCGGCGGCATACGGAGCGGCAGGGTGGTGGTAGGCCCGAAGAACCCGACCGGCCCCATCGAGCCGCAATTTACCGAATTCGACGACGCGCGGGAGCTTCTCGGCGTGGGAACGCTTTTTTGCGACGAGACAGGCCCGAAGCTGCACCTCCATGCCGGCATAGGTCGGGGCGGGGAAACCATCGTCGGCTGTCCCCGCGGCGGGGCGAGTGTCTTTTGCGTGCTGGAAGTCATCATCCTGGAAATCGAAGGCATAGACGCCAGACGCGCTCTCGACCCGAATCTTGCACTGAAACTCCTGACGCTGGGTGCGAAACGATAAAAGCAAGTCGAACCTTTATCCGATGATGATTTCTTCGATTGGTCGTTTTGGGACGTGGTGCACAGCCTGTTCGTCTCGCCAGTATTTGATGTCGCCGTCGGGGCCGAGTGGTTCGATGACGACTTTTTCCCGCGGTTTGCCCAGGGCTATGACAAGTAATATCTCCAGGTGTTCCGGGATGTCGAACGCCCCGCGAAGCCGGTCGCGATCTATGCTGCCGAAGATGCAGCCGCCGAGAGATTTTTCGACAGCCCCCAGCAATATGCTCTGGGCTGCGATGCCGGCGTCGTAGCTGAAGGATTTCGCGATTTTACTGTCGCCGAGGATAACGATATATCCGGCGGGGCGGTCTTCGGCTGTCGGGCCGTCCCAGTCCTTGAGATATCCCGCCCAGACGAGGCAGGGCAGTATCAGGTCGTTTGTTTCCGGCCCGGACGAGACGATGTATTTCAGCGGCTGAAAGTTCGCCGCCGAGGCCGAAAGCCTAGCCAGATCGACCAGGGCTACGAGGTCTTGCCGGTCGATTTTCTCTTCGTGCACAAAACGTCGATAACTGCGATTTTTTGCAATCAGTTCGGCTAACATTGTAATCTCCTGTGTAGTTCCAAGGTTCAACAGCCGTCGCCACACTACTTCAACAAAGCCCACGAAGCAACAGTTTTGGCAGGTTGCTGGTATTTTCTCGGAAAGCAAGGTTGACACCGCCTGGGCGAGGTTGTAGCATAGACAATTCGATGTTCGTTATTTAACAATTGATCGCGGGGTAGAGCAGTCTGGTAGCTCGTCGGGCTCATAACCCGGAGGTCGCAGGTTCGAATCCTGTCCCCGCTAGTTTTTGTAAGTCACATAGGGATAGGCGGTAACGCCTATCCCTGACTTTTGCGCCCAGCCGCGAAAACGCTTGATAACGGCCAAATTGTCATCAAATTGTAATCATTTGGTCACATTGTTGAGTCGTCATCGCGTCGTAAGTGTTGTTGGGGCAGTCTCCAGTAGACTCTTAGATGAGTCGAAAAGGAGCACTGCAATGGCGTGTTTTTACAAACGGGGAAACAAATTTTGGGTCAGCTACCGCAGAGGCAGGAGCCAGAATGCAATCGTCTGAACAGTGCCTTCACTATCAGCCGACACAAGACCAACCATTACCAAAAGAAAACCCGCTGAAATAAGCATTACCCTCTTCATAATATTCTGGTTGTATCTTTCAGGAGTCACAATGCAAATATTTTTAATTTTTTGCTTCCTGGGTCCTAATAGCCCTGTCGGCTCAGGGGCTGAGAAGTTGCAGGCCGATTTGGTCTGATAAGGTGACATGCACTGGCTCTGTCTGAAAAGTATCTTTGGAAGCGAAAATTTCTATTTTGGGTTCTGGCAAGGAAGCAAAATAATGGCATATTAATGAATATTCTGTTATTTTGCTGATGCAGTCCAGAAACAAAAAGAGGAATTTGTAGCCCGAAGAGACTTTTCAGACAGAGTCTAATATCCTTTTTCCCAATCGGGTTCTATGTTCTGGGCTATGGTTTTCGACAGCCAGACGTCTGTTCGGAGGGTTTGGAGGATGGACTCCGGCAGAAGCGGCGTTACCGGGCCGTGAAGAACGAGCCTTGACATTAACCTCTGCCACGATGTGCTTGTACCGTGAACCCCGATGGCGTGCATGGCGATTCTGAACTTCGCACCGATGACCTCAGCCGGCCCGATTGTCGCTGCCCTTGGTGGAACAGCGGCGATGTCGCCACTGGATCCGAAACTGCCGTGCAGGGAATTCTGGGCGAGAGTAAACGGGCTGAGTGTTACTATCCTCGGGCCCATTTGCTTCCATTCCTCCAGGCTGCCGGCAAATTCCGGCGCGTCCGGTTCAATAAACGCAAGATGTCCGGTCCAGCCGGGGCCGCTGTAGCAGATATCCGCTCCGCCAAGATCGGCGATCATCTTCCCGTAGTCGTTGAGATTCTCATTTGTAAGCCCGACCATTTGATTCTCCGGCGGGCGGAGGTCCGGGTCGATTTCGTTATAGAAATACTTTTTCAATGAATGGGTGAACCCCCACGGCCAGGTTTCCGGGGCGACCCGGCCGTCTTCGTTGGCGTACTCGTCCATGTTGAACGTGTAGAGGTTCCGGCAATTGACTTTGCACCGGTTGATAAGTTCCGCTATGCGCCGGTACATCGGCCAGGGTTGCGGCAGAATCATCACCAGCTTTTCACCCGCTTCCATCGCATTTTTTATGCGGAAGAAAACGTCCGTAATAAACAGCCATTCGATTTCCGAATCCTTGAATACCTGTATCCTGAAATCCGGATTCGCGTGTTTCGTAATATCCTTTTTCTTAACGTTCCTGATTCTTTCCAGAACATCTTCATCTCTGAATGGCACCCACTTTGACGGGCTGTATTCAAATTTATTCATTTGATTTTCCTTTTTTTTCGGGCGGCGTTTTCGCCGCCAAACATACATTTTCCACCGATCCATGTTTGCGTAACTTCCAGCGACTCATCCAGCAGAATCATATCGGCGTCAAAACCGGTTTTAATTTGTCCCTTGCGATTTTCCAGGCCTAGTACACGGGCGGGGTTTGCCGCAGCCATGCGTATCGCCTGCGGCAGGTCAACGTCGAGCATCTTTACGGCGTTACGAACAGCCCGATCCATCGTCAGCCCGCTGCCGGCAAGGCCACCGGGTTGGTCGGATTTCTCCGTCAGCCGGGCCGGGCCGCCTTCATATTTGAATTCGATTTCCGCCTCGCCGAATGCGTATCGCCCCGGTGGCAGGCCCGCACCGATATTCGCATCCGTAATGAGGCAGACGCCGCTCGGCCCCTTGCATTGAAGGGCCATTTTCACTGCGATCGGGTCCACATGTTCGCCGTCGAGTATGAAGTCCACGCTTACCCTCGGATCGGCCAGGATTGTCTCGATGGCCCCGCAGGGTCTAACGCCGGCCTCATGCTCCGGCGGCACGGGGAAAACATCGTAAAAGTGCGTTGCGTGACGGATGCCGGCCTCGATGGCGGCTTGCGTCTGCTTCACGCTTGCGGCGGTGTGCGTCATGAATACCGGCGATCCGCCCTTAGCCATGATGGGTATCAGATCGAGTATCGCCTCGAAATCGGGCGCGACGCTGAATATTGTACGATACGGCTTGGCAGCGGCGATAAGCGACCTCACCCTCGCAGGGTCGGCCTGGCCGATTGCTTCGGGCGGTAAAGCGCCCGTCAATGCCAGAAACGGTCCTTCCAAATGAAAACCGAGAATCTCCGCTCCCCCCGACTGCACTTCCGCCAGGGAGGCCAGCAGCTTCGCATCCTTATCTGCCGGCAGGGGACAAACAGTCGGCAGAAAGCCGGTTACGCCATATCGCGGCAGGAGCTTGCAAAGCCTCGCCAGGTCAGTTGGGCCATTGTCTACCAGGAATTTGTCGCTGCCGTGGATGTGAAGGTCGATAAAGCCAGGGGCCAGATATTTTCCGTTGGCATCGACGACTTGTTCGGCGGCGGCGTCCTGCAATTCGTCGGCTTTGCATACATTGACGATTTCCCCGCCTTCAACGGCGACGGCGCAATTCGGCGTCAATGTCTCCGTTTCCGGCAGTACTACAGTTGCGTTCTTTATAAGAATTTGCAACACTGGTTCCTTCCTCGATGCCGCATGGCAATGGAATCCCCGATTTTTTCATTTTGTTGGAGCGGCTACAGGTCCGCCGCAATTCATGGCCTCACACCCGGCCGGGCCGGCGGCCAGGTTTCGCTAAGCAACCATTGCAGGCGCGTATTTCTCGATGAGTTTCGCTTTGGTCGCGGCGAAGTGGGCCGTGCTGGCCTGACCGAACTCTCGTCTCACTTGTTCACTGGTAATCTTGCGTTCGTAGACCCTGGCGTAAGACCGTTTGAAGCCGGTTCGCCCGGCTGAGTCGCCACGTCCGCCGTCAACGTTGCCGAACATCCCAGTGCCGTCCTTGAGCAGCTTATCGGTGGGATTGTATGTGTTGACGATTCCGCGTCGGACCATTCGCAACGCGCCATCCAGCGGGTAGCTCGCCGATATGCTGGCCGACAACAGGAACGCTCCCTCGATGGGCTTCGCGCCATTGATCTTGCCCAGTGCCTCCAGCGTAAACACGGCAATGCCTCCGCCGGCGCTGTGGCCGACCAGAAAGACCGGCCGATTCGGGTGGTTCCTTTGGTATTGGGCGATCTGCTCGGCAAGCTCTTGTCCCACCTTACGATTGCGCGAGACGTTGGTCTGGTTGATCAGCATCCCAGCCGGGCCGGGCACAAGCGCCCCCCATCGGTAAATCAGCAGGGCGTATGGAATTTCTGCATCGCTGAGGCCCTTGCGGATGTCGCGGTTGGCCCCGCTTTCGCCCTCGATCCCGGGCAGGATCACGACGATGCCCTTGTCGACGCGCTGCGGTGTGGTGTATTTTGTGCCTATGTCGTACTTCGAACACCCGCCAATGCTGACAACCAAGGTCAATAAGCCCAGGAAGCATGGTAGAAGGAAATTGGGCGTAGAATCGGCCCCGCACACGCCAGTTTCAGGTTCTTGATACATGTGTCAGTTCTCCTTTGCCATGATCATAAGTCGATCGGGTTTACGGTGAAAAGATAGCTGATTCTATCACCCGACGGTGGTAATGCAATCACCAAATTCTCATGGAGTTGAGCAGGCTGTGCTACCCAACCGCGGTTATTCCTCTCGGCCCGAGGCCTGCTTGAGGCCTTCTATGAGTTTCGGATCCAGTTCGATGGCTTTCTCGCAAGTCGCGATTGCTTCGGCAAAGTCGCCTTTGTCATCCAATGCACACCCCAGGCAGTTGTCATCGGCAAACAGCTCGACAAACGCCCGACCGGCTTGGAGGCCACGTGTAGAGACGTGTTTGTCCCCGGGCCATCCGGGATGAATCACCCCTGACTGGACTCTTGTTCCTGTTAGTGAAAAATTGGGGAGCGGACAATTATAAAATCAATAAAATCGCGATAAATAACATCATTTGTATTATGATATCCGTAAGCCAAAGTCTTAAAAAAATCGATTTTTTTAAAACCTGATAAAAGGAGCAACTTCAAGTGGCTGACAAAAAGGTAAGTTTTGCTATCATTGGTGCGGGCAGTAGAGGATTAGACAGTTACGGCAAATATATCCAGGAACATCTGGACGAAGCGGAGGTTGTTGCTGTTGCCGAACCGCGTGAGTTCCAGCGAAAAGAGGC
The DNA here is from genome assembly GCA_021108335.1 of Phycisphaerae bacterium. Lineage (GTDB taxonomy): Bacteria > Planctomycetota > Phycisphaerae > SM23-33 > SM23-33 > JAIORC01. The sequence continues at coordinate 20,559 of JAIORC010000157.1, forward strand.
TGTGCGAAGGTTTAATATTCCCGCGGAAAATGTTTTCACTGATTGGAAGGAACTGCTGGCCAGGCCTAAGTTGGCCGATGCTATTATTATTGCCACGACCGACCGGATGCACACCGCTCCGGCGATTCAGGCGGCGGAAAAGAAGTACCACATCCTGCTGGAAAAGCCGATGGCGTCAACCGCGGATGAATGTATACAGATAGTCGAGGCGGCAAAGAAAAACGGCGTGTTCTTCGCCGTCTGCCATGTCCTTCGTTATGCTCCGTTTTACACGAAAATCAAATCCATTATCGACTCCGGCGAACTGGGCGAAATCTGCTCCATCCAGCACATGGAGGGCATAGCCTGGTGGCATTTCGCTCATTCCTTCGTAAGGGGAAACTTCGGCAATGAGGCGAGGTCATCGTTTATATTGCTGGCAAAGAGCTGCCACGACGTGGACATCCTGAAATGGATGGTCTCCAAGCCGTGCCTGGCGGTTCAGTCTTTCGGGCATCTGAAACATTTTCGGAAGGAATGCAAGCCGGCCGAGGCAGGTCCAAGATGCATGGATTGCCCCCTTGCAGACGGCAAATGCCCCTATTCGGCAAAGACGTTGTATTTTGGCAATTTGCGAAAGGCAGAGCACGGCTGGCCTCTGGCGATGGTGATCGACGAGATGACCGAAGATGCCCTGGAAAAAGCCCTGCGGGAAGGACCTTACGGCCGGTGTGTATACCAAAGCGATAACGACGTCGTGGATACGCAGACCGTAAATATGGAATTTGAAGATAATATCACCGTTGATTTTACCATGAGCGCTTTTACTCCTCACGGGCGCAAGATTCGCATTATGGGTTCAAAGGGATATCTGGAAGGTGATGATCAAGTTATTCGCATGCTTAAATTCCATGGCGAAAGAGATGAAGATTGGGTCAGCTATGATGTAAATAAGCTTGCTACGGATATTACGGGCGGTCACGGCGGCGGCGACCAGCGACTCATGAACGCTTTTATCACCGCGATTCGGACTGATGATGAAAGTCTTCTTTCAACCGGACCGGATGAAACTCTCGAATCGCACCTGATGGTTTTCGCGGCCGAGAAGGCCAGACTGGAAAACAGAATCGTAACCATGGACGAGATGTACACCGGCCACGAGCAGTTGCATACTCACAAGTAGACAAACTCACAATATCCGGGCAATCCCGCCCGACAAAGGAAGTAAATTAATCATGGGAATATTTAAACCAAAAGTAGACGGCTATGTTCAGGACATCGAGCATCAGTTCCTGGCCAAGCAGCTTCGCGAGGCGGACAAATATCTTGGAGAAGGGCAGGCCTTCAAAGCTTCGCTGGCTGATCCTGAGGAAGTAAGGAAATATGCGCAAAAGCAGCGGGAATATTTCCTTGGTGCAATCGGCGGCTTGCCTGAGGATCGATGTGATCTGAATCCGCAAATTACGGGTACTGTTGTCAGGCCCGGCTATAAGGTGGAAAAGATCATATTCGAGTCGTTGCCCGGGGCTTACGTGACGGCGAACCTGTATCTGCCGGACACTATTAATGGCAAGACGCCGGCTGTACTGGTAGCGTGCGGACACGCGTGTGAGGCCAAGGCATATCCCAATTATCATTCTTATGCGGCTATGCTGGCAAAAAACGGATTGATTGCCTTTGTGGTCGATCCGGTTGGCCAGGGCGAACGGCTGCAGATGATCGACCGGGCAACGGGATCGCAGATTGTTACCTGGGGCACGCGCGAGCATTCCTATATTGGGCTGGCCTGCACATTGCTGGGGCAGAACATTACCCGATACTTTATATGGGATTTAATGCGCGCGATAGATTATCTGCAGACTCGTAAGGAGGTGGATTCAACAAAAATCGGGTGCAGTGGCTCATCCGGCGGTGGAACGCAGACAAGCCAATTGATTCTGCTGGACGATCGCATCGCAGCCGCTGCTCCTTCGTGCTATATCACCGAGCGGCTGTGTTATATGAAGAATTTTCACGCCCACGATGCCGAGCAGAATTATTTCGGCCATATATCCGCAAGGTTCAACTATGACGATTTCCTTATAGCGTTTGCTCCCAAGCCTCTTTTGCTGCTGGGTGTCAGCTACGATTTCTTTCCGGTTGAGGGTTTGCGGCAGGCATACGAAGAGACTCGGAACATTTACGGCCTGTTTGACGCGGAGGATAATTGTCGGCTCTGCGTGGATGAATCCAACCACTCTCTGACGCCGGCAAGCCAGATGACTGGAGTAAAATTCTTCTCCGAAGTTCTTGCGGGCAAAAAACTCGAAACCGTAGCCGAACCCGAAAAAGATGAGCTTATAACCCGCCAGGAGCTTCAGTGTACTCAAACCGGCCAGGTATTGATGGATTATCCCAAGGTTCCGAGCTTAATGGAGCGAATTGTTGCGGAGATTCCGGCAGAAAAGGCAGATGCAGATCAAATTATCAAACGCGTCAAGTCACTCGTTTGGGACGGGGTTGAAAAACGTCAGAAGTGTGAATTGGATACTAAAGTTATATCCTCCGAAGTCGACGTTCGTAACTTCCGTATGGAAAAATTATTCTTTAACAGTGAACCGGACATGACTTTGGCAGCAGTTTATATCAAACCGGCAAAGTGTACTGGCAAGATACCCGTTACTATTGTTGTCGCCCCGGACGCTACCGCCAGCCTGGCAGACATCTTTACCATGACCCGGTTGAAAAGACTGTGGGTTGGTGGCAAAGGCATACTGTTTCTCGACCTTCGTGCAAGCGGTGCGTTAGCTCCTGAAGGCTCTCCAGCCGAACTCAACGCGATATACGGCCCGGTTTTCACGCTGGCTTACAACGCCTGGATGTTCGGGGACAATCTTGTCTGCCAGCGTGCGTTCGATGTACTCAGGGGTGTTGAATATCTGCGAAGCCGCCACGACGTAGACCCCGGGCAGATATCGGTTTACGGAGAATCCGACATGGCTGCCCCGGCCCTTCTGGCAGCCGTCGCCGATGATAAGATTAAAAATGCGGAATTTGCCGGCCTTGC
>JAIORC010000153.1 GCA_021108335.1 Phycisphaerae bacterium
ACCTTGGCCTGTTCCTTACGCTTCCGCTGAACCCTCTTTTTAGCCTGGCGGTATTCCTTCCGGTCCACATTGCCGTCTTTGTTGCGGTCCGCTGGTTTGTATCTCGGGGCGGCGTCTGCATCGCTCAGAATTACTGTCGCCAGAAGAATACTGGCAGCCGTGATTGTAAAAATTCTTAATGTGCTCATTTTGTTCTCCCTTCGCAAAAAGGTGGTATGTAGCCATGTAACATAAAGCCAAACGTCAACATCGGGCCTTCATTGCAAAAAAAAATCACAGTTTGTCGGAAAGAGATGTTCTCGCAATTTTTGGGACGATACTCAGTCTTTTCAAAATCAAGTAAAATATCCACAAATCATTTAATTTTGATAATTGTTTTGCAGGCAAGGCTTTACGAGAGTATCGCGAGACTTATCCACACCATTCCCACATAGCGGCCCAAGGTTTTTCTTGTTGACAAGAGCCTGTCTCATTCACCAGCTTTTCTGGTTTCGGCTTTGCTGGGGCAGAAATGGTCGGACAATTCGGAGAATTGGCGTTTTGGGTTAAGGTTCTCCCTTCTTTGAGCCGATGAAATAATAGTGGAGTTGTTAATGTTTCCTGTATTGGCAAGTGGTGTATCATGGAACCGGGTTTGACAAATATGGATATGTTGGTTGCTTCAATCACGGCGATGGATCGCGGTCAATTGATAACAACGTTGCGTGAAATGCAGTGCGTATTTCCGCTGGATTTCACCGACGAATTCCTGGGCACGATCAGCCTCGAGCGTCTGCGTCATATAACCCTGGCTGCGAGTCTCCACAAACTCAAAGCCTGCGCCTGATTGTTCGAAATGCGGAATATTATACGGCACGAACCGGCTACGTTCTCCGGGGGGAGACGTGGCCGGCGTGTTTTTCCAGCGATCACAGCGGGTACTCACGCCCACGCGTGGATTGTTATAATTGACTGGTGTCGGCAGCTTTGCCGATAATCGCTATTTTGAGTTTGTCCGCCAGTACCAGTGTTGCCGGTTTGTCGGCTATGAGGGTTTTGTCCGCCTGCAGCACGAGGCAGGAGCACTTTGCCGCTGCCAGGTTTCGTAGGGTTTGCGGGCCTACCGTCGGCACGTCGAATCGCATGTCCTGGTTCGGCCGGGCTACCTTTATCAGCGTCCAGCCGCCCGAACTGCACAACTGACCGGCCCGGGCGATCATCGCGTCGGTTCCCTCGACGGCTTCGACGGCGATAATGTCTCGCTCCTTGACGGCGATGGATTGACCGATATCCAGGTCAGCCGAAGCCTGGGCGATCCGCCAGCCGAATTCAACGTCCGCCTCCACGCCGCGCGGCAGGGGGGTTCGGGTCATCAGCCCCGCCTCGGCGAGATGCTCTTTGCAATATTCCACGCTGGACATAAGTTCTATTCCTTCCATCGCCAGTTCGTCCGCCACCGCCAGCAGCACGGCGTTGTCGCGTTTGTCCTTCCGCACTTTGCCATACCAGATTCGCGCGGTTCGCAGGTCGGGTATGTATTTCAGCAGGCGGAAGCGGCAGTGCATGTCGCCCTTCCGCACCGAGCCGATCAGCACCGCCCGGCGAACTCCCTGCCGCCGGAGAAAACGAATCCAACCGCCCATTCGCGTCAGGCCGATCCAGTGGAATTCGTCGGCGAGGCCTTCGAGTTTCGGATCGGCAAAGCCGCGCAAGGCTGCCACCACGAGCTTGTTCCCGCCGGCTAGCATACCGTCGGCAACCAGCATGGGCAATCTGCCCGCGCCGGCAATCAAGCCGACGGGTTCGTCTGCCGCCGCCGTCGTCGATGTGCCCGCGTCTGTCATTTATTCCGCTCCGGGGCGATTGCCTTCCAGTTCCGTGAGGCGATCCTGCACAGCCTTGAGTTGCTTCATGAGTTTTTTGACGGTGTTTCGCAGTTCCGGCACGCGAGTGGCAGCCATCACCACCCGCCGGGCTTCGGCACGCGGCATGGCTGGGCTGCCCAGCACCTCGATGCCCGGTTCGATGTCGTTCGTAACGCCCGCCTGCGCGCCGACGCGGACGCCGTCGCCGATGCGAATGTGTCCGACGACGCCGGCCTGCCCCGCGAAAACGCAATAATTGCCCACCATAGTCGAGCCGGCGATACCGGCCTGGGCGACCATCAGGCAGTGCTTGCCCATTTTCGTACCGTGGCCGATGGCGATCTGGTTCGAGAATTTCGTGCCCGCCCCGATCACCGTCGCACCCATCGTCGCCCGGTCAATCGAGCAACACGCGCCGATCTCCACGTCGTCTTCCAGCTCGACCCAGCCGGCTTGGGGAATTTTGTCGTGCACGACCACGCCGTCGGCGTTGGGGTGCGTGGCGTAGCCGAAGCCGTCCTGCCCGACGCTGCTACCGGCATGGACGGTTACCCGGTCGCCGAGAATCGTCTTATCGTATAGCGTTACGTTGGGGTAAATCGTACAATTCGCCCCGATTTTACAGCCCGGCCCGACGAACACACCTGGATACAACACCGTCCCGGCTGCGACGGTAACGCCTGGGCTGACCGTAACGAACGGGCCTACCGTTACGCCGTCGGCGATTTCCGCTGAGGCGTCGATGCTCGCGCTTGGCGACACGCCTGCAAACGTCGGTTTGCGGAAGCCGTAAAAGGCTACCATCGCCTGGCGATAGGCGAAGTAGGAATCTTCGCAGCGGATCAGGCTGTCGCCCGGGCCGTCGTAGTCTTCGGGCACGATCACCGCAGCCGCTTTGGACGTACCGACTTGCGAGGTGTATTTCGCATTGGCCAGGAAGCCGATTTCGTCCGGGCCTGCCTCTTCCAGCGAGGCTACCCCGCGAACGACTCCGCTGCCGTCGCCGGTCAACTCGCCGCCGAGCATCTTCGTTAATTCCTGTAATGTCATTTCCGGCATATAAATTCCTTAAATTTGGTTGGCGGGGTTATCCGCTGACCAATCGTCCGTCTTTAATGTACATCGCACGAGAAACTTCCTCAGCCAATTCCTCGTCGTGCGTAACCATGAGAATAGTCTGGCCGTGCTGACGATTGTATCGCAACAACACGTCCATAATCTTCTGGCCGGTCTTGGAGTCCAGGTTACCGGTCGGCTCGTCGGCCAGCAGCAGCTTGGGCTTATGAATCAGCGCCCGCGCAATAGCCACCCGCTGCCGCTCCCCGCCGGACAATTCGCGAGGCCGATGCTTCAGCCGGTCGCTGACGCCAAGCTCGTCCAGCAGTTCCATCGCCCGCAGCCGCAAAGCCTTCTTCCGCCCCGGCCAGCGTAATATCGAATTGCCCACCATCCCCGGCAGCATCGTGTTTTCCAGGACGGTCAGTTCCGGCAGCAGGTGGTAAAACTGGAAGACGAATCCCACGTCGTTGCAGCGGATGCTGTTCCGCCGTCCGCTGCGAAGCTTGGCTACGTTGATGCCGTCGAAGTGAACTATCCCGCTGGTCGGGCGATCCAGCAGGCCCACCATGTGCAGCAGCGTGCTCTTGCCGCTGCCGGAATGCCCGTACAGTGCGACAAACTCTCCGGCGGCGATTTCAAACGAAACGCCCCGCAGCACCTCCAGGGATACCCGCCCGAGCGAATATGTCTTGTGAAGGTCTTTGACGCGAATAAGCGGTTGTTTTATTTTCGTCTTCGTCTTCATTTTCGTTTCGTCGTGCTTATTCATATCGCAATGCCTCCACCGGCTGCATCCGGGCAGCGCGAATCGCCGGCAGCAATGCTCCGATCAGCCCCACCGCTATCGAGGAAACCATGATAATCCACGTTGCCGTCCAGTCCACGTCGTTGGGAATTTTGGCAAACATGTGCGTCTGGCGGGTGAAGACCCGCAGGCCGAACAATTCGTCGGCCCAGTCCTGGATGGTGTTGATGTTCTTGACGGTATAGTAACCGCCCACCGTGCCGAGTATCGCCCCGACGAGGCTGATAATCACGCCGTACAGGAAAAACAGCCCCGCCACGCCCCGCGACGACGCGCCCACCGCCTTGAGCAGGCCGATCTCGCGGGTCTTCTGCACGACGATGGTGTAGAGGATCACGAATATCAGCGTTACCGCGACAATCGACATGAATCCCAGGATAATCGCCACCAGCGTCCGCTGCTTTTCGATAGGCCCGATTACCTGTACCTGTCGCTGCCGCCAGGTGTCGATGCTTACCGGCGTCAGGGTAGCCTGCGGATTACGCTGCTGGAAGTCCAGCCAGGCGCGTTGAACCTCGGCGGATATCTTGCGTAGTTCCCTCTCGGAGAGGCGCTTGCCGCGAACCTTGACGTGTATCTGGCTGCACCGCGCGGGACTGACGAGCACGTTGGGGTTTTCCGCGTCGTACTCCCCAGCCATGTTGTTCATTTTCTGGAGGGTCTTGAACGGCACGTAAATAAGTTTGTTGTCAATCGATGACACGCCGGAGCAACTGTCGTCGATGATGCTGAATTTGTGGATGTTCGGAGAAATGTCTGTCGGGCTGAAGCGTTTACCCAGCGGGAAAACGTACAGGATAATCCGATGGCCGGGCACGAGGTAACGCACCGTTTCGCTCTTTTCCGTGCGGAAACTGAGTCCGGGTATGCCCAGGCCCAGGATAACCCGATAGGCCGGCTGCTCCATGCCGGTCGCCTCGATGATATCGTCAATCGCTTCCCGCAGTTCGTCAAGTTCGGTTTCCGTAGTCTTGCGAGCCTCAGCCTTGGCTAGCTCGGCTTGGAGCGTTTCAAGCTCCGCCTGCCTTTTCTTTACGCTGTGCAGCGACAACAGGGCTTCGTTTTGCAGCAGGCCGGCGTTGGCGAGTTGTCGCAACAATTGTTTTTTTTCCGGTGACAGGTTGGGGTCGCTCAAATAATGCAGCGTCGTCCAGTGCTCCAAAACAAGCTTCCGCTTGGCCGGCGAAAGTTTTTCCAGTTGCGGTGCGAATTCCCGCTGGACGATTTTCCGCATGAGTTGCTGTTGGCGTTCAATTGCGGCGATCACTTTTTTCAGCGACGGGTCGAATGTCGGGGCGGCGATATTGGCTTGGACGAACAGCCCGTCTTCAAAATCGCTGACGTCGGCCCGGCCCGGCAGGCGAATACCGGCAATCTGAACGTGCTGGCGGAAATTCCTGTCGCCCTCGACCCGCAACATGCCGAAGCTGAGGATAAAAGGCTCTGCCGCCTCTATCTCCGCGATGCCTCTATCTTTCGCGGTAATCTCGCGGATGAATTCGTCGTAGAACGCGATGCCCCGCTCGCCGGCGGATTCGATGACGATATCGCCGAACAGTCCTTTGGCGGCGGATTCGATTTTGTTCAGGAAGCCGCTCATCACGCTGACCGACGACAGCAGCAGCCATACGCACAACGCCACGCCCAGCACCGCGAGGTAGGGCATCGCCTTGCTGCGAAGATATCGAAAGCATAGGAAAATTTTATACATGATTTTTTTTCATTATTTTCATTATTTGTCGTCGGCTTCCGCGTTGGTTTGCGTTTCCGGGCGAAGCAGCGGGAACAGCACCACGTCGCGGATGCTCTGGGTGTCGGTCAGCAGCATTACCATGCGGTCTATGCCGATGCCCATACCGCCGGCTGGCGGCATGCCGTGTTGCAATGCCGTAACGAAATCCTCGTCCATCACGCGCATTGTCTCGTCTTCCTCGCCCTTGAGTTGCCCGGAGAGGTTGGCTAACTGTATCTCCGGGTCGTTCAACTCGGTGTACGCGTTGGCCAGTTCCATGTTGGCGGCGAACAGCTCGAACCGCAGGGCGATTTTATCGTTGTCCGGGTCGCGGCGTGTCAGTGGGCAGAGGTCGGCGGGATAGTCAAGCACGAACGTCGGCTGAACCAGGTGCGGCTCGACGGTGGTCTCGAACACTTCGTTAATCACCACCGCGTCGGACAGCCTCGCCTCGTCAATGCCGAGTGTCGTCGCTTTCGCGCGGACTGCCGGCAGATCGTCGATGTCCACGCTGGCGTGTGTTTTCAGCAGGTCGGCGTATTTTTCGCGCCGCCACGGCTTGGCGAAATCCAGTAGCGTATCGCCGTACGGCAGCACAAGCCCGCCGGCTTCGCAAGCGGCGGCAGCCTTGAACAGCGGCGTCTGCGGGGCCTCGGTTTTGGCAGCTTCGTACGCAGCCATCGCTGCCTCGTGGTCGGCCTGCTTTTCTTCGTCGGTTTTGGGGCTTCGCTTATTGTTCAACGCCCGCTCGGCGTCGGTTTTCATCTGTTCGATGGCAGCCAGCCGCTTGTCGCGATTGGCGATCAGGGCGGGCTTGGCGACTTTCTCGGCAGCGACGATGAACAGTTCCTCGGCGATCTCCATCATCACGTTGTAGTCGGCGTAAGCTTCGTACAGTTCCATCATCGTGAATTCCGGGTTATGGCTGGTGTCCACGCCCTCGTTGCGGAAGTTGCGATTGATCTCGAAAACCCGCTCCATGCCGCCGACCAGCAGCCGCTTGAGATACAGTTCCGGACTGATCCGCATGAACAGGTCGCAGTCGAAGGTATTGTGATGCGTCGTGAACGGCCTCGCCGCCGCACCGCCGTAAATCGCCTGGAGCATCGGCGTTTCGACCTCGGCGTATTGCCGGGCCTTCATCGTATCGCGGATGACATCGACGATGGCGATGCGCTTTTTGAAATTCTCCATCGACTCCGGATTGGTCATCAGGTCGAGGTATCGCTGGCGGTAGCGGACTTCGACATCCTGAAGGCCATGGAATTTTTCCGGCATGGGCATGAGGCTTTTGGTCAGCAGCGTCAGTTCGTCGGCCCAGATGGTAACCTCGCCGGTGCGCGTCCGCTGCAGCGGGCCGGATACGCCGATGAGGTCTCCCAGGTCCAGCAGCTTCGCCAGCGACCAGCCGTTTTCGTCCAGCGCGTTTTTGCGCAGGGCGATCTGCATCTGCCCGCTGCTGTCGCGAACGTGGGCGAACATCATCTTGCCCATGTCTCGGAAGAGCACGATTCGCCCAGCCGCCTTGGCCGACTGCTCGCCTTCGGGGGCGTCGTCGTCGAACCGTTCGAGAATCGCGGCTGCCTGTTCCACGCCGTCGTACCGCCAGCCGTACGGGTCTACGCCCAGTTGACGAATCTTCTCCAGCTTATTCTGCCTGTCTGCCTGTACCTTTTCCAGCATTTATGTCTGTCCTTAGTCTTCTTTAAAAAATCCTTAGTGTTTGCGATGCGTCAACAGTTGGGCCAACTGCTCCAGTTCTTTGCCCTTCGTGCCCAGCGGGGCCAGTGCTTCGATGGCCTGGGCGGTAAGCTCTTCGCCGCGGGCCTTTGCTTTTGTCTCTCCGAGTTCGGTAATTACCGTTCGTTTGCCGGCCTGTGCGTCTTTGCCGGGGGTTTTGCCCAGTTGACCAGCCGTTCCCGTCGCGTCGAGCAGATCGTCGAACAACTGGAAGGCCAGCCCGAGTTTTTCGGCGTAAATGCTTACTGCGCGGAGGTGTTCGTCTGTCGCGCCGGCGGCGATTGCCCCCATCCGGGTTGCCGCTTTCAGCATGGCAGCGGTTTTACGCAGGTGTATGCCGGCTAGTCCTTCGAATCCGTCCGGCACGGCGGCGAGGTTCATGTCCGCCACCTGCCCGGCGACCATTCCCGCCTGCCCGGCGGCTGAGGCAAGTTCCGCGACGAGTCGCCCAGCCAAGGCCGAGGCGGATTCGCCCAGCAAGCCGAACGCCCGACATTGCAGGGCGTCGCCGATGAGAATCGCCATCGCCTCGCCAAATTTCACGTGGGCGGTGGGTTGGCCCCGGCGAAGTTCGTCGTCGTCCATTGCCGGCAGGTCGTCGTGCACGAGGCTGTACACGTGGACAAGCTCCACGGCGACGGCAGCCCGGCGGACGAGCTGCTCGTCCGGCTGCCGTGCGGTGGCCTGTGCGGCAAGATGCACCATCGCCGGACGCAGACGCTTGCCGCCGGCGACGCAGTATCGCATCCCGTCGGCTAATTCCGCCGGCGCGGAAGGCTCGATAAGCCAGGTTTCCAGGTCGGCTTCGGTCTGTCGGGCGAACGGGCCAAGCAGGTCGCCCAGAGATTGAATGTTGTCTTTCAGGGTCATCGGTTATCTCGAATCAGAATACAAGCGGGTCATTCTCCGCAATTTCACCGAAAAATGCAAGGCCGACGCGAAAACGTTCCGGGTAATGGGCAAGTGAGCAAACATTGTGGCATGGCGATGCCGAAGGTCTCGCCATGAGGGATTGTGCATAATCGCGCGGTGGTTTTCCCAGGCTACCACGCGATGGTTTTGATCTGATGGGCTGGTTCGTTTTCTGTGGCTATGTAAATTGCTTTGCAAGGTTCCCGGCAATTGTTTCGTCAACCGGGTGCAGAAATTCCCGGAAACAGGTTGCCCGTATTTCTTCAATATCCAGATTCCACCATTGAGAATCCCGGGTTTTCCGCTGAATTTCCTCCGAAAATCGATATCGCAGTACCTTGGCTGGACAGCCGCCAACAATGGCAAAATCCGGGATGTTTTTGGTAACAATTGCTCCGGCGGCAACCACTGCGCCATCGCCTATTCGGGTTACCCCGGGAATTATAATGGCATTTTGGCCTATCCAGACGTCATTTCCAATTTCCAGCGGAGTGCGGGTGATATTTTCCTCGTCCACTATACCCAGGGCGGGGTTGTAGAAAAATGGATGCTGGGAAATCCGTTCGATGGGGTGGTTGGCGTTGAATATGTAAACATTTTGAGCGAAGGAACAGTATCGCCCAATACGGGTTCCGGCGGGAATATGTTCCGGCCTGAAGCATCCCCCGTAGGAATACATGCCGATCTCAATATTATGATATTCGCGATAGATATCCCGTAAGGTCCGGGAATAAAATTCGCCCTTTTCTTTACGGAGAATCCGTTTAAGAATACGCTGGCGAAAACTGGGGTATCTATATAAATTTACGAGCCAGCCCGATGTTCGTCCCATAGTTCTGTTCCTCATGAAGTTCTCTGTAAGCATAATCCTTGCCCGCCGAAAAGTGAAGCTGCCATGGAGCAAATTTTCCAGCATCGCTAAACTTTTTCGCGAGTGTTTCGCATAGCAGAACAAAATAAGAAAAATATGCCACAAATGACGAATTTGTGTAAAATATGTTTTGTATAGCCGAACAGTAGCGGTAAATATGAATATAGCCTTGTTTGATTTGGAGAATTCCATGAATACGGTTCTGAGTGTTCAAAAAAGTCTGGACATTATTGATGCAGTGGCGGCAGCCGATAGTTCCGCGGGAATTGGTACTCGCGAGTTGGCCAGGCGGCTTGGATTGAGTCCGACATCGGTGCATAACATCGCCGCGACGCTGGTGCAGCGGGGATATCTCCTGCAGGACGAGACTACCCGTCGGTACAGGGTGGGGTTGCACCTCCTGGCGATGGTTGGCGGCAGTGGTATCGGCCAGGCGTTTGCCGAGCTTGCCAGGCCGACGTTGCAGCATCTTGCCGGGGATTTGCAGGAGTCGGTGATGCTTGCCGGGTTTGTAAACGGCAGGATGATGAAGCTGGACTATATAGCATCATCCCATGTGTTACGCGTGGAAGAGCCGGACGACATCGCGTCGTACGCCCATTGCATGGCCTGCGGCAAGATATTACTCGCGGCGATGACGGATGATGAATTGACGCGATTTCTCACCGCCCAGCCGTTAAAGAAATTTACCGCCGGCACGATTGTCAACAAGGCCCAGTTGGCTGGTGAGTTGCAGCGGATACAGAATGACGACCATTCGGAAGTTGTTGATGAACTCTGCGAGGGCATAAGCGCCCTGGCTGTCGGAATACGCGGCAGCAGGGACAACATAATCGCAGCCCTCGGCGTCAGCGTACCGTCCGTCCGATTCAAATTGACATGGCGAGCGAAGACGCTCAAAAAACTCAAAGCCGCAGCGGTAGAAATCGAGCAGCTTTGCAGCAAAGTATAAAGGGAACCTCTAAAAATTGCTTTCGTCGCGACAACGAGCGAAATTTTTGTGGGCTAGGCGGAGGGGCAAAATCGCCGCAGGCGTAGCTATAGCTACGTCGAGGACGATTTTGCCCCGACAACGACGCCCACGAAAATTGCAGCCGTTCGTAGCAGGAATGAATTTTTAGAGGTTCCCTAAAAGAACCTGAACCCCTTTTACGCAAATCGAAAGATGAAGAACGATGGATAATAACAGCGAAGCGTTGCATCCGTATTTTCAGCGACAACCACTGCCGGCGAGAATCGGCGTTTTCGCCGTTGGGCTTGAAGCCTATTGGCCGCAGTTTGAGGGGTTGCGGGAAGAACTACTGGGCTATCATCGGGAGTTTGTTGATATGCTCCGGGCCTATGGTGTCGAAGTGGTTGACGGCGGCTTGTCCGACAGTCCGCGAAAGGCTGCCGAGGTCGGTGACGCATTGGCTGGCGAGGACGTTGATCTGCTGATCTGCAACGTGGTTACCTACAGCAGTTCCGCCAACGCCTTGCCGGTGATCCAGCGGGTCGGTCGGCCGGTCGTGCTGGCCGGTTTGCAGCCGGCTGCGGCGCTGGACTACGCCAACGCCACGACATACGCCCAGCTCTGCAACGACAATACCACCAGCCTGCCGGAGATATGCTGCGCCGTCCGCCGGGCGAATATCGAGATTGCCGATGTGATTTTCGGCAGGCTGCGCGATGATTCTCACGTGGCCGAGAAGCTCAGCCAGTGGGTGGGAATCTCGCGTTGCCTGCATTCGCTCCGCAAGGCAAGGCTCGGCCTGATGGGCCACACCTACGAAGGCATGCTGGATATGAATCACGATCCGACGATGTTCGACGGCAAGTTTGGTATGCACGTGGAGCACATCGAAATGGACGACCTGCAGCACCGGGCCAACGCCGTCGCCGAGTCGGCTGTTGACGAGCGGCTGGAGTTGATCCGCGAGATTTTCCACTTCCCCGCTCCCGGCAGCGACCCGATTGCCGGGCCGGTCGATCCCGACGAGCTGCGATGGGCGGCAAGGGTTTCGCTCGGCATGGATAAGCTGATGGAGGACTACGCCTTTGATGGTATGAGTTACTATTACAAGGGTCGCGACGGCAATGCCAACGAGCGGCTTGGCTGCAGCCTGATTATCGGCAGTTCGCTGCTGACCGGGCGAGGCGTGCCCATCGCCGGCGAATACGACACCAAGACATGCGTGGCGATGCTGATAATGGATCGCCTCGGCGCCGGCGGATCGTTCGCCGAGTTGCACCCAGCCGACTTCAACGGCGACTTCGTACTCGTCGGACACGACGGCCCGCACCACATCAATATCGCCGATGGGCAGCCCGTTTTGCGTGGCCTGAGCGTGTTGCACGGCAAGCGGGGCAGCGGGCCGAGTGTTGAATTCGCGATCAAAAACGGGCCGATTACGATTCTCGGTATCACGCAGACTTTTGACGGGCGGTTCAAGTTTGTCGTCGCCGAGGGCGAAAGTCTGCCGGGGATAATTCCCGCTACCGGCAACACGAATACTCGCGGGAAGTTCCCGCCCGACGTTCGGGCGTTTCTCGAACGCTGGAGCATCGCCGGCCCGACGCATCATTTCGCATTGGGCGTTGGCCACCGTGCGGAGGAAATCCAGAAGCTCGCAGCCGTGCTCGATATCGAGTACGAAAATGTAACTCAATAGAAACATAGGGTATAGGCAATGAAAATTCGCAATGTAACGCTGGAGATGTCGCTCAAGCCGTTCCGCCGGCTGGACGACGAATACGTGGAAGCGACCTGCCGCGAGATGTTTCGTCAATGGCGGGCGTTGACCGACCGGGCGGACGTGGTTTCGGTATTGCTGTGGGCCGCGGACGGCTCGGAGATATTCGAATATCGTAGCCGGGACAATGACAAAATCGAGTGGGCACGCTATATCGGCGGAGCCAATCCGAAGAAGCCCATTCCGAACGACCCGGACTGCCGGGCATTGCACAGCCGGTCTTACCTCTACATGGAAAATCCGCCGGTCATCACCTATGGCGACCTCCGCAAAATCATAGCTGCCATCAAACGCGTCGGCCGGGATGTAACGGGCAAACCGATACGCGTCGGCGAAACGTTCGACCCCGGGCCGGAGTTTGCACGCTCGCCGTTCAAGTACGAACGACATCCGGAGATTTGCCAGGCCGACACGATGGGCAGCGATCAGCATCGGTTCGTTACCTGCTACACACATCTTCACGCTGACGACCGCAGCTATGCCGGTTTTCCTGACGGTATCGCCGAGGGTACGAGCCTGGGAACTTTCCTGGGCCGGCAGAGCCGACTGTTTCTGGCGGATATGGGCTTCGATTATCTCTGGCTGAGCAACGGCTTCGGTTTCGGCAGGGAGACATGGGGCACCACGGGCGACCTTTTTGACGGCGAGAATTTTTATCCCGGGAAGTCGCGTGAAATTGCCGAAAAGATCAAGGAGTTCTGGCGGACGTTCCGGGCTGAGTGTGCGGAGTTGCCCATCGAGACGCGGGGGACAAACCTTTCGCTCGGCATAGACATAGCCAGTGACGCAACGCCTTACGCCTGGCTGAACGAGGCGAATCTGAATTTCTCGCCGCCGCCGAATTCGCCATGGGCGGCGATGGACGGCAACTTCGGCCTGGAGTTGGCGGGCTATATGTCGCACATCGCTGAATTGCCCGGCGACCAGTGCGATTTCCCTTTCCGGTTCTACACGCACGATCCGTGGTGGCTCAACAGTCCGTGGCTAGACCGCTACCAGCGGCAGCCGCACGATATCTACATGCCCCTGAGCGTCTCGCGGATCGACGCCGACGGGCGAATACAAAATCCTGCATCCATTGCATTTCTGACGGTTGATGATTCTTACGGCCGTATGCCGGCCAAGGTGCCCAACGAGGTCATCCCGCATATTCTCACAGCCGTGGACGACGCCCCCGACGCCCCCGGGCCATTGGTCTGGGTCTATCCGTTCGACGAATATCACGACATGGCTTTTGGCGAGCAGCCCAGGCTGGAGGAACCGTTTTTCGGTGACTGGTTCATGATCGGTGCGATCAATCAAGGCCTGCCGGTCAATACGGTTGTCTCGTCGCGGAATTTTCTGAAGACTCTGCAATCCCGGCCGGAGATTTACGGCGAATCCGTATTGGTGGTTTCATTACCGGCGGAGGGAACTCCCATGGCGGCGGCGATCAAGGCGTTTGTGCGTGGCGGCGGCAAGGTGCTCTGCTACGGGCCGAGCCGGCGGGCCGACCGCGAACTGCTGAAGATGCTGAACGTCCGGCGGGAGTCGCCAATCGAGGGTGAATTGACTATCTCGCTGCACGGCCAGCGGAATAAAATCGACCATCTGCCGGCAATGACGAAGCTGAATCATCGTGTCAATATCTCCGCCGGCTCATACGAAACCGGTATCGACGACTGCGGGGACGAATATACCTGTCCGCTGGCGGATGTGTCGTTCGGCGGGGAACTCCGCGTCGCCGCACTCAGCCGGGCGTTACCGCAATGGCAGGGGGGGCGACTGGGCTGGGTTCGAGGCACGGTGTCAGCCTGTTGGAAGGGCGGTCTGCTTCTCACTGCCGACGACGCGACAGAGTATTTCCGCGGCGAGACGCTGATGCGGCTGGCGATGAAAGACTTCGGCTACGACATCGCCGCCGGCAAAACATCGGTCGATCAGCGGACGCCGATGATATGCGTTGCCCGGCATGGCGGTGGATTTTTCTTCTCCGGTTACACGCCGAATACCAATGTAGCCCTGCGGCTGCGTTTTCCGCAAGGCGTGCCGCTGCTTACCGGCATGGACGTAAACCTTCGTGGCGGGACGGGTGAATACCGTATGCCGAGGGCATGGCACGCCGAGTGTCGGTGCTTTGTAGACCAGGCCGACGACGGCGAACTGTTCTGTTCGGAGGTTTTCTCCGGCGAAGTCGGCGTTGCCGGGCGGATACTCATTCGCGGCCTGAAGAACGCCACCCTCCGCTACTACGGCGAACCCGGCAGCAAGGCCGACGTTACGTTCCGGCGGCCTGATATGCTTTATCGGGACGACCTGATTATCCCACACGAAACCGTTCAACATGCCCCGCATACTTATGCAGTCGTTCGCAACATCAGCGGCGATGTCATGATATCCGCAAAGGCAGAGGCAAAATAACGGCAGGAGCAGTGTGCCGGGGCACGAATCTGCCATGCCCCGACACACAAAATGAAAAAGACAAAACATAAAACTGACATTAAACTCTTTTATTTCCGTCTACGGCGAAGGGCAAGCGGCAAGCCGAGCATCAGCAACGCCATCGTCGCCGGCTCGGGGGTAAGGCTGACGTTGTCGATCACGTAGTTACTACCGAGGACGCCGGTACCCGTAATAAAACTTACCATGACCGGTGTCTCAGTCGAACTCGGATTTCCGCCCTGGAAATGCGCCAGATCATCGCCTATCAGCGTCAGAGTGGTCGAATTGGCTGCCGAAAGATATACGTCGTATGTGGGCGTGGCGCCGTAGGTACCGACAATCCGCAGTGAGTGAACATTCAGCGTATCTCCGGCGTCTTCAAAATCGTTGTCGCTGTTGGCATCTACGGAAAAACTAGCGGCGGTAGTGCTGGATATCTGCCGCCATCCGGGTCCCTGATCATAAGTCCATAAGTACCCATCGCCGTCCAGCTTTATGTTGATCTGGTTGCTCGTACCGGCATGTCGAACGGCAAGATTCAGAGATCGCGTGGTGTTGTCGCCCGAATCTGCAGCGGCAAACACAAAGTCCAATTGCCACTGGAGCGGTACGCCACTAACGTTCTGGTAGAAGCCGGTGGCGGCGCTGGGTGCCACCATATAGACGGCTTGTGTGCCTGTCGCGTCCAGACCGGTGGCGGTAAGTCCGCGGTGGACAATGTTCTGTGGGGTGCCTGCATTCGTCCAGCTCGAGTCGAAGGGGGTCGCCTCGAAATTGCCATTGGTCAGATAATCCGCACTGGCTGGAACAGCAAAACTCACCAGTACAGCCAACATTGTTAATGTAACTAACTTTTTCATTACATTTCTCCTTCTCTTTTTCAGCCCCAATGGGCTTTCCTACTGCTCCCTGGAGACCATCTCCAAAGACTCACTGCCCCGTCCGTTGCGGGGCCTTGCATATTCAATGGCTCAATGTCAGTTTTCTACACTCCTTTCCTTTCATCCATTTCTGGTCATAATTTCCAGTTGTTACCGTCAATCAATGGTGTCATTGTAGTTCTAATTGTTACTTGCGCCTATAATGATGTTGTCTCATAGTGATACTATCGTGGTCTTTTCAACATGGGTAGCAATGATGGGGACGGAAACGAATGTCGATTCCTTAAAAGTCCTGAGTGCAGCGATGGAAAGAATGCCAGAGAATTGGCGCAGTCCTTATCTTCAAGAGCCGGTTTTCGATTGATTTTGGTCTTTGCCTATTTTTTGTGCGACCGGTATTGGCCGGGGGATATGCCACTGTGCTTTTTGAAAGCCTTGATGAAGTACGATGTATATTTATAACCGCATTGCTTCGCTGTTTCGTTGACGGTTGAACCCGGTTCCGATAATAATTTTGCGGCAAACCGCATCCGAATGTCGGCAAGGTAATCCTGGAAGCTTGTGCCGGCGTAATTCCGGAAAAGTCTGCTTATGTAGCTCGGATGAAGCTGGAACTCCTCCGCCAGTTCGGCCCGGCCGATGCTTTCGGTTGCATGCTCGCCCAGATAATCCACAAGAGCTTTCCATGTTTGCCTGGATATGCTCTCCGAGGACGTTACAGAATTTTTCACGTCGACCAAAACCAATTCCAGCAACGCCTCGACGGTGGATTTGGCAGCCGACCTGAATTCGGGAGCATTTTCCATCAGTTCAAGAGCGTGGACAAGGTGGCTGCCCGTCTGGTTGATTGGTTTGTTGGTATGGTAGAAAATATCCGGGACAAGCCGTTGTTTCTTGTCCTTCTGATCTATGTACAGCACCCTGAGATAGTCATTGTGAAAAACGACTGAAATAATTTCAGAATCCAGATGCCATTTGGTTTCTACCCAGCCAAAAGGCGGACAAAAAAGAACCTGCCCCGGCTTCATGATTATCTTGCGCTGGTGGGAATCCATCGCGATTTTTGTCCATTTTTGTCCACTAAGCGGAATTATAAGGCGCGGAATGGGGAGTATCTGGAGGAGTTTTTTCTCCGGCCGGTGACGGAATCCGGCGAAAAGCACTTCCTGGATTTCAATCTCTTTTTGCATCCGCTCAATGGCGGCGATCATTTTGTTTCTGCTGATTTCCATACAAACCAGTCGAAATACTAAAGAAAGGCCACACCAGTATCATTAATTCGCGATTTCATTATATGCACAAGGCCCCACAAAGTCTATAGCAGTGTCAGATACGGCAGAGTAAGCGATGCCTTGAGGATATGACGGACAAGGGGCGTATTTGCTGCAAACCGGCCCGGGGCGTTCCTGCCCTTGGTGAATGTGACGTTGTCGGTGGCGGGTCGGCTGGCTGCGCTGCAGCGATTGCTGCGGCGCGTGGTGGGGCCGAGGTTCTGCTGGTGAAAAAAGACGGAAGGAGTAGTGTGTCGGGGCACGAAACGGCCATGCCCCGACACACAGGATGAAAAAGACAATATCAGTAATGCTTTTTATTTCCGTCTTCGGCGAAGGGCCAGCGGCAAGCCGAGCATCAGCAACGCCATCGTCGCAGGTTCGGGCACGACATCCCCAATATAAAGGTTGTCCAGGGCGTAATGCTGATTCTGAGGGGGAGGGCCCGTAACACCGGTACCTTTGTCGAAAAATACGCACTCGTTAAAAGCGCTGGTTACAGCAGCGCCAGGGTCAAAACCGTCGCTCAAGAGCGTTCCACCGGTTCCATGGCCCGCGTAGAGATACATGCTGCCGTTGGAGCCACTAGACGTATCATTCGGGTCATATACCCAGGTAAAGTTGTACCAGGTGTTCGCGTTCAACGTATACGTGATGGTGTCAAAGCTGTCCGCGGTGGCACATGTCCCAAGGTAAATCTCGTTGGCGGCTCCATCCAACTTAACTGAGTAACCAACATTAGTGGTGCTATTGCGAAGCCAGATCATGCCAGAGTTGAACTCGTCATTACCCTGACTGTCTACGCCGCAACGCATCGAAAACTCACAATAGAACTTGGCAGTCGATGAACTGAGTGCCTGTTCGACGATGTCGTTGGTGTTAGCGGCATCGCGAGTACCCTCAAGATAGCCATTCGTCGCCGTTACTACTGAAGAACCGAGAACAGTCCAGCCATTGTAGTTTCCGTCATCGAAATTGTCCTGGAGGAGTACCGCCGCGTTGCCGACGCTTGTCGCCAATCCAATCACAGCCGCAGCCATAACCAACGTAATAAGCTTTTTCATTTCACTACTCCTTCTCTTTTTCGGCCCGAAAGGGCCTCTGCCTTCTAAATCTTCTCTGGAGACCATCTCCAAAGACCTGTTTCCTGCTCCGCCCGTTGCGAAGCTCTGCTCGTTCAATGACTCAACATTGATCTCTTAAGCCAGTTGCTGCCATAAACCAATTAACATCATTGTAGCTTTGCTCTTCGCTTGCGCCTATGGTGATATTGTTTCATAATGGTGTTATTGTGGACTTTTTGACGTAGGTGGCAATAATGGGGATTGACACGAATGGCGAATCTTAAAACCCTCAAGAGGTTCCCTCAAGTAAAGCGATGGAAAGAATGTCAGAGAATTGACGCAGCCCTTATCTTCAAGAGCCGGCTTTCGATTGATTTTGGTCTTTGCCTATTTTTTGTGCGACCGGTATTGGCCGGGGGATATGCCACTGTGCTTTTTGAAAGCCTTGATGAAGTACGATGTATATTTATAACCGCATTGCTTCGCTGTTTCGTTGACGGTTGAACCCGGTTCCGATAATAATTTTGCGGCAAACCGCATCCGAATGTCGGCAAGGTAATCCTGGAAGCTTGTGCCGGCGTAATTCCGGAAAAGTCTGCTTATGTAGCTCGGATGAAGCTGGAACTCCTCCGCCAGTTCGGCCCGGCCGATGTTTTCGGTTGCATGCTCGCCCAGGTAATCCACGAGAGCTTTCCATGTTTGCCTGGATATGCTCTCCGAGGAAGTTGCAGAATTTTTTACGTCAACCAAAACCAGCTCCAGCAATGCTTCGACGGTGGATTTGGCAGCCGACCTGAGTTCGGGAGCATTTTCCATCAGTTCAAGAGTGTGGACAAGGTGGCTTCCCGCCTGGTTGATTGGTTTGTTGGTATGGTAGAAGACATCCGGGCTGAGCCGTGGCTCATCGTTTTTCTGATCCAGGTACAGCACCCTGAGATAATCATTGTGAAAAACGGCTGAAATAACTTCAGCATCCAGATGCCACCTGGTTTCTGTCCAACCAAAGGGTGGGCAAAAAAGAATCTGTCCCGGCTTCATGATTATCTTACGCTGGTGGGAATCCATCGCGAATTTCGTCCATTTCTGTCCGCTCAGTGGAATTATGAGGCGCGGAATGGGGAGTATCTGGAGTTGTTGTTTCTCCGGCCGGGGACTGAACCCGGCGAAAAGCACTTCCTGAACACTAGCCTCTTCTCGTATCCGCTCAAGGGCGGCGATCATTTTGTCTCTGCTGATTTCCATAACAAGCCAGTCGAAATACCGAAAAAAGGCTACACCAGTATCATTAGTTCACGATTTCATTATATGCACAAGGCTCCATAAAGTCTATGGTAGTGCCAGATATGGCAGTGTAAGCAATGCTTTGAGGAGATGATGATGGCTTGTTCAGACAAGGAGCGTATTTACCGCGAACCGGCCAGGGACGTTCCTGTCCTTGGTGAATATGATGTTGTTGTTGTCGGTGGCGGGCCGGCTGGCTGTGCCGCAGCGATTGCCGCGGCTCGCGGCGGAGCCGAGGTTCTGCTGGTGGAAAAGGGCGGCTACCTCGGCGGTGCGACTGTCTCGCAACTGGTCTGTGTCGTCCTGAGCACCAACGGGGCGGACTTCCAGGGAATCTGGCACGAATACATGCGAGGCCTGAAGCGGCGCGGCGGCGTGGGCGAAATTCTTATGAATCCGGGCCTGATCCGAAGCACCGTCGATCCGGAACTGGTAAAGTACGTCTGGGACGAGCTGTTAGCCGAGGCCGGCGTCTCTCTACTGCACCACGTCTATTGTGCCGGAGCCATTATGGCCGGCGGGGTTATCGGGGGAATTGTCGTCGAGACGAAGGCCGGGCGGCGGGCGATATTGGCTGGGCGCGTCATTGACGCCACCGGCGACGGGATCGTCTGTGACCAGGCCGGTGTGCAGTGGGAACAGGGCGACGGCAAGCACAAATACGCCATGGCCTGCACCAAGGTCTTTCGGATAGCCAATATCCACAGGCCCAAAAACTTCCCCAACGAACAGGCGATGGAGAAGCTGGCCGCCGATCTCTCGGCTGCCATCGAACGCGGCGAATACACCACGCCGGTCGTTACGACGAAGGATCGGCTTCTGAATTACATCCGCGAAGGGTCCTGGGCCTTGCCCGCACATCGCAACGAAATAATGTCGGTCATCAGCCGTGTGCTGAAGACCAACCCTCTGGACCCGCAGGAACTGACCACCGCGGAGCGCGAGGGCAGAGAGCAGGCGAGGCAGGCGGCGGATTTCTACTGCCGTTACGTTCCCGGTTTCGAGAATGCCTACCTGCTGGATACCTCCAATCATATCGGCGTCCGTTCGAGCCGGCGTATTCGCGGCCTTGCTACCGTTACCGCAGACGACGCCCGCGAGTTTCGGAAATATCCCGACGGAATAGCTCGCGGTTCGTGGGCAATTGACGTCTGGCCTGCCGACAGTTACACAGCCTCGGCGGTGGATCGCGAGTCCGACGAGGCAAGCCGACGCCTCGAAAGGCTGACGGCGGGCGAATATTACGATATCCGCTACGGCTGTATCGTCACGGAGGGAGTGGACAATCTGCTCGTGGCGGGCCGGTGCATCAGTGCCGATCACCTGGCCCAGTCTTCCCTGCGAATCCAGCAGACTTGCATCTCCACCGGCCAAGCCGCCGGCACGGCTGCGGCAATGAGTCTGGCGGAAAACGTTACGCCACGCGAACTGCCCGCTGCCAAAGTCGTCGCCAAATTAAAGGCCGACCGCGATACCGTCGAGCCGGCATTCGAGATACTTAAGGGTACATAATGAAATTGAAATCCAGAGAAATGTTTTTGAAAAGTCCACGCAAGGGAGCGCTGGTATTCGGTAACTCGTTCTATACCCGCCCCGATGGGTGCGAAAAGATGCGGACAAAGGGAATATTGACACGCTCCGACACCTTGGATAGCCGCGAACGAAGTTTTTCCGACGACAACGGCCTGACCTGGTCTCCGTGGGAACCGATTGAGTTTATCTTCCAAACGGATAAAGGTGTTCGCCGCATATATAATCAAGGCGGTTTTGTGGACGAGGAAGCAGGATGCCTTCTGACCCTTGCCAACGATGCCACGCTTCCGACTGACGATCCGATGGAGGGGATGAAGCAATGGACCCTCCGGTATCGGGTGTCCACTGATGGCGGCAAGACGTATGCCGTCGATGAGCAGGTCATCCAGAAAGGCCCCTATACGCCCGAACATCCCCTGGAGTGTGTCTGGGTGGGCAAAAACAGTGCGATGCTGGGCGACATAACAAGCCGCCCCATCCGAACCGGGGCAGGGCGGATTCTCGTACCCGTGCAGATTACGCCAATCGGCCCGGACGGCGAATACTACAATCCCGGTGGCGGGCATACGTATCACGAATCCGCCGTGTTGATCGGCATCTGGAGAGATAACCTGACAATTGAATGGGACTTATCGCAGCGCGTCGCCGCCGACCCCGCCAAGTCCACTCGAGGCTGCATAGAACCGACGCTGGCCGAGATGCCGGACGGGCGAATTTTGATGGTTCTTCGAGGCAGCAATGACGTAAAACCGGAGTTGCCCGGCTATCGATGGTATTCGGTTTCAGACGACGGCGGATTTAATTGGACGCCGCCGCAGCCGTGGACTTATACCAACGGGAAAAACTTCTTCAGCCCCAGCAGTTGCTCGCAACTTCTGCAACACTCCAACGGCCGATGCTATTGGCTTGGCAATCTGACGGCTGAGAATCCCAAGGGCAATCTTCCGCGATATCCACTGGTTATCGGCGAGGTCGATCCGAACACGTTTATGCTCATCGCCGACAGCGTCTTCGTAATCGATGACAAGGGGCCTGATGACGATCCGTCCCTGACACTGTCGAACTTCATGGCCCACGAGGACCGCCCCAGCGGCGAAATCGTTGTGCACGCGTCCCGATTTATCATTGCCGATTTCACCGGAGATGCGTATCAATACCGCCTTGACCCAAACGGGTAAAAGGCCCAGGCTACTTTCGTGCTATAAATAACGGGAATTAATTGTAGAAGGAATGGAAATAAAGATGACAGTATCGAATATGACGTCGCGAGAGCGAGTTAAAGCTGCAATACGCCATGAGCCTGTGGACAAGCTGCCGGTGCATGATCAATTATGGTCTCAGGCGTTGGCGCTCTGGAAGCAGCAGGGTTTGCCGGCGGATATTTCCCCCGCGGATTATTTCGGATTCGACATAGCGGATATGTTTCTCGACAGTTCTCCAAGGCTCGAGCAGAAGATTATCAGTCGAGACGGTGAGTATATCACCTATGACGATTGCTTCGGCTACAGGGTGCGAAAGCTGGACGGCCAGTCCGGCACTCTCGACTTCCTGTCATTCAAAACAACCGACCAGTCGGTCTGGGAATCGCTGATACGCCCCGGCTTCGTCCTGGATCCCGATGAGCCAGCCAGGATCGACTCCTCTTCATATTTTGCACATTTAGCCCCATATCCAACATGGCAAGAGGCTCTTGAGAAATACGAGAAGTTGTACGCAACCGATAAATTCGTTCTTTTCCAGGCATATGGGCCGTGGGAAGCCACGTGGCGGCATCGCGGTGCCGACAAACTGCTTATGGACATTGCTCTGTACCCGGACTGGGTCAAAGAAATGGCCGACGTGTACATGGATCATCTACTGAACATATTAAAGCATTGCCTTGAACTGGGCCTTCGGCCTGACGGGTTTTTCCTGGTGGAGGACCTTGGCTGTAACCGCGGCCTTTTGTTCTCGCCCGAAATGTGGAGAAAAACCTACCGCCCGGCCTTTGAAAAACTCGGAACATTTCTGGCGGAAAACAAAATCGACTTCCTGATGCACTGTTGCGGCAACGGCGAAGAGCTTTTCGATGATCTAATCGAGTGTGGCTTGCAACTGATGCAGCCCCTGCAAGCCAGCGCCGGGCTTGATGTAGTAGAGTTGCGAAAGAAATACGCCAATCGGTTGGCTTTCTGGGGCAACTTCCATGCCGAAGCCATGGCTGGGCCAATCGAACCTCTAAAGGAGTCGATTCATCGGAAAATTCCAGGCACACATAACGGCGGCTACATTTTTGGATCGGATCATTCCATACCGCCGGACGTTTCATTCGAACGTTACAAATGGATTATCGAAGAGGTTCAAAAAGTTTTTTCTTCTTCTAAATAGATGCTAAACTACCAGCAACAGCCACGGCATATTTTATTCCACAAATGGATTATAAACAAAGCTCGACGAGTCGCGACGCGAAAAGCCATGATAGTATAACCATGAAACAATTTCACTATAGATTTTGGCAAAAGTGAGGTTATGATAGTGTAGGTTAAAGATCAGAAACTATCGAAATGTCAATTTGACAGGAGAGATTAATGTTGCAGGGAACAGAACGCTTTGAATGCAATGCTCAGCATATTGGTGATTATGATATTGTCGTAGTTGGTGGCGGGCCGGCGGGCACGGGAGCGGCAGTGGCGTCAGCGCGACGTGGAGCCAGGACGCTGCTTATAGAAGCATCTGGAATTCTTGGTGGCGCAGCTACGCTGGCGGGCGTAAGTGCATTTTTCGGGGGCACGAAAAGATACGGTGACAATGAATGGGCAGTGGGCGGAATATATAAGGAAATAGTCGAAACTCTGCACGCAAGAGGCCAGGCCTGTTTGCCCGGTGCCGATGCCGGACTTCTTGGTAATTTCGACAAGAGCCATGTTTTTTTTAATGTGGAAGCTCTCAAGCTGTTGCTCGATGAGATGGTAACTCAATCCGGCGTTGACCTGTTGTTTTTCAGTAGTTTTCTGAACGTCAAGAAGACCGGCGGAAAGCTTGACGGTGTTTTCTTTACGAATAAAAGCGGCTTGTGCTATGCAGGGGCTAAAATGTTCATCGACTGTTCCGGTGATGCAGACGTGGTCGCATCGGCTGGATTTCCTTTTGTCAAGGGGCGAACGGATACCGGTTTGATGACGGCTGCGACGCTTATGAGTTTTTATGAAGACATTGACGTGGAGGCTGT
>JAIORC010000291.1 GCA_021108335.1 Phycisphaerae bacterium
CCGTATCCCGGAAGTCCAGCGTGTCGTAACCGCCGGTGCCGAGAATCCTTGTGGAGCCGTCACCGAGAATCTGCTCCACGGTCTTGTCGCCGGTGAAGCCGTACAACGTCACGTCGCCGCCGGTAGCGTCAAGAATGTCAATGCCGCCGTCGCCGTAGTACTTGTCCGCACCGCTCGAGGCGAGGAACGTGTCGTCACCGTCGCCGCCGTGCAGGCTGTCGTTACCGCTGCCGCCGGTTATCACGTCATCGCCACCGCCGCCGTAAATCGTGTCATTGCCGGCAAAACCGAGGATGAGATCGTCGCCATCGGTACCGTTAAGCGTATCGTAGCCGTTTGTGCCGAGAACAAAGTGATACTCTTTCCCGGCAAACATAGCCATATCGGGATTTTCGACTACCACCGTACCATTACGGTCAGGCAGCGTATCGGTTACTACCAAACTGCCGCCGCTACCGGGGGCGAAGGTGTACTCGCCAGGCTGGCCAATAAAACTTATTCCCTGGTAACTTGGCTGAACCATTACCGTTACTGTAGCGGGGGCGGAGTCGACTTTGCCATCGTTGGCTACAAATGTGAAGATATCCTGGCCGGAGAAAGTTTCGTCCGGCGTGTAGGTAAAGGTACCGTCCTCAGCCATCTCCACGGTGCCGCCGGTTGACGCCTCAATTATGCGGAACACCAGCGGATCCCCGTCCAGGTCTTCACCAGCTACCTGGCCGCTAACAGGTTGACCTGTATCCGTTTCCAGCGCCAGCGGCTGGACGGTCGGTACGTTACGGTCGATAACCAGGTAGGCAACATGCGTAATTTCTTCATTATCGGCTGTATCGGTAGATCGATAACTGATTCGGGTTTGGCCTGTAGTGGTTATGGTGAATGGCTCGGTGTATGTTATCCAGTCTCCATCATCAATGGCGTATTCGGTAAGGCTTACCGTGGAGCCGCCTCTGTCATTAGCCGTCAACTCCACCGTGATGTCCGAGGTGTACACGCCATCCGCTACCTCCGTACCAGTAAGGACGGCCTCAGTCAAAGGCGAGAAGATGTCTACATTAGACGTTATGATAACAGGAGCGGATGCTTCACTGACGTTGCCCACCTTATCTGTTGCCTTGGCTGTTACTTCATGGTCTCCCATACCGAGAAGAAGCCACTCGTGGGAGAAAACACCATCTTCATCCGACATAACCTCGCTTAGATATTCACCATCTGCAAATATCGTAATTTTGGAATTCGGCTCGGCTGTTCCAGTTATGGAAACCGGTACGGTGTCAAAGGCAGCCGCGGGGGCATCAAGTACCGGGACCGCAGGCGGTGTAGTATCAATGATAACCGTAATGAATATTTTTTCTTCCAGGGTTTTTGCGGCATCGGTAGCATCTTCACCGGTGATAACCAATTCCCCGGTGTATGTGCCATCGGCAATGCCCTCGGCCAAGTCCAAATGCACTTGTATTTCAGTCAGCCCTCCCGCATTCAGCGATGTTTCCAATATCGTTATCTGCGTGTCAAGCAGGTCTAATGTAACCGCATCGGCAGTGAGGGAACTCAAGGATGCCTGGAGATTGTTGACCCCTGCCGTTCCGCCCCATTCCAGAACACTGGCCCTGAAATCGATCGCATCTTCGTTAGTGGATATATTTAGCCTTTTGTCGCTGGCCTTCAGCATGGCGTCCCGCTGGGGGACTTCCAGAACAGATACAGAGAAAACATCCTCCGGCTTGGCGTCGTTCACGGTTACCTCAAGGCGATAATTCTGCGTACCATCCACAGCCTTGAGTGTGATTATTTGATAACGATTCTCCGAGCCGGAGAACTCGGCATGAGACAGTTCAACCACATCCTGCCCACTGACTGCGTCATAGCCAACATGGTTGCCGTTTTCGTCATATATATGCAAATCCAGATCGGAATCTTGACTGTGCATCAACAGAATTCTTATTTGCTCGGTATTGTCATCGATATCCAGGACGCGAGAGTATGTTTGCTCCTCGCCCACCGGGCCGCCGAGAGGCTGATATACACGCTGGTCTGCAAAGACGCTGAGTTCTTCCTCCGTACCTACATAGAAATGGGAATAATAAGGGCCGATCACGCCCCGGCTGGTGGTTGCCGGATCCTGCGCATTCAGAGTAATCTCGAGATCGTACCCGGAATTTCCTAAGATTGCGGACTTCGGCAGGGCGACAAAGACGCCGGACACGCCCGTCTCACCAGGTGCCAGCGAGACCATTTCTGCCTCAAGATTAGCTATGAATTGCCCATTGGCTGTTACGGAAACAATCGGAGTAATCTGGAGAGGAATATCGCTGGTGTTGGTCATCACGATTGTACCAGGCGTAACACCAATCGGCAACTCATCCGTAAGTTCAGCATTATTGAAATTGATACTCTCTATTTTAGCGGAAACTTCCGGATCAATTGGACTATGTTGGATGAGATAGTCAAGGTGGTGTCCAAAATCATAGAAGATTTCTCCCATAGCAGCGGTATCTGTCTGGTGATCGGCAATAAATTCATTTGTCTGTTCCCTCAAGAAACCCAACGACTGCAGTGTTGTGTAACTGGCGTCCAACAGCGTATTAAAAGTCATTTCCTTTATGTGATTCAGGAGAGGATTCATCGCGTGGCTAATAGCCAACTTTCCAAATGTTCCGTAAACGGGAGCATGACCGGCCAAGGTACGTAGCAAGAGATCAGATGCACGGCCCCAAGCATATGTTACCGTTGAGGCGTTGGCAAGATTACGACTCGCAATTTGCACACCCGACGTACACTTCTCCATGACAGCCATTGCTTTCCAATGCTCGAAAACAGAGCCAAATCCATGGCTTTTGAGAAATACCGGCTGGGCCTGTCCCTCTTCATCCCTAACAGCGTACCACTGCCCCCACATATTTCCCTTTCCTCCGCCAAGCCCCGTACCCATACCCCATACCATTTTCCCATTTTCATCCTCGAAACGCTCCGCTCCCAAGACATTTTTCAAATCCACTAATTCCTTGTAGAGAGTATCAATCGGGAATGTTGCGTCGGCTTTGTGCTTCTTGGAGTTCAGTAATCTCTTTGCATCTTGGACAAGTTTATCAAATTCATTTTCTATTGCCGCCAGGCCTTTTAGTTCTTGACCTGCAGCCTGACCCTCCCTGCCAATAAAATAAAACAAAGTTGATCGCAGGGCTTTTTCCCATGATTCAACCGTTGAGTCTCCATTATTCAGCTTTTCACGAAACTTTTCGCGTATCTCCTCCATTCTATCATGCCAGAGGCCAAAAGTACTACTGAGGCGGAATAAGTCGCAGATGCTTTCGGCAGCATCGGGAATCTGACCGATACGAAAGGCACCATAAATCGCTTTGAGTACTACATCCAGATGCTTATGGTCAACATCAAGAATATTAACTATATTCAGCGATTTGAATAGCGACTTGAAAGAGCCAATACGATACCATACCAGCGCTGTAAGGTCCTGCGCTGCCATTAAAAATGCTGTTTGCTGATTAAGGGTATACATGTCGCTTTGGTGATGCATGAGAAGCTCAACAAAGTCACAATGATGCGCCAACTGCTTTATTTCGTTTCGCACTTTTGTTTTAGCCGCCTCCAGCAATTCGTCCAATGCGTCCTCGACGTCTTGTATCGTGTGCTCACTTGTAAACACATATTCCACAGGTGCGTCAAAACGCACACCCGGAATCGCACCCTCATAGGTCATTCCCGAAGAGGATAATGTTGATACCAATGCGGCGATGTCGGGTTCATGGTCAAACTGCAACAACCAATTGGCCGAAACGCTGGTCCAGGGAAGAACATTCGTGAACACAACAGGCTCTGGATTAAGAACTTCACAATGTGCAGAATTCAATTCCGGCAAACCCACTATAAGCTCATTGGCGACTCCCGCGCCAATATTGGAAACGTTTAAGGTGATCTCTACAATATGCCCATTGCCCTCCAGAGGCGTAACTTCATAACGAAGAGCAAACTGTGGCTCAGGAGCAACTGTTATGGTGGCGCCCTCATAAATGGTTGTTTCTTCGGCCCATCTACCACCAATTCTATAACTCGTTACAACGGAAACCTGATAGCCTATCCCAGACCCGTGCGATCCCCCAAGCTGCTCTCCTTGCTTCGGGATAATATTCCATAACGTAACACCCGCCTCTCCAGGAGTTAGTGTCGAAGAATCTTGCTCCATGATTGTTACAAGGAAGCGATCCGTTACATCACCTACAGGACTAATTCGCAGGATGCCCGCCGTTCCATCCGGCCCATTGGTTGTCTCAGAAACATGAGGCTCCCCAAGAAGGTTCAACGCATAGAAATTTTCCAGATAGTCAGAAGTATGTCCAAAACCGACAGGAGAAACCAAAACTGTCTGCTCCGCATCTGTGCTGGATACCGTAAAATTGTCGACAAGGCAGTCGGATTGATTGCCCACCCGGAAGCCCACTTCGCCTTCACTGGAATAATCGATCCCTTCGGCATCCGGGATAAAGCCACTACCCTGGAAGTAGATAACAGATGAATCATTCACATCTGTTATACAATAAACCACATCAAGGCCTGTTGGGGTCGACTGGAAATCCGCTTCAAGGTGGAACCAGGTATCATCGAGGGAGAGGCCATCAATCGTCTCTCTTTGCTTATCCCAACTCTGATCCGTAGCATCAGACAGATTCCCCTTGCCGAGGGAAATTCCATATGTACCGTCCTCCGCTACGTAGACTTCGACCGCGACGGCGCCATTTTCGTGGATGCGGCTGGGAGCAAAAAACAGACCGGCACTTCCTTCCGAACCCAGCATGAAGTCAGCCTCTACTGTTACATCTTTAAACATATTTGTTACATTTGCATCCGGCTGGGTATCGTAAACATGCGTACTGATTCCATCGTCGGCCGTAATTACAATTCGACTTGAGATGGCCTCGATAGACCTCTCACGCAGAACATTTACAAAGTTCAGCGATATCTCCGAAGCTTCACCACTGCGCACAATATCCTGTGAAAGTCCAATCGTTTTCAGGGAATGCGCTGTTGCTCGCGTCTTCGCGGCATCAAACCAACTCTGGACAAAATTTTCTCCATACATAATCTGACCGGTTGGCCATGGACCGGAATACGGAGTATAGAAGTATGGTCGCCCGTTTTGGGTATTTTCCTCGGCAGCAATGCGAATCCGCACGGGAATCTTAAAGTTAGTACCACCATCGGCTCCTATTTGGATATGTCCATCCAGAAGACGATCGCCTCCATTCGGGAAGGCTGGCCGATTGAGGTTTATGCCGACAGAAAGTCCCGTATTCCTATCGATTTCTTTAATGAAGGAAGTCGGTACTGAAATATAACTGGCAAGGCTGGAAGATACGCTAAGCGTAACATTCTCGAGTTTCTCATCGGAAGTATTATTCAGACTGAAGCTGAAACGATCTTTTAAATTATTTTCAGGATGGGTAGGCCTTGCCTCCAAATAGGCAAGTTGCTTACTGACATGTTGTCCATTAAGCAGATAGAGATACTCAATTCCTGGTCTGTCAGCGATAAGGCCCGGCCTAGACCCTTCCATAACCACATCCAGTTGGGCTTGTCCCAGGTTTACTGTATTTGTGGAAGTGGAATGAACCAAGCTGACCGCAAAAGGATTGAACTGCGTAGTGACAGTGAGTTCGTCAGACGTATTCCCCGGCTGCACTTCCAGAGTTCCGATAACGGAATCGTGATGAGAAGCGGAGATTTCGTATTTATACACTCCGGCAATAATTTGAGAGAAATCGACTTTCCCTTGATCATCAGCGGTTCCAACAACGCGTTTACACTGTTCCAGATAATTCTGGTCAACAGCATCAGCATAGTTGCTTTCAAGAAGCGTAAGAGTAACGGTTGCATCATCAACCATAAACTCCATATTGTCCTTTACCGTAATTGTCGCGTCGCCGGATACAGAGCGAGTAACTTCCACGACAAGAGGTATGACTGTAGTGCCGACATTACTTGTAATAATTATATCTTCTGTATATTCATTAGGCTCCACTGCATCATGCGGAGAAATTCGCACCAATATGGATGCGTTTTCTCCCGGCTCTAATGTTATTCCATCCGTCGTAATCACGTCGATCCACGGCAAGCCGGGGGACGATACTGAAATATCCGTCAATGGCGAGTAGCCGGTATTTGTAATTGTTATGATACGATCAGCCGTTGCTCCAGGCTGTAAGCCGATGTGAATTTCAGATACATCGACTCCTATTACCGGCACGGCGGGGACGGTTTCGATGGTTATGTTGGCGGTGGACTGGAAACTTTCGCTGCCGTTCTCGGAGGTTACCACGATTTCGAACTCGGCTGTTTCCACATCGGTTGCGCTGAAGAAAACGGTGATCTGGGCTGTTTCACCGGCGGCAAGATTTGTCAAGCCGGCAAGATCGATAGTGGAAGTAATATGCTGCGGGGAGCCGACAGGGCTGACTTGCACGACAATGTTGTCCTGCCCCAGCGTACCCGGGTTGGTGAGTTCCACTGTAACGGAACGAGTGGAATTCGCCGACATCTCGATGTCCCAATCGGATAGGACCGTTGCTACGCCTTCAATGTTGAAGTCGGCGCTTTGCAGACAAGACAAGCCGTCCACTTCGGCTTCGACCTCGACGGTATACTGCCCGCCCTCACTATCGAACGGCTGGAAGGTGAAACTGTAGCTGCCGTCGGCATTTGTAACGAGGCTGGGATCCTTATCGACCGAATAGCAGCGATACGTATCGTTGTGCCCGATCATAATTGTAACCGGCGTTCCTTCGGCAACCGGACGGCCGTCAAGATACTGCAGCGAACCGGAAATCGTTACCGCCTCGGCAAGATGATACATGGCTTTGTCCGTCACAACGCTCACTGCGAAGTCTTCGGCAATAGTGCATGCTACGGATGTTCGCTGGGCCTCATGTGTACCCTCGGCCAAGGCTTCGATACGGTACACCCCAACCGCCAGCGTACCGGCAGCAAGAGTGGTTTTGAAATGCTGATCGGCGGAATCGTAAGTGAGTGCCAACGTAGCTACCACTGCGTCGGCGGAATCGTAAACCGCCGCTTCGCAATGAGTTACATCAGACTCGCCGAATAGTTCTCCGGTTTCCGGATTTTTAACGGACAGCCCGATCTCCAGGTCTTCCGCAATTGTGCACAACGGCTTATCGATGTTCATCGCAAGCTGATAGCCGGGAAGTATCCCAAACGTCTGGTCAAGCCGGTTGTTGTTTTCGGCATCCCCGGCGCTATTGATCTCTTTAATTTCCTCGTTAGCGTCCACGATGGCGGAAATCGCAATCTCGGTGCCTTCCAAGCTGGGCACCTGCCAGGTAAACCAGCAGTATTCATAGCTGCCGCTGAAGATATTCCAGTTCATCCGCTCTACATCTACAACTTCGTCATTAACCAGCAAACGAACATTGAACGGCTGATCGACACGCCCATCGCCGCGATTCCACACGCGAACAGCAATATTGACTTCATTGCCGCGTTTCAGGTCGCCATAGATAGCAATGTCTGCCGGTTCTATATCCGGATGGAGTACCCGGATTGAAAGATTTTCCACGACCGCTCCGTTATTGGCCTCGTTCTGCTCCCTGATGTCACCCAATCGATCGGCGATGGCAACGAAGGTATATTCACCCTCGATCGGCATCCAGGTCAGACGGACTGTTGTCTCTTCTCCGGCGGCAAGGCCGTTTATCTCACGCATGGAAATCACATCGTCAATCTGCACTTCCTGGCCGTCTTGCAGCTCGGTTCGGCGGATACAAAGCGAAACCGGAATAGTATCGAGAACGTCAAGATCGCTGTTGTTGCGGATTTTCACGTAACCAACCACAGGATGGCCGGCATTAATTTGCCCATCTGACGGCCAGATATTGAAATCACTGACGGCAACATCAGGATACTGAATATTCAGAGCCGAAAGCTCGTGAACCAACACATTGTTGGTCTCGCCATCAATACCTTCCTTGACATGGCTGATTGGGTCATCCAGTCGCACCGTGATTGTATGGTCCCCCGCCGTCGGCTGCCAAAGCACTGCCGCCTGAATCAGGTTCGATCCGTCTTCATATGAGAGGCCATCAACTACCTGATATCCGACATATTTATCATCCACATGAAATGTAACACGGAACGCTTCGGCATCTACGGAACCCGTATTTTTAACGTTTGCCACGAGAATCACTTGTTCGCCAAGATTAACAGGATCGCCTTCACCTAATGGCACCAAGTTAGAATCCACAAAACGATATATCTCTACGCCGTTGATCTCTGGATCGGATTCACTGTGATGAAAAACCAAATCCGAGAAGTTCACCTGATCCGGATATAGATAAACGGAATATTTGTTATTGCCTTCGTTCTGTTCCTGTACCGCATTCACCATGGAATCGGCCTTGAAGGTAAACATATGATTGCCCGGTGTTGCAGTCCAGGTAAAGACCAACTCGGTGGCTTCACCGGCGGCAAGAGTTTCTACTTCCTCAGCAGTGAAGAAAAGGCTATCCACATATCCACTCACATAGAAAGCATCTTCGGTTGGCTGGCCACCGATGTTCCTCACCGTAGCCGTCAACGTTACCTGATCACCTTCTTGAGGTTCCGATGGCTGAATATCCACTGCTTCTACGATAAGATCCGGCCGGTCATCTTCGATGGTAACCAACATAGTCGATTCTGCCATCGCTCCATTGTTGTCCTTGGCAACTACGCGTGCCGTGTAGGTATCACCTACTTCGTAAATGTGGTGTG
This sequence comes from Phycisphaerae bacterium, assembly GCA_021108335.1. Classification (GTDB taxonomy): domain Bacteria; phylum Planctomycetota; class Phycisphaerae; order SM23-33; family SM23-33; genus JAIORC01. The sequence continues at coordinate 8,782 of JAIORC010000291.1, forward strand.
GTCCTATTCCGCCACCCCAGACATCATCAGCAAAGTCCCAATAATAGGACATAATAAAGCCGTCCGGATCGTAGGATTGTGTGGCGTCGAACTTCGTTGATATGCCGGCCTGGGAGGTAAAGTCGGCTCCGGCATGGGCCACAGGGGGAGCATTGACCCAGAAATCCAGACTGAGTTCACCCTCTGGCGAATCTCCATCCAACGTCGCCGTCAGCGTATACAAGCCGGACATTTCTGGAATCCATTCGTCGATCACCAAATCCATATCGCAATAAGCCCGGAGATTCTCCACATCCAGTACATCCAGAGACAGTATGGAATCATCCGGCCTATGGAGTTGTATCTCCACCGTTCCACTTTCGGCCCGTTGACCTAAGTTTTCTATTCTGGCACGAATAACCGCTTTCTGACCGATAGTCGGAACATAGGGAAGATTGAATACAGGGTCAATTAATTCATAGGTCGTCAGAAGAGAATCACCTTGCGGATCATTCACGTGATAAGCGTCGGGATTACTATAATAATAGTCAATCCCGTATACGTCCTCATGATATGTTTCGCTGCTGTAAATAATGCTGAATTCTCGCGGGGCGCAGTCCAACTGAATCACACCAAGAGCGGAACGCATATCCAGCGTATATGTCGCGCTTTCCGGCTGAAGAACATCCTGGTCATCCAGATATCCCAATTTGTCTACAATGTAGATATTGCCGTTTGCTTTCCAGAAATTGGACCCACTGAGATACAAAGTCTCCTCGGAATCCCAAACGGGACGGCCGACGGATCGCACGTTTGCATCCGACATCGGGTCTGGCAGGATAATGCAAATATATCCGGTGGTTTCCGGCACATCCAGATTATACGTGTTGTACAGATCGCCTTGGCCCTGGATCACATCAATGCTGGACGGCACATCAACAGGCATACGCAAACCCGTGGACAGGTTGATCATGTAGTCCGGGAATCCGTCGCGATCCTGATCGATCAAGCTCATGGCTTCATCGGGATTATTTTCATCGTAGAAGAGATTGTCGTGCTCAATAATTTCTGTGGTAACATCCACAATCAGCGGATTGATGCCGATACCCTTATAAGCCAAATGCGTAAATTCCGCCGAGAAGCTTTCGAACCAGCCGCTGGTATCGCACGTCATTGTCCAGTAGCCGCTGGCAGTACTGTGCGGCTGGATATCTCCAAATACAACATTCATCATATCGGCTATGTTGCCACCAAAAGAACTACCCACAATTTCGTGATTGATTCGAACCCCTGCTTCATTGTCGATTATCATCGGTTGGCCGGAACTGATCGTCAGATTCCTAGCCACTCCATTCCCGACGTTTTCAACCAGCACTCCCAATTTGAACGGCTCATTGTCAGTAACCTGCTTGGGGACATAATAATGTAAATGCAATTCGGGTTGTGGATGCACTGTAATTTCGACTGCATCCGTTTGTATCTGTTTCAGTTGGCCATCCACAAAGTAGCTCAGCACGGCTTTGACAAAATAGCTTTTACCTTCCGGATTTATGCCACCCAGACCCTCACCGGGAATAAGAATCCACTTCCCATTCATAGTAGTCTGTGCCGCGAGATTGGCTGACCCATCCACAACACTTATATTATCCAACTCAGGCGGAACAATATAAAAACGATCCGTTACGTCAACGCCGTTCTCATCAGTTACCCGCGGGGTAATAGACAAACTGATCAACTCCTGATCCAAATTGTTGGCCAACTCCAAACTTGCATCAAAGCCTTCTCGCTCAAGCGTAGCCGTTTGTGATATCTCCAGCTTGACGCGTTCAAAAATAGTTTCTTGTCCTGGTAGGAGAGAACTTAAATCCGGGAGAAAATCCAAAGATCCCTCGGCGAATTGTATCAGAATTTCCTCCTCTTCATACTTGACCGTAACTTTCTCCTTGGCGGGATTGACCAGAGGAATCAAGCCTTCGACCTCACCATCCTCCAAAACCTCCCCTTGGGCTCCAACCTGCGGGTAGGAACCCGTAACACGGAAGAAGGTATTTTTGCCATCTAAGAAATCATATTCGCCAGGTTCAACGTGATAGCCAAGCACGGCGTATCCATCAGCTTCCAGCAAACCAATCTTGCCGCCTGACGATAGCATGACGCCGTCAGCACCAACTACCTCCACCGTTACATTCTGCAAATCGATTTGGCTCGGATTGACAATTACCAATTGGTCGTATAGCGGTGAATCCAACTCGTGCGGTACGCAAACCCATGGCGGCAGGAAAACAAACTCCGGCTTTTCAATCTCCGCTATGTAGCTGAGGTCTAATGTGATTTCATAGCTGTCTTCGACCAGAATCGGAGTAACCGTCCACTCATAGGTCAATGGCGTCGCAACCATTGTCAAAGCCACAATTTGTGCTTCACTTTGCGGCATAACCATGACACTACTGGAAAGCTGTTCGTGCCCAGCAGCAGATACATAGACGTCGTATTCACCGATCGCAACCTCATCCAACAGGGCTACACCGGTATCGTCCGTATGTGCCTTGAACGTTTTGTGATAGGTTGCAGTCTGGCCGTTGCCATATGTTGCCGTGAAGGCCTTCCGACTGACAAGGGTAACCGTAGCATCCTTCAATACCTGGCTGGCATCGTTACTAATCACAAACGCAACAGAGCCGAAATTAGCGGAATTAATCTCTACGGTCAGGATCAACTCGGCAAAATGCTCGCCATCGGAAACGATGATTTTGTCGACATAAATACCCGCTTGCAATTCGTCTGGAACATCCGCTGAAATATCAAACGTCATGCTTTCGCCAGGCGCCAATTCACCTGCTGTTGGAGCACTTAGACTGACCCAAGGCAGAATGCCGGGCGGGGTAATTGTAATCTCGCGCATTGTCCCCAGGCCCTTATTCGTAACGGTTATCGTTTCGACATGTGATGCGCCTGGATTTATACCTATTTTTATTTGATTATTTTCAATTACGGGCGCCGGGGTAGCCGGCTTCAAGTTGAAGAATATCTCCGCTTCTTCCACCAACTGCACCTGTTGCGACTCAAGGCCGTTGGCTTGCAGGCGAATCTTGAAGTTAGCGGTATCAGGAGCTCCCTCGGGAATATCCACTGTCAGCGTAACTGGAATTTCTGCGCCGGGAAGCAGGATATCCGGAACTTCATAGGAAAGCACCCCCGTCACATTATCGGTCTGATTCAGATCATCCAGTTCAAGAATCAAATTGGTCAGAGATTCGTCGGATACATTTTCTATACTGAATATTTTTGTGTAGGTCTGGTTTGTCGATGTTGTAACCTTCAGATTACCAGGATTGATGTCGGCTGCCAGAATCGCGAATTCACTGTACCCACTGGTACCGACGGCAGTACTTGTTATGAATGCATCTACGCTGAATCGCCCGGTATCACCCTGCATTGGTCGGAAGGTATACGAAAAATTGCCTGACAAATCCGTTTTCGTCTTGAATTTACGGACTGATTTACTGAAAAAGGTCTTCATCAACGTCATTTCGGGATACGCCCGCCAACCTTCGGAGAGCATGAGAAAGATATCCTGATTCGCAAACGGCGTCCCTTGGTAATTGATAACTGTTCCAGTAACAGTTACTGTTTCTCCCCGAACATAGACTTCACTGTCTGTATCGAGAACGAAACTACATTGTTCTACTACCACCAGACGAATTTGATCGGTGGCTTGCTCCAATTCTGGTCCCGCGACGACTTCAACAACATAATTTCCCGTCCCCATAGCCAACTGCCCTAAGTTGATATCATATCCATATTGTCCCTCGGTGATAAATGTCATCTCTCCAAGAGCGACAGTTACCGGATCAGACATGACTGGCTGGCCTGTAGCATCAGTGGTTATGTGCCCCAGTTTTGTCAGAAAAATCCTGGGATTGGCACCGGCTGTCGTACCAGTACCGCTGGAAGTAGTTATATGAGCGACTATTTGAGCCGTATCCGTTATGGAATAGTAATTCAATCCGACTTCCTGAAGACGGGCATTTGGCGCTTCCACTTCGACAGCGAAATTCTCTTCTATCTCGAAATTGGTAAAGAACACTTCATTGTTAGCTTCTGCCCCCCCTTCCGCTACATTGTCTCCGGTGTCTACTACTGCTTTTAGCGTATATACGCCGGGATTCAAATCCACCGTCCAGGGAACCACAAAATCTTCCAGCGATGAGTAGCCATTAATCCTCGGCAGTTCCTGTGTATCCCCTATTTGTACATATTCCTCCAAGCCTTCCGGCGAGAGGTAAAGGCGGAAAAGGCAGGTGTCCAGCGTAGAAACTACGCTCTGATTTGAAATTGTACATGTAATGTTGGCGGTTGTACCGTATTTAACCGCGCCATTGCCCCAACTCACATCACTGATCGTCAGATCCGGATAACGAATGGTTAACTCGGATGTTTCGGCTGTAATAATGTTGTTTTCTGGCGTAATCTCGGCAATCACACCTGCTTCATCCACAATAGCCTTAACTTGATGCACTCCCGGCATCGCCAAGGTCTTGATGCTAACCGTCTGGAAACTGCCGGCCGGCAAATGTGAAATCGTTCGGCTGCCAACATATTCGTATTCACCGTTCGATCCGTTGGTAATGTAAAAACTAACGTCAAATGGATGCTCTACACTCACATTCCCTGTGTTTCGGATCACAGCTCGAAGATCGAGTGAACTGCCATCCGACAATATTGTTTGTTGGGGGAGAATTGTAAGAGAATCCGCCACCAGGTCAGGGTGATTCAATATCAGGGCGCCAGGCAGAACCAACGTTTTTTCATTGTTGCTTTCATTCGATTCCAAAACCGTACCTGCAGGATCATCGGCAACTACCATCAAAGTATGCTGCCCCTGGGTCGGCTGGAATGCCAGCGATAATTGTTGGGAAGACGATACCAAGAGTTCGTTAATATGTTGCCGATCGGCGAATTCACCATCAACATACAAACTGACCCAGAAGTCAAACGCATCGGCATTTCCCTGGTTTACCACGTTGCCGGTAACCACAAGCGGAAGCTCACTGCTAACCGTCAAATCACCCGGCAAATCGCAATTCAGATTTTCAATGGTTAAATCGGGGAAGTAAACCTGCTGCATAGTCAAAACATATTCTGCTGAGTTGTTGGTTTCATCCGTTTCGATCACGTTATTTTGAATATCATCCGCAACAACCTTGAGAGTATGAAGCCCCTTGGGGGCTGTCCATACGAAATCGACATCCACCGAATCATTGACTTCGAGAATATCATTTACGCGAACGTACCCTTTGTAAACGCCATCGATATAGAATGTGACAAAGCAGCCTTGTTGTGTCGGACCGTTACCGGTATTGGTGATCGTAGCGGTAATGGTAACGTCATCCCCCTCTTGTGGCTCAATAGGCATCCAGGCAGCCTGCACAACCAAATCAGCTCTCGTATCCAAAATTACAAGCTGACACGTATCCTGACTGCTGACGCCACGATCATCTGTAACGGTCAAAGTGGCAGTATAGGTGCCAGGCAATGCATAGATATGTGATGGCGACGCTAATTCGGAAGTTTGTTCATCACCGAAATCCCATAGATATCCTACAATCGTTCCGTCATCATCGAAGGAATTTGCTGCGTTAAACGAAACGGGTTCATTCCAATTTACTTCCTGGTCCACGCCGGCATCAGCCACGGGAGCTATATCTACAATCACATTTTCAACTACCGCCGTGTTGTTCGAATCATCTATTTCCGTTGCGGTTGATGTGGTATTGTCTATATGAACTGTAATAGCATGAACACCGCTGGCATCCGGGGTCCACTCACAAATTGCCGTAGTAGAAGCACCGGCAGCTACGGTAATGGAAATCCGTCCCAACTCCACTCCGCCAGAGATGTCCCCATCATAGAACAGCACGTCCACCGACGTATCCGCCGGACCGGCATTCTGAATCGTCGCCGAAATAGCAGAGGCGCGGTGAAGTGCCGACGTTTCCACATCAATCTGAGCCACTGACAAATCACACTCTGCCGCAGAGCTGGCTGTTGCCTCCAAAGAATGCCCTGATTCATTGCCGGCTTGATCCACAGCGGCGACAACATAATAGTATGCAACCCCCTCCGTAACATTTTCATCTTCGTAGCAGGCCTGAGTCGTCGTACCGATTAACACGTATCCCTGCCCTGCCGTCTCACTGCGATAAACGTTATATCCGGCAAGAGACGAATCGGACACCTCCGCCCAAGTCAAATCCAGCGATATCCCGGTTTGAGGATCCACAGCTACAACAGCATCCGGAATTGGCGGGGCTGTACGATCTACGGTTACTATGTATTCCGAATCGAGAACATGGGTGTTTCCGCCAATATCATAGGCGGTTACTCGAACCGTATAGCTTCCCTCGGCAAGACTGTCTGTATCCCAGGAAACCTCGCCTCGCCACCGGCCGTCGCCAGCCTCGACTGTCGGAGAATCATCCTGTCCTATTACGGCCCAGTTCGTCAATCCAAGTGGCGCATATTCAAACACAAACGAAACAATAGCCACATTATCCTCAGCCACGGCGGAAAGCGTCGCCGTTCCTCTTAAATGAGATCCTTCCAATGAGGTCAAGGAAAGATTCGCAGGTGGAGTTGTATCCGGGTCTGCATAGGCCGGATCGCTACCACCATCTTCAGTAGAAATGGCCTGGCCGTGATTGCCGTGATTATCTACCGCAATCAGTCGGTAGTAATAGCCAACCCCATATTCCACATCATGATCTACATATATCGTCGAAGTCGTGGAAGATGCGATTACCTCATAGTCACCACCTTCAATTTTTCGACTTAGCTCATAGTGATGGAAGTCTGAATCAGTAACGGCTGACCAGCCTATCAGAAGATTCATCTGGCCTGGGTTAACAGCTACTTGTGCCGACGTTCCCGGCCCTTCATGATCGACGACGTAACTACGGGAGATGCTCGTCGCATTCCCCTCAGCATCAGAAACCGTTACTCGAATTACATATGCTGTACTTGTATTGAGAGAAAGATTCGAAACGTCCCATTCGGCCGTATTTGACGGCCCATCTGCAATTACCTCCCATGTTTCACCATCGCTGGAATATTCAAACATGTAATTCGTAACGGCCATGTTGTCCGCTGCCTGAACGTTCAGGGGGACGACACTTGCAAAGCGTTCGTTCTCCGCCGGACTCATCGAAAGGATTGTTGGGGCAGTCGAATCCTCTAATGGCGAGGCGGATGCTTCCACCGAATAGGCACTTTGGTTTCCGGCACTGTCAAATACCGCTACCACGTAATGGTAGGTAATGCCAGACACCACCGACCGATCTACAAATGCTCGTTGCGTGATAGCACTACTGACAGCTTCATATGGTCCGCCGGACGTTGTGCTGCGATATAGCTTATAGTATGCAAAATCGGAAGCCGGCGTTTCTCCCCATTCCAGCATCACGGCCAGTTCGGCAGATTCTGCGGATAATGAAGGCACGCTTGCGGGAGGAGTATTATCGACTACATACCGCTGTTCGGAGACGGCTGTATTGCCTACAGCATCGGAAACAGTTACACGAATAAAACATTCGCCATCCGCTTGTGCGATGGTATCCCAGGCTATCTGGCTATCGGCTCCTGAAGCAAGTGTCTCCCAGGAAGTACCATCGTTGGAGAGTTCGAACGTATAGTTCGTCACACCAACGTTGTCCTCGGCAGCCACACTTAGTTCTGTCAAACCATGAACCTTCAGGCCGTTTTCCGGAACGATGTTTAGAATCGCTGGCGGCGTTTCGTCAAGAATAGTCGGCAAGGTGACAATTTGTTCATTGTTTGTTTCGTCCGTTTCAGTAATTACGCCAGTATAGTCCACAATCATGCGAATGGCGTGATCTCCCGGAATAACCGACCAGTCCTGATTTACCTCTACTACGTCTTGCGATTCCAAAGAGGTAGCCGGAATGATTTGCTGGCCAATTACTGTCCCATCCGCCACAAGTTCAAAACGAACAGTGATATCACTTGCAACCGGAACGGTGCTGTCATTTCGAATGGTGGCGGTAAACGTAACCACCGTTGAATCCGTTATGCCCGTCGTTGGTGTATAACTCAATGATTCGATGACAAGATCGGGAGCGACTATTGTCAGATCAAGTTCGAAGACATCCTCCACGATTTCCCCGTTCACACCATCAGCGTCCTGGTCCATCGCATTACCAGCCAAATCCTGAAAATTCGGTCCAATGTGCAAGGTATATGTGCCAGGTTGAGTTTGCGAGGCAAATGCTAACCGATACGTCGTGCCCGATATATGAGACATGGAATACGGATTAACGGTAGAGGAATCCGGTCGAGACAGTACCACATCACCCGCCTCAAATGCCGCCAAGTCGATTTCCGTATCAAATGTTACATTAATGGTTGTTATAGGAGACGTGATTAAGCCCGCTGGCGTAACATTAACAACACGCGGCCCGGTTTTGTCGATGACAAAGGCCGTCTGATGAATAGCTTGCATCGAATTGCCTTGCACATCCGTAACGTCCGGCCCAATGCTGATATTGTAATTTCCCTCAACGGATTGCGTTGGAAAATGAATTTCAAATAATCGCGAATCCAACATAACAATCGTGATATCATTCGAATCCACCTGCCCGGCTGGTCCGGTAATTACAACATCCGCGGAAGTAAATGATTCCAGCAGAATCGGTTCGTCAAACTGAACGCGAACCATATCGACATCAACATTGATATTGCCAAGAGGTTCACTGGAAATAACATACGGGCCGACTTCATCCGATACCTGAGAAACAAGCTCAAACGAAGTAAGATTATATCGATCGGCAAAACTTCGCCCATTGGGCTGTTGCAAGCCGGAAATCGTGCCAAAACTGCCGGTACAAGAATCAAATGTCAGTACAGCAAAAGCGATACCACTATCGCTTACCTGGTACTCATCCAACATGATTACATTCAACTGTCCCGCCAAAGTAGCTGTGCCGGTTACTTCCAAAACATCAAATTCCGTACCCGCCGCCAAGCCGCCTAATTCCACGTCCAGCCGCCCCGCCGCTTCTTGTGTATAAGTGCCCTCTATACGCAGTGTACCAGCCGTCCCTACACCGCCTACCTGAATCATTCCGGCATTGACGACATCGGCCTTGACTACCCCCGCTCCGCACAATTGCCCGCCGTACAACAAAAACTGTCCTGTGGGATCAATCTCGCCACCTTCCAGAATCGTTTGCCCGCCCGTTTGAATATAATCGCCAGTTACAGAGAGTTGTAACGAATCGGCTACCTGGACAACACCTGAGTTGACAAAACCCTGGTTGATTCTAAGTAACTGGGTTTCAGCGCGAAGCGTACCCGTACCCTCATTGAGCAGGGAAATATCGACCGTCAGAGTCCATGTCCCGTCAGCTACAATCGTGCCGCGATTGACCAACTCATCATCAGAGCCGGATCCCTTCACATAGCCTCTGCCGCCAATCGTCACGCCGGATTCGACCGTAAGAACTGCCGGGGAACCGTCATTCCGAACCCATAAATTGGACCCGTATTCAAGCAGGCTGATCCGACCGCCACCACTCAGCGTCTGCGTGCCGTAAAAATAAATCCCCCTATAACTGTATGAAGAATAACTATTCTGACATGTTAATGTGCCGTTCAGTTCCAGACCGTCATAAATATACAAAGACGCCCCAGAACCAACGTCCAGGTCCGCATCCAGACGGACACCTCGCAACGTACCGATAGCGTAATCTGGAATCAATAACCCGGCCCCGGACTGGCAGATAATCGTTCCACCAACTATCGTCCCGCCATCTATGTTCCAGGAACCGGTAGTCTCATCCAATACCAACGTAACGCCTGTATTCTCCAGTGTTCCTGTTAAATTCACCGTGGAGCTTGTGCGACTGAAACTTCCAAGATCGGAAAACTCAAACGTTCCGCCAAGATTCAAAACGCTATCCGTTATGGACAGCGAACCGCCATTGTTCCAGTCCCCACCTAAACTTAACGTGCCGTTAACCGCACTGATAGAACCCGTATTCGTCAAACCATTAAAGGACACACTGCCGCCTTCGGCAATGACATCACCCGAATTGACCAGGGCCTTGTTTATTTTAAGTAACTGGGTTTCAGCGCGAAGCGTACCCGTACCCTCATTGACCAGGGAAATCTTGACCGATAGAGTTCCTGTCCCGTCAGCCACAATCGTGCCGCGATTGACCAACTCAGCATCGGAGCCGGATTCCTGCACATAACCTCTGCCGCCAATCGTTACGCCGGATTCGACCGTAAGAACTGCCGGGGAACCGTCATTCCGAACCCATAAATTGGACCCGTATTCAAGCAGGCTGATCCGACCGCCACCACTCAGCGTCTGCGTGCCGTAAAAATAAATCCCCCTATAACTGTATGAAGAATAACTATTCTGACATGTTAATGTGCCGTTCAGTTCCAGACCGTCATAAATATACAAAGACGCCCCAGAACCAACGTCCAGGTCCGCATCCAGACGGACACCTCGCAACGTACCGATAGCGTAATCTGGAATCAATAACCCGGCCCCGGACTGGCAGATAATCGTTCCACCAACTATCGTCCCGCCATCTATGTTCCAGGAACCGGTAGTCTCATCCAATACCAACGTAACGCCTGTATTCTCCAGTGTTCCTGTTAAATTCACCGTGGAGCTTGTGCGACTGAAACTTCCAAGATCGGAAAACTCAAACGTTCCGCCAAGATTCAAAACGCTATCCGTTATGGACAGCGAACCGCCATTGTTCCAGTCCCCACCTAAACTTAACGTGCCGTTAACCGCACTGATAGAACCCGTATTCGTCAAACCATTAAAGGACACACTGCCGCCTTCGGCAATGACATCACCCGAATTGACCAGGGCCTTGTTTATTTTAAGTAACTGGGTTTCAGCGCGAAGCGTACCCGTACCCTCATTGACCAGGGAAATCTTGACCGATAGAGTTCCTGTCCCGTCAGCCACAATCGTGCCGCGATTGACCAACTCATTATTGGAGCCGGATTCCTGCACATAACCTCTGCCGCCAATCGTCACGCCGGATTCAACCGTAAGAACTGTCGGGGAACTGGCGTCCCCAATCCATAAATTGGAATAGCCCTCAAGCAGAGTAATCCGGCCACTACCGCTCAGCGTCTGCGTGCCGCGAAAGAGAATACCACTATACGAAGTAGAACGATAACTCCTCTGACACGTCAATGTGCCGTTCAGTTCCAGACCGTCATAAATATACAAAGTACTCCGGTTACCAACATCCATATCCGCATCCAGGCGAACGCCCCGCAACGTGCCGATAGCATAATCCGGAATCAATAACTCGGCCCCGGACTGGCAGATAATCGTCCCGCCAACTATTGTCCCGCCATTTATGTTCCAGGAGCCGGTAGTCTCATCCAGTACCAACGTAACGCCCGTATTCTCCAGTGTTCCTGTCAAATTCACCGTGGAGCTTGTGCGACTGAAACTTCCAAGATCGGAAAAACTGAACGTCCCGCCAAGATTCAAAACACTATCCGTTATGGACAGCGAACCGCCATTGTTCCAGTCCCCACCTAGACTTAACGTGCCGTTAACCGCACTGATCGAACCAGTATTCGTCAAACCACCATTAAAGGACACACTGCCGCCATCGGCAATGACATCACCCGAATTGACCAAGGCCTTGTTTATTCCAAGCGTTTGGGTTTCAGCGCGAAGCGTACCCTCATTGACCAGGGAAATATTGACCGTCAGAGTTCCTGTCCCGTCAGCCACAATCTCGCCACGATTGACCAACTCATTATTGGAACCGTATTCCTTCACATAACCCCTGCCGCCAATCGTCACGCCGGATTCAACCGTAAAAACTGTCGGGGAACTGGCGTCCCCAATCCATAAATTGGAATAGCCCTCAAGCAGAGTAATCCGGCCACTGCCGCTCAGCGTCTGTGTGCCGCGAAAGAGAATACCGCTATATGAACCAGAATAATGACTCCTCTGACACGTTAATGTACCGTTCAATTCCAAGCCGTCATAAATATACAAAGACGCCCAGTTACCAACGTCCAGGTCCGCATCCAGGCGAACGCCTCGCAGCGTGCCGCTAGCAGAATACGGAATCAACAACTCGGCCCCGGACTGGCAGATAATCGTCCCGCCAACTATCGTCCCGCCACTCATGTTCCAGGAGCCGGTAGTCTCATCCAACACCAGCGTAGCGTCTGTATTCTCCAGTGTTCCCGCTAAATTCACCGTGGAATTTGTGCGACTGAAACTTCCAAGATCGGAAAAGCTGAACGTCCCGCCAAGATTCAAAACACTATCCGTTATGGACAGCGAACCGCCATTGTTCCAATCCCCACCTAGACTTAACGTGCCGTTAACCGCACTGATAGAACCCGTATTCGTCAGACCATTAAAGGACACACTGCCGCCGTCGGCAATGACATTACCTGAATTGACCAGGGAAATATCGACCGTCAAAGTTCCTGTCCCGTCAGCCACAATCTCGCCACGATTGACCAACTCATCACCAGAACGGTATCTCTTCACATAGCCTCTGCCGCCAATCGTCACGCCGGATTCAACCGTAAGAACTGCCGGAGAACTGTGGTTCCCAACCCATAAATTGGAATTGCTCTCAAGCAGAGTAATCCGGCCACTACCGCTCATCGCCTGTGTGTTGCGAAAGAAAATACCACCGGAAGAATAACTGCTCTGACACGTTACTGTGCCGTTCAATTCCAGACCGTCATAAATATACAAAGACGCCCGGTAACCAACATCCAGGTCCGCATCCAAGCGAACGCCTCGCAGCGTGCCGCGAGCGGAGTTCCCAAGAACAATTTGGCCGTCGCCTCCCCACGTACCGCCCGTTAGCTCTCCGTGGTTGTAAAGCTTTAGTTCGCTGCAAATTTCCGCATTGGTCTCAACAGCTAAACTGCCTCCATTTAGTTCAAGTTTCACTTCACTATACAGGCTTCGAACAGCGTGAGCACCGCTACCAATGTTTATTGTTTGGGTACTATCGCCACGGAGCACGACATCGTCATTCTGGCCGGGCAGCAAATCGCCGGACCAATTCAGGGGATCATCCCAGGATACACCGTCGCCCCCGCCATCCCAGGAAACAACCGAACTGTGATCCACATCAAATTCAACCGTATAATCATCCCCTCCAACTCCGTCACCATCCCCATCCAGCAGATTACCCGCCAAATCCGTCAATATCGTCCCTGAGGCGGAAAAAGAATATTTACCTGGGGCCAACTCGCCTGAACCGATACCAATTTGAATTTGCTGCCCTGACGTATATTCTGGATTGATTTCTATAGGAATCAGCGAATCATCCGCCGTTCCCAACAACTGATCGGCACCAGCAGATCGCAGTTCCCAACTATCCACTTGGTTGACTGTATCTGAGGCCAAATCTTCGCTGATATGTACATTCAGCATATCCTTTACCACAGCCACCTGGCCGCCATCTGCAGGTAAAGGAAAAATTCCCTCGATCACAGGTGATGTTCCATCCAGCATCAGTCGTGGTTCCAGTTGTTCCACTGTCGCCAGGGCAGGCTTGGGAAGTGGGACGACTGAGGGGACTGCACCGGATGAGGCTGAACCGGCTGGGGTTATCCCTTGTTCTTGCATTTGCTGGAGAACCCGCATCCGCTGAAGGACATTGCGATAGAGATGGCAAAGAAGTTTGTATCCGCGAGAAGCTAATGACATAATCGTCTCCCTGTAAACTAAACCCGTCCCTGTGAACTGGACCCGCATGGGAAGGTTTCACATTTCGATTTCGATTTCGCC
>JAIORC010000021.1 GCA_021108335.1 Phycisphaerae bacterium
AGTGCAGATCAAAATGCTCCGCGGCGGCAAGTGGCAGCTGTTGGGAACGCTGGAAGCCACCGGCGACAACAAGTGGAAAACTTTCACCTGCGATATTCCCAATGTCTCGGTAAAAATGGAAAGATTCGAGCTGGTCGCCCATGTCCGCCAGGACAAGTCCACGCCAATCGACTCCATAACCATTACCCTGCCGATCCAGCCAAAGCAGAAAACCGAGCCGGACCGGCTGCTTACACAGAAAGAGTACTGGAAAAAATCGCTGGTTACAGCCGCCGAGGCCTACTGGGGAATGCCCCTGGGGCAAAACTGGTTCGTACAGAATCAATTCCTGGTGGGTAAGCATTTTCTACTGGAAGTGTATCACATAACGGGGGATAAGCGATACCTTGATTGTGTGCTGGCTGCCCTGAACAAGTACACTTTCCGCTATCCTTATACCCAGGACGGCATACAGGGCGAGTGGAACGAAGCCATCCGCGGAGCCACGAAGCGAAGGGTGAGAACACTCGGTTACGACCCCAATTACACCTTCACATCAGAGTCCGCCATTGCGCTTATCTACAATCTCCTGCCCGAGAAACTCGCAGCCGCTGAGCGAAAAAAATTCAGGGAGATAATGGCTAAGCATTTCGACACGCTGCAATACCTGACCATGCCGCGGGAGAATAACTATTATCACCAAGCCGGCTTCGGGTGTCGAGGCAACGCGAGAAAGTACAATTTCTGGCAAGTGCCTCTCAACAATGCCGGCACTAATTCCGATTTCCTGCTCGCACCGTTCGTTTTCGCGGAGTGCTCGCCGGTCGCCAAAAAGTGGGCGGCGATAATCTGCGAAGATTTCAATACCCCCTCGCTGCCGTACGGCCAAGCGTGGGGACGGAGTAAAGACGGCGGCCCGGCAGGTTACAGCCTCTCCTGGGCGCCACACGAGGCGCACCAGTTCATCGATTGTTACGAATTCTGGAAAGATTATTCTTCGGACTACGTGCTCGTAAACGACCGCAAGGAAGGATATATCAAAAATCTATCCGAGACGAAAATCGTGGCTGTCAAGACGGGCGGCTATATCGTCAACCTTTCCTACGGCTCGGCGGTTCCAAGCGGCGGCGTGATTGCCGATGTGTACAGCCTGGCCCACAAGAGCCACCTGTTCAGCGGGCGCGCCGGCCAACTCTATGGCCTGAACTGCCTTATATACGAGCAGGACGGGAAGACGGCATCGAATAATTTCGACGTCAAGGCCAAGTGCAAGATACTGAGCGACAAAGCCCCCTATAAAATACAAATCTCCGGAACCTTGCGGCATAGAAATCAGAAAACCGTTCCGATCAACTACACAATAACCTATTGCTTCAAAGACGACGCCATCGAAGTAACGAATAAACTGAAAATCCTCAAGCCGCTGGAAGGCAAACTATACGTAGTCTGCACGCCCATACAGGCCGCCAAACCGCCGGTAATCTCCGACAAAAAAATAACTTATGATAGGACTGTGATTCAGAGCCACGCCGCTATATCCGCCGAACTGCAGGAAAAGGCCAAAACAGGCGGCTGGGGAACAGTGGACGTGATAAGAATGTTCGAACAATCCGCCACGGACAAAACGTCGCTGACTCAAAAGTACGAAGTCCTATTAAAATAATCTGATGATTAATCAAAATTTAGCAGGAACTCAAAAAATGACTAGCAAAGCACCCGCTATGGGCAGCGTTTTTTTATCGAGTCTGATTCTGTTGGCGATTCCCTCCGTGTCCATGAGCGCCGGGCCGAAGGCCGACAAACCGGCTGCCTCAAATCGCATCAATACCATTAAAACTTTTGATCTGATGATTCCGAGGGCATTGGCTGCCCAGCAAATGGATCCGAAGAAACCGGCTTACGGCTCCATGCCGATTAAAAGGGAAAGTCAGTTCTTCATCCACGAGGCGATATACGGCCTGGCGTGGAGATACAATCACGACCTGACGGCGGAGCTGGGATACAAGGATCCCTGGTACCGTAACCCCAAACTGCTGAAAAGCGCCATTGCCATGGGCGAATATATCATTTCCCGACAGAGACAGAGGGGCGGATGGGGGTGGACGAGGGGATACGTCGAAAACGCGTTTATCGGGCGAACGCTGGCCAAGGCCTACGTGCAGCTCGAACCGTATCTCGATGATACCGTGAGAGATCGCAAATGGCCGACGCGGAAAAGCAAATTCAGCGGAAATGTCGGCGACAATGACGATTTCAGGGGCAACTTGACTGGGCATATCTGGCTGGCGCCGCCAAGGAGGTGGTCGGCCATCGCCAAAGACGGGAAGACCGATTACCGTACGCCTGCTGCCAAGTCAATGTCCTATTTTTATTACATGAACCGTGGCGGGAATAAATATGACAAGGACTCCGACGGGATAATCGACGCGCCTTTCAAGTTGGCTATCCGATACAAAGACACGGGCGCGAAAGTGCAGATCAAAATGCTCCGCGGCGGCAAGTGGCAGCTGTTGGGAACGCTGGAATCCACCGGCGACAACAAGTGGAAAATTTTCACCTGCGATATTTCCAATATCCCGGTAAAAATGGAAAGATTCGATATGGCCGCCCATGTCCGCCAGGACAAGTCCACGCCAATCGATTCCATAACCATTACCCCGCCGATCCAGCCGAAGCCCAAAGCCGACCCGGACCGGCTGCTTACACAGAAAGAGTATTGGAAAAAATCGCTGGTAACAGCCGCCGAGGCTTATTGGGGAATGCCCCTGGGGCAGAACTGGTTCGTTCAGAATCAGTTCCTGGTGGCTAAGCATTTTCTATTGGAAATGTATCATATAACGGGGGAGAAGCGATACCTTGATTGCGTGCTGGCGGCCCTGAACAAGTATACTTTCCGCTATCCCTATACCCAGGACGGATTGCAGGGCGAGTGGAACAACTCCATCCACGGAGCCACGAAGCGAGGGGTGAAAAAAATCGGTTACGACCCCAATTACGCTTTTACTTCCGAGTCCGCCCTGGCGCTTATCTACAATCTCCTGCCCGAGAAACTTGCGGCGGCTGAGCGAAAGAAAATCAGGGAGATAATGGCTAAGCATTTCGACACGCTGCAATACCTGACCATGCCGCGGGAGAATAACTATTATCACCAAGCCGGCTTCGGGTGTCGGGGCAACGCGAGAAAGTACAATTTCTGGCAAGTGCCTCTCAACAATGCCGGCACACATTCCGATTTTCTGCTCGCGCCGTTCGTTTTCGCACAACACTCACCGGTCGCCAAAAAGTGGGCTGCGATAATCTGCGAGGATTTCAACACTCCCTCGCTGCCGTACGGCCAATCGTGGGGGCGGGGCAAAAACGGCGGCCCGACAGGTTACAGCCTCGCCTGGTCGGCACACGAGACGCACCAGTTCATCGATTGTTACGAGTTCTGGAAAAAATATTCTTCGGATTACGTGCTCGTAAACGACCGCAAGGAAGGATACCTCAAGAATCTATCCGAGACGAAGATCGTGGCTGTCAAGACGGGCGGCTATATCGTCAACCTTTCCTATGGCCCGGCAACTCCAAGCGGCGGCGTGATTGCCGACATGTACGACCTGGCCAAAAAGAGCCACCAGTTCAGCGGGCACTCTCGCAGGCTCCAAGGCCTGAACTGCATCGTATACGAGCAGGACGGAAAGACGGCAGCGAATAATTACGACATCGAGGCCAAGTGCAAGGTACGGAGCGACAAAGCCCCCTACAAAATACAAATCTCCGGAACCTTGCGGCATAGAAGAAGCCAGAAAACTGTTCCGATCAACTACACGACAACCTATTGCTTCAAAGACGACGCCATCGAGATAACGAATAAACTGGAAATCATCAAGCCGGTAAAAGGCAAACTATACGTAATCTACACGCCCATACAGGCCGACAACGCCCCGGTAACATCCTATAAAAAAATAATTTATGATTGGTGCATAATAAGACATGGAAAACACTCCGCCAAACGGCAAGAAGTCGGAAAGGCAAAGGCCGCAAAGGCCGGCTGGGGAAAAGTGGATGTGATAAAAATGTTCGAACAATCCGCCGCAGGCAAAACATCGCTGACTCAAAAGTACGAAATACGGAAGCTCGGAGCACGGGCAAAATAATTCGATACAAACAATTTCAGACAGTTTCTACAAATTGCCCTGGTACTCCGTCCCAGAGACAATAATGGGTGCCCCCCAGGGGGCGGTAAAAAAACGCGTCGGGTGCCGTGGCGGGAAGCGAAGCTTTCAGCCACGAAAGAGAGACACACCATGGCAGATGGTATGTTTGGGTGGCATGGTCCCCTGGGGACCATGTGTTTTTCGTCCCGCGAACCAGGTGCGAGGGTGGCACAGGTTTGCAACCTGTGCCGCGGTGGCCTGGGAAGGCCACCGCGCTAGGGTACAAAGTGAGGCCATGAGGGATGGCGTAGAAATTGCGAATCGATCTTTCATGGCTACCCCGCAAAAAACGCGGGGTTTCCATGCCACCCGACATCGTGGGAAATTGTCGGGTGCCCCCCAAGGGGCTTTCTCGCAATAGTTACGTCGTGGCTGAAAGCTTCGCTTCCCGCCACGGCACCCATTATTTTTTACGGGACAGATTACCAGGAAGCCGCTACAAATTGCTCCAGCTCAGTTACCAGGCGGCTGGCGTGGTCGGCCAGAAGTTCCAGGCCTCCACGTTTGGGGCGGAAAGCGTTATAGAAAAGAAATGCGGATTCGACCTCGTAGCCGCCCTCGTCATACGCCGAGGCTGTGGGCACATACCCGACTACGCCATTGGCCAAACCTACCGTGTAAACTTTTTGCCACGTACTCGCGCGAACTATCTCCGTAAAAGTGGAAAAGATTTCCGCGTTGACACCCAGCAATACAACACCGCCAATCGCCAGGGCGAATAATTCGATGTCTACATAATCGGCACCGTTGTTTTGCACGTACTCCGTCATCGACTCGCGCCAGGTCTCAACCGCGAGGCGATAATTTTCGCCCCAATCCGGATCGTTGGCAAAGGAGAGGTATTGATCCGCATGGCTATTGATCTGTTCGACACTCCAGACATCCAGGGGCAGCGGAACGGTTTTTGTCAAGACTACCGGCGACGCATTTTTTGCCGGCGCGCCTGTCGGTGCCTGTAGCAGTTTGTCTATAACGGACTCCGCCAATTGCCGGCTCCAATCCTTCATCTGCTCGAAATCGACGCCGACTGTCGGCGGATTTATATTGCCGCACGCGCCGACGCACACCAGCGCCATCGGTTTACCGGGCAATTGTTCAGACAGAGCAATTGCGGCTTGCCCCGGGTAATCGGCGCTGGTCTGGTAGTCCTTCATGCAGACCGCGTGCATGGCATAATTAAGCACGACCGCTTTGAACGTATCATCAGTTCGCCGCCATCCAATCGCCCCGACGCGCGGATCTGCATGGGCCGAAGCCCCCCGCCGAACTATTGCCAATTCATACAGGCCCTCGACGGTTACTGGCGTGCAGTTTTCGGTATTCGCCAGGGCATCGGCGGCAGCGGCTTGCATCCACTGTTTTAACTGCTCGACGTAGCCGGCATCGTATCGGCCACACCCGGTCAGGTGAACCACCACCGGGCCGGAGTGGGTATGCGTAGCCGAAACCATCACACGCGACGACGGCAAGCCCAGTTCCCGCTCGGCCCAGCGCCTGAAGTCATCGACGAAGCTCCGCTCGAAACCGAGCAAATCCGCGTGAAGCCACAATACGCGTTCGTCGCCTTCTTCCAGGTACAAAGCCCGGCAATACAACGGGTCGTGCACACCCGTCGAGGGGTGCGTGCGGTCGGCAAAGCCCGTTATGTCGCTGCCCGGCTTGGGTGTAATGTCTATCTGCGACGTTCCAACAATCATGCAGTTGCTCCGACAGTTTTTTCCGCCGGTTCAGCCAGGCTGTCAAGGTTTGCGTGAACCTTTTCGAATGCGCGGATAATATCGTCCATATCCTTTTGCTCGCCAAGCAACAGACTTTGATACATCCAGGCGCCCTGTTCGGTGCAAATCGTCTCGCAATTCGGGCAGTTCGTCCTGGTGTAGTCCAAATCTGGATGGTTATTTTTATATCCCGTGTAAGGGCCGAAGGCAAGATTTGTGAACACCGGTTGGCGGTACAGCGGCAGAACATAGCCCGCGCAGGCGGGAATGCCCTCCGCCTCGATTGCCGCAAGGAATACCTCACGCGATACGCCAAGCTCCGCCGGGTTCAGGCGGAACAGGAACAGATGGCAGCCATGCCGGGTGCAATCGTCGCCGCGCTTTTGCAGGTAGATTCCGGACAGTTTCGACAGCCGCTCGACAAGATATTTCGCGTTCCGGTCGCGCCGCGCAGCCTGCTCGTCAAACCGGTCGAACTGGGCGTTGAGTATCGCGCCCTGGAACTCGCCAAGACGATAATTCCCGCTGATAATGTGGTGCTCGTACCACTGGCCGTCTTCCGCGCGGCCACAATTGTGGATAGATCGGCATTCCCCGGCCAGGTCGTCGTCGCTGGTGATAACGATGCCGCCCTCGCCGCTGGTGAAGTTCTTGCTGGACTGGAACGAGAACGAACCCATGTGCCCGAGCGAGCCGACGCGCCGGCCTTTATATTCGGCCCCGTGTGCATGGGCGGAGTCCTCGATAACCGTAAGCCCGTGGCGATTGGCGATGTCCATGATCGCGTCCATGTCAGCCGGCAGCCCGCCGACGTGTACCGGAATTATCGCTTTGGTCCGATCCGTAATCGCCGCCTCGATGGCTTTGGGGTCGATGTTGAATGTCTCCAGGTCGATGTCGACAAATACCGGCGTGGCGTTGGCTTCAACGACAGCCGTGGCGGTCGCGAGGAAAGTGTACGGCGGGACGATAACCTCATCGCCGGCTTCGATTCCCGCAGCCAGCAGCGCGATACGCAGCGAAACCGTGCCGTTTACCACGGCGATACCGTGGGCGGCGTGATGGTAATCCGCGAATCGCCGTTCAAACTTCGCCACTTCATCGCCACTCAGCCGGCCCCATTGGCCACTGTTCAAAACACGGGACAAGGCGGTTTGCTCTTCCTTACCGAAAATCGGCCAACTCGGAAAAGGTTCCGTCCGTACAGGGGAACCGCCGTTAATTGCTAACTCTTCAGACATCTGCTACAGCTCCTTTACGCCTGGCTAAGTCCAGGTAACTTCTCGAATATATATATTGTCGCGAAAACGCTCACTTGTTGCATATGCGTTCCATTCTTATCATATCACAGTTTGTGGCCGTTCCAAGAATAAAATCAATTTGAGGCATTTTTTTATCATTACCGGCGATTCGCGCTGAAATAGCCGGAATTATGTGATAATAATCGCTTTGTCGGCCCGGTAAGGGCAACTGGGGTTCCTGATCGGAATATTTTCAAGCGGTACTTGTCAGGTGGGAAGATATCTGATAAAGTACCAGATATGGAACTTATGCAAAACCAACCCGGCAAATTGAATGAACAAACCCGCAAGCGTAACGTGAATCGTTATGCGATACTTCGCATGCTTCATTTTGAGGAGACGTTACGCCGCGCGGAGCTGAGCCGTGAACTGAAAATCCGTAAGTCCAGCGTAACAAACATCATAGCCGAATTGATCGACAACGGCGTGGTAGTCGCCAATAATCCGGATAAACTCCGCAGCAGCCTGAGCCTCAACACGGAAACGTACCACGTGCTCGTCGCGAGTATCTGCCCCAGCGAAATATTTTTCGCCCGCGTCCACCTCGACGGCTCCATCCAGAATATGCACGGCCTGGCCTTTGATCCGCATACCAGCCAGCCGGAGCAGATACTGGAAATGATCGCCGACGGTTTTCGGGAAGACATCCGGCGGGCCGACGGTATCGTAATGGGCCTGGGCGTAGCCGATCCGGGCATTGTTGATCCGGAGGCGGGCGTCAGCCACTTTGCGGCGAACCTTCCGCACTGGAAAAACATCCCCGTCCGCCAGACGCTCGAATCGAAGCTCGGCAGGCCTGTGCATGTCAACAGCGACATCCGCTGCCAGCTATGGGCCAACGCCTGGTTCAGCCGCTATATCAAGCGATATCGCAACATGCTGTACGTCGGCATTCTTGACGGGCTTGCCGCCGCGTCGATTATTCACGGCCAGATGGTCGTCGGCAACAGTTATTCGGCTGGCGAGTTCGGGCACATTTCCGCCGGTAACGAGATGCGGCCTTGTGCCTGCGGCAAGACGGACTGCCTGGAAACCTATTGCAGCGTCGGGGCGATTTTGGATGAGATCAAGCGTGTTCAGCCCGGCTTGGAGAAGATTTCTTCAATATCGGATGTTGCGAAAATCGCCCGCGAAGACCGCGTGGTTCGCAACGTTTTGGACAGAATCGTTCGCCGGCTTGCCGGTACGCTCAGCCCGATAGTCGCAGCCCTGGATCCCCAGGCGGTGATTATCGGCAGCGACGACATGGAGTTTTCCGCAATATTCGGGCAGTTTTTGCACAAGAATCTGCAAGCCGAGCTTGCGGGGCTGGATTCCGGCAACGTGGACATTCTCACCGGCGAGCCTGCCGACACCGCCACCATCAGGGGAATCGCCGGAATGGTAATCGAGCAATGCTTCCATAACGGCGAACTGCAACTGCAATCCTGCGAATAGCCGCTGGGATACTACGAAACCATGCCGGGCGGCTCCTCCGCAAAATCGCTCTCGACGTAGCGACGGCTACTCCGGGGCTTTTATGGCGATGGCGGTTATGTCGTCTTTTTGTCCGCCGGGTGCGAAGTGTGTAACGGCTTGGCGGAGGTGGGAGATTATTTCCTGGGCTGATTGGCTGCGGTGCTTGCGGAGCATGGCGTTCATTCGTTCGATGCCGAACTCTTCACCGTCGGCGTTGGCGGCTTCGAATATGCCGTCCGTGGTTATCACGGCGAAGTCGCCGGGGTCGAAGTCGAACGTGCATGTTTCCGTGAAGTCGGCGTCGGGCAATATGCCCAGCGGCACGGCTGTGGAGGAAACTTCGTCGAGCCTGTCTTCGCTTTGCTTATAGAACATCAGCGGGCCATGGCCGGCAGAGGCGTAGGTGAGCTTGCGGGCTTCGGGGTCCAGAATGCCCAGGAAGCATGTAACGAAGCTGTCGTCGGGCAGGTCTTCGACCAGCAGGTGGTTAGCGGTTTCCATGATGTGGGATACCGAACGCGAATCGGCTGTGGACAGGTGTGCGCTGGCCCGGAGCATCGCGCGGGTCTCGGCGATTACCAAGGCAGGCCCAATGCCGTGGCCGGTCGCGTCGGCTACCACGAACGCCCAATGGCCGTTGGGCAGGGGGATAAAGTCGAACGTATCGCCACCGGTTTCGTCGGCAGGGTCGGAAAGCCCGGCGATGTCGAAGCCCTCGATTTCCGGCGGTTTTTCCGGCAGCAGGCCCCGCTGGATGTTCCGGGCAATCTCCATCGCCCGCTCCATTTCCTGCTTCTCCATGAAATGCTGAATAAGGTGCGCCCGCTGGATGACGACCCCAGCCTGCGCGCCGAGCGTTTCGGCGAGATTTATGTCGTAGTCCCGGAAGGCTCCGGACTTTTTGTTGAGCACCTGCAAAACGCCGACCAGCCCGCCGGAGTAATCCCGCAGGGGCACGGACATGATGTTCCGCGTACGAAAGCCGGTGTCCTTATCGACCTGCGGATTGAATCGCTCGTCGGCATAGGCGTCGGGCACGACGATAGTCTTACCGGTCTGGACGGTCTGCCCGCAGATGCCCTTATCGGCGGGCACGCGCAGGTCGTCCATGCCGGTGGCTATCCGGGCGACCAACTGGTTTTGCGACTTGTCGTAGAGAAACAGCGTAGCCCGCTCGACCCGCAGCAGTTCGAGCGCGTGTTTGATAATCAGGCTCAGCAATTCGTCGAGATCGTCCGCGGCTACCATCGCGCGGGAAATCGCCAGCAGGCTGGTGAGGTCTTTCATCGCGTTGTCATTGGCTTTGTCGGTCATGGTGTCCTCGCCGTTGAGTATATTACGTTTGGCGTCGAGTTGCCAAGAAACATCCAATATTAAAGCATTAAAGTTTTGTGACTTTTTGAGACGATAAAGTTCATTGGTACGGATACCCTGGGGATCAATATCGTGGTCTGAAGTAGTGGAGTAAGCATGACCAAGCGAGAATTGATCGACGAAATAATGGAGTTAAATCATTCGGCGGATCCAGGGTTCCTGGCTCGGTTCGACGATATTGAACTGAATAACTATCTGGATCATCTATCTTTGTTGCAGGCTCCCCGGCTTGAGGGCGATCCGCACAGGTACGATAAATATTTCCAGGCCGAGCCGGCGGATTCGCCGTGTGCGGTAGCCGTGGCTGAGCTTCCGTGTCAAAGCGACGCGGCGATAGCGGCTGATCTGGCGACGTGGCGGGATGAAACTCCGGCAGTCCCGGCAACCCCACGCAGCCTCAGCGAAGAATGGCAGATGCGGGTGGATCGCTTCGCGGATCACCTCAAGACCCAGCCGGATGAAGTCCACACGCCGGAACTGGTACAGACCTCTGTCAAAGAATCCGCGACGTGTGTATCCAGCCGGCTGGACGAAGGCCGGGATGAAAGAGAAGGCTGGCTGTTCTAAGCAACAGTATCGTGG
This sequence comes from Phycisphaerae bacterium, assembly GCA_021108335.1. Taxonomy (GTDB): domain Bacteria; phylum Planctomycetota; class Phycisphaerae; order SM23-33; family SM23-33; genus JAIORC01. The sequence continues at coordinate 10,612 of JAIORC010000021.1, forward strand.
CTGTCGCTAACGCTCCCGCCACGGCACCCGCTGAGCGGTAGCAACAGCCACGATGTTTGCCAAGCCGCCCGCCAACTACCGCGGATATGCCCCGCGCTGGCCATCGCCGTCATCGCCACCGCAGCCAACCGCCGGCTCTCAAAAATCTCAGTGCGTGGCCCCCGCCTTTTTGAGCAGCTTGACGATTTTCGGGCTGCCACCGCCATAACACGATTTTGCCGCCATTAACGCCGTTCTGCCACTTTTGGTCTTGGCATTTACATCGGCACCTTTGTCCAGCAGTAGTGTGACTATTTTCATATTGCCATACCGCGATGCTGCCGCCATTAAGGCTGTACTGCCGTTTTTGTCTTTGGCGTTTACGTCGGCACCCTTGTTAAGCAACAACTTTACGGTTTTCGTATCTTTTTTCCGCGATGCCGCCACCATCAAAGCCGTTTTGCCCATTTCGGTTTTGGCGTTTACGTCGATACCCTTGCTCAGCAACAAATTTACGACTTCTGTCTTGCCTCTCCGCGATGCCGTTATCAAGGCCGTGCCTTTTTTTGTTTTGGCGTTTATGTCGGCACCCTTGTCCAGCAACAGTTTGACGATTTTCGTATTGCCTTTCGACGAAGCTGCCATCAAGACCGTGTAGCCACTTTTTGTTTTGGCGTTTACATCAGCACCCTTGTCAAGTAACAGTTTGACGATTTTCGTATTGCCTTTTGACGAAGCTGCCATCAAGATCGTGTAGTCAGTTATTGTTTTGGCGTTTATGTCGGCACCCTTGTCAAGTAACAACTTTACGACTCCCGTGTTGTTTTTCCACAATGCCACCATCAAGGGTGTATCGCCGTTTGTGTTTCCGACGTTTACGTCGGCACCCCTGTCCAATAACAACTTTACGGCTTCCATGTTGCTTTTCCGCGATGCCACCATCAAGGCCGTGTTGCCTTTTATGTCTCTGACGTTTACGTCGGCACCCCTGTCCAACAGCAGCTTGACGGTTTTTCTATGGTCACTCCGCAATGTCGTTATCAAGGCCGTGCCTTTTTGTGTTTTGGTGTTTACGTCGGCACCCTTGTCCAACAACAACTTTACGATTTTCGTATTGTTTTTCCGCGATGCCGCCATCAAGGCCGTGTAGCCACTTTTGGTTTTGGCATTCACATCTGCACCCTTGTCCAGCAACAATTTTATGATCTCCGTATTGCCCCTTCCCGATGCCGTTATCAAGGCCGTGCCCTTTTTCGTTGTGGCGTTTATATCGGCGCCTTTGTCCAGCAACAATTTTATGATTTCCGTATTGCCCCTTCCCGATGCCGTTATCAAGGCCGTGCCCTTTTTCGTTGTGGCGTTTATATCGGCACCCTTGTCCAGCAACAATTTTATAATTTCCGTATGGTCCCCTTCCGATGCCATTATCAAGGCCGTGCCCTTTTTTGTTTTGGCGTTTATGTCGGCACCCTTGTTAAGCAACAACTTTACGACTTCCGTATGGCCTCCCTCCGCAGCCGCCATCAAGGCCATATTGCCGTTTTTGTCTTTGGCTTTTACATCGGCACCCTTGTCCAGCAGCAGTTTGACGGCCTTCGCATGGCCTCCCCCCGAAGCCTCTATTAAGGGCGTGGTGCCCCAATCAGTTTTGGCGTTTACATCGGCACCTTTGTCCAACAACAGTTTAACGATCTTCGTATGGCCTTTCAGCGAAGCCGCCATCAAGGCTGCACTTTTGGCTTTTACGTCGGCACCCTTGTCCAACAGCAGTTTGACGGTCTCTACATGGCCTCCCCCCGAAGCCGCCACCAAGGCTGTACCGCCCCAGCGAGTTTTGGCTTTTGTATCAACACCTTTGTCCAATAACAGCTTTGCGATTTTCGTATGGCCTCCCCTCGACGCATCCATCAAGGCCGTATAACCACCCTTGGTTTTAGCATTCACATCGGCGCCCTTGCTCAGCAACATTTTTACGAATTCCGTATTGCCTCCCTCCGAAGCTGCCATCAAAACCGTGTAGCCATTTTTGGTTTTGGCTTTTATATCGGCACCCTTGCCCAGCAGCAACTTTACGGTTTTAGTATTGCCTCTCAGTAATGCTGCCGCCATCAGGGCGGTGTAGCCCCCGCCATTTTTGGCGTTCACATCAGCGCCATTGTCCAGCAACAGCTTGACGATCTTCGTACGGCCACGTCGTGATGCCGACCACAAGGCCGTGTAGCCTTTTTTGTCTCTGGCGTTTACTTTGGCACCTTTGTCCAGCAACAACTTGACGATTTCCGCATTGCCTTTCCGCCATGCCACTATCATCAAGGCCGTAGAGCCACTTTTGGTTTTGGTGTTCGCATCCGCGCCATTGTCCAGCAACAGTTTGGCGATCTTCGTACGGCCATCCTGCAATGCTTTTATCAAGACCATTTCTCCGCGTGGGTATCTGGTGTTCGCATCGGCCCCCTTGTCCAATAACAGTTTAACGATCCTTGTATGGCGTTCCCGCAATGCCTCCGTCAAGGCCCTACTTCCGAATGTTCCGAATGTGTCGGCGTTTACCTTGGCACCTTTGTCCAGCGACAGTTTGACGACTTCCGTATAGCCTCTCCTGGAAGCCCTCTCCAAAACTGTTTCGTGTCCGTATATGCTTTTGGCGTTTACGTCTGCACCCTTGTCCAGCAACAGTTTGACGATCTCCGTATTGCCTCGCCGTAATGCTATCCACAAGATCGTCTCGTCACCTTTGCGTTTGGTATTTGCATCAGCACCTTTGTCCAGCAATAGCTTGACTGTCTTCGCATGGCCTTGCTGCACAGCTTCTATCAAGGCCGTACAGCCAGATTTGGATTTGGCTTTTGCGTCGGCACCCTTGTCCAGCAACAGCTTGACAATCTTCGCATGGCCTGTCTGCGACGCATTCATTAGGGCTGTTCTGCCATTTTCGTCTCTGGCGTTCACATCAAGCCCGGTTTGAAGGAGTTTCTTTACTTTTTCCGCATCTCGAGCCCAGATGGCCTGGCGAAGTTCTTTGGGGTCGGCTGGCTTGTTTATCCAAATGCCCACGCCGCATGCCAGAATCAGCCCCACGACGACGAGTTTGACGATGTTGCTTTTCATTCGATTCATAATCAACTCCGTAAAAATCGTGAACGTACCAAAGATGTAGGGCCGGTGATTCTGCCGAGGGCAGGCATGCCCTCGTGGTTCACCCATGCGCAGGCGGAAACACCCACCCCGTCACCGGAGAATTAACTGCTCTTGTAACATCGTGGCAGAAAGCTTCGCTCCCGCCACGGCACCCTGTCAAAGTAAATCGCGGGCCAATTGCGCGGCGGCCAGGGATGGCCGCCGCGCGATATGCGTCTTATGCTGGGCCGGGTGCCATGCTTCTGCTTGCAGAAGCATGCTGTCTCGCATCCATCATGGCGACCCCTGCGGTGTCGCCATGCCACCCAATTTGTTATTTTGCTTCGCCGGGCGGCATGCCTGGGAAACTATTTTTCGCTGCCCTGATCTTTTTGGGGTTCCCCGGTTGTTTCGGCTTGTGCGTTTGCTTCCTTGGCGATTTTGCCGAGGAATTCCGGCAGTTCCAGGCCGACCTGTTTTGCCAGTTCGTGCATCGGCGGCAAAGCGCCCATTAGACGCTGGCCGAGGTTCTTCATGCCGCCGCCCTCGCCGCCACCGTCCCAGATGAAGACCTTTTCGATCGGCAGATCCTGGATGGCCTGGGCCTGTATGGACGCGATCTGCTTGAGTTTTTCGACCACCAACAGCGAGGCTGCGCCTTTGGTGTCGCCGGTGGCGTCGATGAGGTGCTGATAGCCCTTGGCCTTGCCGTCCAGGATGGCTTGCTCGCCCTGGCCTTCGGCGGTCATTCGGGCGATCTTTGCCTTGGCGTCGCCCTCCGCGATGAGGATTTTCTGCTCTTTCTCAGCGTCGGCGGCGATGATGACTTTGCCCTTCTCGGCTTCGGCGGGCACGATTACTTCGGCGTTGAGGCGAGCCGCTTCGCGTTGGGCGCGGGCTTCCTCTGCCTTCTTCTCAGCCATCTGCTCGGCGACGCGGACAGCGCCGGTGGCTTCCCGTGCGGCGGATTCCGACCGCTGGCGGGCGGTCTGCTCGGCGACTTCCTGGTTGGCGTTATAGGCAGCCTTTTTGGCGTTGGCGACGGTTTCGGCTTCGACGGCTTGGGCTTCCAGGCCGGCTACCTGTTGACGTTTGTCGCGTTCTGCGGTGGTTTCGCCGATGTCGGCAGTGGCGTTGGCGGCGGCGACTGCTACGCGGGTATCTCGCTGCCGCTCGGCGACGCCGGTTTTACCGGATTTTTCCTGCTCGGCGACGTCGATATTGGCTTGGTTGATCGCCTCCGCGGCGGCTTTTCGGCCCAGGGCGATGATGTACCCGGACTCGTCCTCGATGTCGCGAATGTTGACGTTGATGACCTGCAGGCCGATCTTTTCCAGTTCCAGGGAGACGGCTTCGTTGACCTTGCCCATGAACGCCTGGCGGTCGCGGTTGATATCCTCGATTTTCATCGTGGCGATGACGGCACGCATTTGGCCGAGGATGATATCCTGTGCCTGTGCCTGTATCTGCACGCGGGAAAGCCCCAGCAGGCGGACGGCGGCGCTCTGCATGATGCCCGGCCGATTGGAGATGGCTGCGGTAACGGTCGTCGGTACGGTTACGCGGATGTTTTCCTGCGAGAGTGCGTTTGACAGGTCAATCGGCACGACGAACGGTTCGAGGTCGAGATATTCGTACGCCTGAAACAGCGGCCATATGAACGCCGCCCCGCCGTGGACGCACTTGGCGGCACCGCTGCCGGTCTTGCCGTAAATCACGAGAATTTTATTGGCTGGGCAGCGTTTGTACCGCTTGGCCAGGGTGATGAACAGAACGAGGATAATCACCCCGATAATCAACGCCAGTATGAGTGCTACGGGCATTCCAGCCTCTGTTTGTGTTTCAGCGGCTCTGCGGCTGCCGGCTACCGCCAGCGGGAGGGATGACATAAGAGATTCGATCATGATTGCGTTTCCTTTGCATTAGAGGTTTTTTGAAAATTTTCGGAAGATTCGGATTTTTCAATGGTTTTAACTTCTATGGTATTTGGGCTGAGCACTCGCGTAACGGTTATCGGCGTGCCTGCCGGGATTACCGCGTCCGTTGCGCCGCGGGCCTTGAAAACCTGCATCACGCCGCTGACGGTTACGCGTGCCTCGCCCATGCCGGCGGAGGGGATGTCGATATAGGCAGTGCCTTCGGTGCCCACGCAACTGGCAAGGCTCATGTTGCCGCTTTCGGTCATGCGGCGCATCAGGTGGAAAATCATCGCTACGGCAATCATCGCCACCGCGCCCCAGGCGGTTGCCAGCGCGACGGCCCATTGTAATTCTTTGCCGCCTTGGAGGTACATCGCCCCCGCCCAGGAAAACAGCGTGCAAAACGCCAGTATCGAGCGAACGCTCAGGAGTTTGAAGGCCGCCACCGAATCGAGGGCGTCGTGGTCGATATCGTGATCAAAATCGTGATCGATATCTCCGTGGGTGTCGTAGTCGTGCGCGTCGGCGTCGATTTCATCTTCGCCGCCGCCCAGGCCTATCAACGCGGCAATCAACTGCCAGACAAAGAAAACGCTGAAAAATGCTGCCGCAACGTAAAACCCCTGATTGATACCGTTCAGGTTATGCCACCATTCCGCCATGTCATTCTCCTTTGTGTCGAATTACATCGGGACTCACTTGTCGGTACAATGTCCGACATTGACGGCTAGGATACTCCACGAGGCAGGCGTTGGCAAGAATCTCTCCGCGGCGAATGGGATTTTTTGCCCGATTCGGGCGTTTGGCGATATTAAGCGGGAACCGAAAAAAAACATTTTTTTCTTCTTGTTATTTTCTCTAATCGTGCAAATAATTAAGAGTCAAGTTTGGGCGGCTGTTATGCCGATTACCGGATTTGTAATGGCGTACTTTTGGATGGCTTGGAGGGCCTCTGGGAAGAGGCAAAAAAGCTGTCGGAAGGAGGATAGGGAATGCGAGGTTACAGGCCTAGTTATTTCCACGTGCGGAGCGAAGATGTTGTCGACGAGCGCATTCGTGCCAAGCAGGAGAATGTGCAGCGGTACACAGTTCGTGTCGAGCGGGGCGTACCCCTGTTCGATGTCGGAAGTCAGCAGCAGGGGCCATCGCCAGATAGTCCATTTGCAGGCCGCTGATTTTCCGTTCGACTGTGTTTGCCGCGATTGGCGATGCCAGCGCTTCTGAATGCAAAAATGCAAGGTAGTTCCCTCCACAGGGGATAAATTGCCCGGCGTACCGGCGATTGCGGCGGTTTTCTATACTTATCATGCCGCGGCTTTGGGTATACTCTCTACACCGTCCGGGTAAACACTCGGCAAGTAAGGAAATTCCCATCGTTATGCCGGAAGATAACGCCGCCAATTCGATTTGCTGCACGTTACGTCCCGCTGTCGAGCGGGCGGATGACGGGCTGTTGCGGCTTTACGCTCCAGCCAAGATCAATCTGAACCTGCTGGTAGGCCCGCTGGGCGCCGACGGCTATCACCCGCTGGATTCGCTCGTAGCCAAAGTCTCGCTGTATGATTGTCTGGAACTGCGCCTTCGGGACGACGGCAGGCTGGAGTTTTCCTGCGATGGATTCGATTGCGGGGCGGATTCGAAGAATCTCGCGATGCTGGCTGGGCAAATGCTAGCCGAGGGGCGGACTGTTCCGGGGGCGGACATTCTGCTGAAGAAGTACATTCCGCCGGGTGGCGGGCTTGGCGGCGGTTCGTCCGACGCAGCCACTGTCCTGGCTGGCCTGAATGACCTGTGGGAGCTGGGGCTGCCGGCGGACGAACTGTCACACTTGGCCGGGCGGCTGGGCAGCGACGTGCCGCTGTTTCTCGGCCCGGCGGTGGCGCGAATGACGGGTCGAGGCGAGCAATTGGCTCCGATTGACGTCTACCCTTTCCGGGCAGTGCTGATTCTGCCGGAAGTCGCTTGTGCAACCGCCGCGGTGTACAAAGCCTTCGACGCCGCCGGCTCGACCCGCATGCCGGAGCAACTGGACGTCCATCTGCTTACCAGCCCGCCGTCGCAATGGCGAGATATGCTGGTCAATCAACTTGAATCTCCGGCGATGGAATCTGCCGGCGAACTGGCTGAGTTGCGGGATGCGCTCGGAAAGGCATTGCCGTTGCCCGTCCACATGAGCGGCAGCGGCAGCACGCTGTTCGTCCTCTGCGACAACCAGGCCGAGGCGACGGACACGCTGGAGCGAATACCAAAGCCAATCCAAAGCTGCTGCCGCATAGTGCGAATGAATTCATGGTAATAAAGCCCGGTGCCGTAGTGGGAGCGCAGCGACAGCCACGATGTTTGAACTTCGCGCGGGACGAACAACACATGGCTTGCAAGCAAACCATGCCACCCAAACTATTAAACTCCGCGCGGCGGTCTTCCCAGGCCGTCGCGTATCACCCACGACCGTAGGGTGGGTGCTCCCGCCCACGTTGGAACCGGGAAAAACACACGGCTCCCAGGGGATTATGCCACCCAGCCATGATGTTTGCTGGAGAAGAATTTCAAGGTAGGGCTTGACCGGAGCGGCTTAAATTGCTAAAAGGGTTCCTCCCACGGGGCTGTGGCGCAGTTGGGAGCGCGTCTGCATGGCATGCAGAAGGTCCAGGGTTCGAATCCCTGCAGCTCCAGTCGCAAAAAACGTTCCGGAAATCCCGGGACGTTTTTTATGCGCATAAGCTTGGTTAACCAAAGGGGATACGAACCTCTCAGGCTTTGCTCAAGACAGGCCGAAGCCCGGTTACAGGATTTCCTGAACCGCCCTGAACGGTTTTCAAAATCGCCGCACGTGTGAAATTACTGCAGGCGGAAGGTTTTGATCTCGAAGGGGGTGTAGCTGAAAGACAGTTTGCCGTTTTCAACTTCAGCCGGGGCTATGGTGTTTTCCAGCAAATCGCATTCGGCTGCCTTGGCTATGGGCGTGCGACAACTCAGCGAAGCCGTTCCGCGAGTTCCGTAAAGTTCCACGATACGAACAATCAGCCCTTGGCCGTCTTCGGCTTGCTTGACGGCTTCGATTTTAACTTGCGACGAGTCGAGCGACATCATCGATTCGCCAGCCAATTTGCCGCGACGGCCTGGTAGTACCCGCAACGGGGCGTTGAACTCGTAGGCACGCTCCACAACGCCACCTTCCCGCCAATCGCCGCAATGCGGCATAATCGCGTATCTGAAGACGTGCTGCCCCTCGTCGCACTGCGGATCGGGGCGAATCGGGCCTTTCAGCAGCGTCAGCCGCATGACGTTGCCGTGGATGTCATACCCGTATTTCGAGTCGTTAAGGAGGGCTACGCCGTAGTCGCCTTCGGACAGGTCGGCCCACTTATGGCCGCACACTTCGAACTTTGCCTGATCCCAGGTGGTGTTCTCGTGAGTCGGCCTTTCGATAGAACCGTAGCTCAAATCGTAGCGGGCCTGCCTGGCGAGTATGCTCACCGGGAAGGCAACCTTCAGCAACCTGTGCCGCTCCTGCCAATCAACAAATGTCTCAAAATCTACGCGTTTAGCCCCCTGGAAAAGTCGCACTATCTGCTTCAGGCGGGAATTTGAAAATTCATACTCGAACAGCAACGCGACGGACAGCGGGCCATCTTCCAGAACTTCGACGGAATGCGGCTTGGGGAATTCCCAGCATTTATCCTTATAGGATTGGACAATATCCCATGCGTTGTACACGCCGGGCATGTCTTCGAAAAGCTGGAAGGCGTTGGCAGTCTTGCCGGATTCAACGACTTCCCGCCCGGTGGTTTTGTCGATGATACTGACGATCCTGCCGGCATCGTCGAAACTCACGCTCAGCAGATCATTTTCCAGCCTGTCGCGCGAAACCGCCATTGACGAATTTTCGGTTGCTGCCTGCGGGGTTTTATTATCACCATAGCGGAATTCCGAATATCCCATTGCCGGCACGGCTTGGCAGCGGCAGGCCAGGTGCTTTTGGCCTTCGATGTCGGTGATAATTTGCGTCGGGCACACATTGCCCTGTGCGTCGATTATGCTGGCGTCTTCGCGGGTTTCGGCGTCGAGTAGAACCATGTCCGACCGCGGCCAGGAGAAAGTGTTGATGACCGAAACCGCCGAGTCGTCGGCTGTCTCCAGGAGCGTATCGCCGGCAGCGGAGCATATTTCCTCCGTGGACGACACGACGTCTTCATAGTCAGCCACGGCGTCAACCGTAACCGCCCCGATATGCGAACCGGGGATAATGTCGTGGAATTGATTGAGGAGGATATTTTTCCACGCCTGCTCCAGCGGCTCTGCCGGGTAATCGCCGCCGGCGAGACCCGCGAAAGAGGCTAATATCTCGGCGTCCCTGACAAGGAACTCGCATTGCCGGTTGTATTTCTTCAGGATGGCCTTGGAGGTGTATGTGCCCCTGTGCATCTCCAGATAAAGCTCGCCGTCCCACGTCTTAAGGGCTGCGGGATCGCGGAATGCTTTATGCAAATAGTCGCCCGCGGTCGTTATTCGCGTTTGCGGCAGGGACGGGAAATGTTTTACCCGCGAGGCGATTTCCAGCATATCTTCCGTCGCGCCGCTGCCGCCGTCGCCATAACCATAAATATGCATGGATTCCCCGCAGGTATCCTTCTCGACGAATCTGTCCCAATTGTCGTTCAACTGGTCAGGGGCCATCCAGCTGATAAAGTGGACCGGCGGAACACACGTGAATACTTCCGAGCCGTCGATTCCCCGCCAGATAAACGTGTTATGCGGAAATTCGTTCGTGTCATTCCACGTTGACATCTTATTGGAAATAAAATACTTGATCCCGCTCTTGGCCAATATTTGGGGCAATATCCAACTGTTGCCGAAATTATCGGGGACCCAGCAGGTGTCGATATCGAGGCCGAACTCTTTGCTAAAGAATTTCTTGCCGATAAGGCACTGGCGAACCATGGATTCTCCCGACGGCACGTTGCCGTCCGGCTCGACATACATTCCGCCGACGATTTCCCAGCGGCCTTCCTTTATACGCTGTTTGACCTGCTCGTAAACTTCCGGGTAATGCTTTTTGAGCTTCTCGTACAGCCAGGACTGACTGTGCGAGTAGGTAAATTCCGGGAACTGATCCATCAGGTCGAGCTGAATAACGCACGTGCGTACGTTCTTGCGAATCGCGTGATGCTTCTGCCAGAAATAGGCTATGTCCAGATGCGAATGGGCTACCAGTGCAAGCCGGCCCAGCGAGCTGGAATCCTCATTGTACACTTTCGCCTGGAGATACTCGATAGCCGCCCGCACGGTGCTTGCCAGAGCATTGCGATCCGTCTCATGACGATCAAAAATATTCAGGGCCTTATCCAAATGGTACTTCAGCGAATCGACGATGTTTTCGTCGGTGCTATCGCCGCTGAGTACCTGGTAAATCACGAGGCAGTCGTAGTAAAGCCGCTCGATTTCGGGGTCGATGCTTTCCAGCACCGGCGAAGGGAATTTCTGAATACACCCGCGTATCGCGCTGACTTCACTGCGCTCATCGTCAGGCCGCGATCGAACATACGATTCAAGCTCAATGTTAAATTCGTCGCCGCCGACTGAGGATTCGGACAGCATGATTCGCCCGCGGTTCGGGTCTAGGCCGCCGACCATCTTGCCATTGACGGATACCATACTCTCGGCGGTGCTCGTAAACTTGAGATACGTTCGTTGCCCGGCGAACTTGTCCGGCATTTTGAGCGAGGTTTTGAAAAAGGCGGTACCGTCCGGCCCGCCCCACAACTCGCCGGGCAGGATCGGCTTGTACGTCTCATCCGAAAATTCGTATTCCGCCGATGTTTTATACTCGGCTTCCCTGATCTGCCAGTTTTCGACAGGCTGTGAATTCAGTACCATTTTCTGCTGAATGCTATTTATGCGTATCTGGAGCCACTTGACATCACTGACAGCCCGGCGTTCCACTTTTTTGTGCGCCATAATCGGAAAATTCCTTCTTTGAATCCAAGCGTTTCGGAGTTATGCCCAATAATAGGGCTTTTTGAGTTTCTGCACGACGGTGCATTGAATATCAAGCGAAGAGGCGATTTGCTTCTCCAGCCATGTTTTGATGCGTCCAACGGCTGGACAGCGGGAGCAGTCGGCCTCCATGCTCACAACCAATTGTTCGCCGTCATACTCGACAAAACGAATATCGCCGCCGTCGAACTGTATCCGTGGCCGTATGGTTTCCTCTACGAACTGCCGCAAGCGTTTCTCGCGAGACGAAACATCCGAAACATCCGAAACATCTTCTGACTGATTTTTTGACTGATGTATGGTTTTCATAGCCGGGGATTTAACCAACTCAGCCGGCTTTATGCAAGGGTTTTAGCGTAATTAGGGAGGGGGCACTTCAGGGTTGAGAAGTCGTATTCAGGCGGCGTCATGCAATTCGTCGGATTTTGCGTACATTCCCGATTCCTGCATCCTGTTGGGGCGACATATAAGTCAGCCGCTATACGCGCACAGTCGTGCAATTTTTATTTGATTCCAGTGCCGCGGTGAACAGGCGATGGCTAAGGGCGGTTTCAGCCGGCGAGACGCAGCCGGCGAATTTGCCGGCGGGCTTGCCTTCCGTCATTTCATGCAGGAAA